>JBKPHJ010000001.1:0-11208 GCA_046729835.1 Thermoproteota archaeon
GCTTTTCTTTTGGTCTTCTCGGAAAGCCCAGCCTTGCTCGCAATTCTGGCTACACATTTCACGGGATCCACTACTGGCATCTTTAAATCGAGCTCTCTTATCAAGAGCCTATAGCACCTTGCTACATCCTTCTTCTTGATATTGCTCGCATTGGCAATGTCTTTTAAAGTCCTGGGCGTCTCAGTGTCTCGACATGCAGCATAAAGAGCAGCCGCGACGAGCGCCGAGATAGATCTTCCCCTAACCAGACCGCGTTCCAGAGCCTTCCTATAGACATATGCAGCCTTTTCAATGACTGCGTCTCCCACAGCAAGTTTATCCTTAAGACGATCCAATTCACTAAACGCCTGCCTGAAATTCCGGTCTACCGGTTCATGCACCTGACTTCTACTGTCCCATGTCCTGAGTCTTTCGATTGTACTTTTCATGGAAGCTGATAATGGCTTGCCTGAGGCATCCTTGTCAATAGGTCCAATAATAGTTGCTAGTCCCATATCATGCATAGCCAACGATGTGGGCACTCCCGCTCTGCTCCTGTCTTCATGTTCCTCCTTTGAAAATGCTCTCCATTCCGGACCCATCTCTTCGATTCTCTCTGTAATAACGAACCCACAATTTCCGCAAAACATTTCGCCGCTAGAATTATCAGTAACCATAGGGCCCTTTCCACACCGAGGGCATCTCTCATTGAATAGAGTAACATCTTTTACCAAAGCTTTTCACCATAAAAATTGCCAGAAAACGGCATCTACTATAAATGTTTTTTCTTATATATAAAGATATTCCTTCTACAGCAAGATCGTAGATAGAGTGTTGAAATTCTTACAACTATCGTATCGAAGACATAATGCTTCTATTATAACGTTAATACTCTTTGTATACTTTTTACAAAAGGTGGGACAATATGACAAATTAGTCAACGTATTCACACAGGGTAGATCAAAGCATATCATGTGGGAAATCAATATGCTGCTTGCTACTCTGCAATACAATTTAATATCTGAACGATATCAACCAATTTATAATGATCCCAGATGAAATTACTCGTCGTAGATTTCCGCCTGCCTATGGATACAAAATTCCTCCCTTCCATTTTATAGACAAATTTGATCCTCTCTTGTCTGGTTTTAATGATATAACTAGTGAAACTAAGGACGATATGGAAGTGCGAGCAGAACCAGATTCACCCGAGAAGGTTCCAACTGAGAGAGGAGGGTTTGGAATGGACGAGAATCCCGCAGGCAAATCGGAAGGTCATGGGCTATTACCCAGCAACTATAGCCTAAGGATCGCATCTGACCAAGCAACGATAGCAACAGATATTAGAAAATATCTGTCAAGCCATCATCTTAATCCTATCGGAAGCACTAACAATATTCGATATGACAGGTCTTTTAGAAGATTGCATTTTTGAAATGAGTGATGCTCACGTCCTGCTCATCAGCCGCTGCTCCCGCTGCAGCAGAAGCAGCAGCAGCTCCACGCTCTAAATCTTCAAACAAAAAAGGAATTTAATCTTGAAATAGGTTCTCACCTGACTAACTATGCAACACAAGAGGCTCCTTATTTTCGTAGTAGCTGCGTTTATGCTCATTCTTACCCCACTTCTGCAGCAGCAATTTAATACAAATGCACAGATTGCTAAAAAAGGGGCTTATATCGATGGGGTTAGATTTATTCAATATCTCGACGACAACGTAGCCCTAGAGGAGTTGAAATCAGGCAAACTGGCCACATATTACTTTAGTATCCCTCTGGAGGCAACATCCGAAATTAAGAATATCCCCAACTTGAAGGAATACGATAAACTTTCAGGCTCATATGGATTGCTTTTGAATCCTGCACCGTCCAACAATTCAGGCATACTCAATCCCTTTTCGCTAAGGGAGGTAAGATATGCCGTAAATTATTTAATCGATAGAGATTTTGTAGTGGACGAGACTCTAAAAGGTCTAGGGACACCTCTCATTGGTCCTTACGGCATATTCTCTCCTGAGTACTTTAACGTGATCGACTCTATAGAATCCTCGGGGATTAGATATAACCCGAGAATCGCTGACCAGATGATCAGTCGCGCAATGGTGGACGCCGGGGCCTCGAGGGAGAACGGTAAATGGGTCTTTAATGGAAAACCAGTCACCATCACAGTGCTATTGAGAAGTGACAATCAACCACTAAGGTCAGTTGGAGAACTGGTATCCGCTGCGCTGGAGAAGGCGGGATTCACGGTGAAAAAAACTTACGGCGATCTGAATAAGGCAAACACGCTAGTATATGGGTCCAATCCTCAGGACCTTGGTTGGAACATCTACACCGAAGCATTTGGTGGAACGGGGGGTTTTGTAAAGTACAACCCTGTCATCCCCTCCCAAATGTATGCCCCATTCTTTGGCAATATGCCAGGTCAGCAGAATCCGGCCTACTGGAATTATCAGAACAAAACCATTGACAAGATAGCACAGCGAATTCAATTCCTTAATTTTACTTCAGCCGATGAACGGAACTCGCTTCTTAGAAATGCTACAGATTATGGGCTCAAAGAAGCCGTCAGAATTTTCATATCGCAATTAATCGATCCTTATGTGGCCTCTTCGGCTCTATCGGGACTTGTCAACGATTTTGGAGGGGGAATCTCCAGTAAATTCTCTCTCATAAACGCAAGAACCCAGGATCCTTCAAATTCGCTGGATATAGGTGTCAAGCAGATTTATCAGGGAGCTTGGAATGGGATAGGTGGCTGCTCCGACCAGTATTGCAGAGATATATCTTCGGCATTATCAGATCCCGCGACCTTTAGAAATCCCTACACCGGCGAAGTAATTCCTATGAGGACCCCTTGGCTAAATATAACAACGAAGGGACCGTTTGAGAAATTGCAAGTACCTAATGATTCTGTGACTTGGGATCCCATCTCTCAGGAATGGAGAGGTCCTGGGGAGAACAATTCGGCCTTTACCTCTGTCAAGTACAAAATTCTATACTCAAACTGGCATCATGGGAGCCCCATGACGGTTGCAGATCTGGTTTATCCCCAGTACTTTCTGTTTGAGTGGGGAAAAGACACCGGTGACCCTGCCGACAAAACACAGGATGCAGAATACATGTCAGCTGTGCAGCCGGGTCTACCACTTGTCAAAGGAACACGGTTCATTGATAACCAGACGGTAGAGTCCTACATAGATCAATGGCATTTCGATAAGAAGGAACTTGCCGAGGCCGCTTCGGTATGGGCGGGAGAACCATGGGAGATCACCGCCGCTGCTGAGAGGCTTGTTTCGTCAGGAAAAGCTGCTTACTCAAAGACTGAAGCTCTATCAAAGAATGTGCCTTGGTTATCTCTGATACTCCCTTCTCATGCAGCTATGATAAGAAATGAGTTGGTTACTATGAAAGAGGAGGGATTCGTTCCGCCCCCCGTTAAGAATCTCGTAACCCCAGTAGAAGCAAATAAGAGATATGATGCAAGCATCAAGTGGATCGATACTCACAACCATGCCGTTATCGGAAATGGACCGTTTTACCTAGATTCCTATAATCCTGCGGGAAGGGTTATAACCATAAAAGCTTTTAGAGATGCGTCGTACCCATTCGAACAAGGTCACTGGTCAATATACGAGAAGCCAAAGATTGCTTCGATCAGCAAAGTGGACGCTCCCAAGACTGTGCTTGCAGGTCAAACCCCCCTCAACGTCGATGCAGTGGTGAGTATGGATGGTAAGGCAACACAGAATGCTACTGTTTATTACTTTATCTCAAATAGGGACGGTAGAACGGTGATCTCAGGGAATACCACTAGCTCAGACCGGAATGGGACATACAGTATAAACATACCGAAGAACGAGACTGCTTCTCTATCAACTGGTCCCAGCCTCTTGAAGATCTTTGCGGTAAGTAACACTGCTTATAGGCCAGATATTCATTCTACGACCTTGATAATCGTCAACCCTCTTACTAGGGCTCAGCAGTGATAATGCTGAATATCTCAGGCATGAATGTAAGACTCAGAGGGCCCTAGTATTCCTGCATCACTTTTTGTGTTCCTTAATAAATTCGGTAGGAGGGTCTTACATTTCTGAGAGGACATCTCAAAGCATACATACATGCTTTTCTGGCCTATCATTTATAGATGCCTTCGACTTCAGTTAGCGAGTTGCTTAGTGAATGACGAATTTCCTTTACTTTATCGCAAAGACAACTGCATATAGGATTCTCGTCGTAATTGTAACCTTAATCATAACTCTAATTCTTCTTGGCTCCACTATGGACAAGCTCTTACTGGACCAAATAAGGTATGACGCAGTCAATTCAGCAGCTCAGAATCAGATTCATTTCAAGACGCCCTCACAGCGCCAGGCATATGTTAGCGAACAGATAAACCTGAAGATAAAGAGTCTTGGACTAGATGAACCCTGGTACTCGCCAAAAAGATTCACAAACACTCTTTTCAAAGTAATAACTTTAGATCTGGGCAGATCAAACTTCTATACGTCCGACAGCGGCTCATCGAGCGTTAGGGATATAATCCTAGAAAAAGTTCCCAAGACAGTTTTGCTCTTTACAACATCTACGGTGATCGTCACCGTCCTTGGTTTATATCTGGGCACATATATGGCTGAAAAAAGAGGTTCGATTCTTGACAAAAGCGTCTCGTTTGCTGCAGTTGTAAGCAATAGTTTTGCGATATTCTGGATAGGAATGCTGATGATACTTTTGTTCTCATTCACGCTTGACATATTTCCTGCCCGTTCGACTCCCTTGACCTCTCCTGGTGACCCATTTTACATCTTTGATCTGCTCTACCACATGAGTCTGCCTTTAATCACCCTCGTTCTTTGGAGCTTCGCCGTTTCTGCATACGTGGTTCGCTATTTTGTCTCACGAATTTTGGACGAAGACTATATCCAGGCGAAACGAGTAATGGGGATCCCAAAAAGAAAGATATTGTATTCTCACGCACTCAGAAATGCAGCTCCCCCAATCCTGACCGGAATACTTACTGCCCTCATTGCTTCCATCACTGGTAGTTTTATTGTAGAAGCGGTATTTGACTGGCCTGGCGTAGGCAAGCTACTTTATGATTCAATATTGGTGATGGACTTCCCACTAATCATTGGAAGCACATACGTATTCACTTTGATCTATGTTATCACGATGCTAATCACCGATCTGCTGTATGCGCATTTCGACCCGAGAGTAAAGATATCTTCATGAGGATCGTAGAATCTCCAAGCAATCTTGCTCTGCTTAGCCGGAAGCTTCTGCGTTCAAGAGCTGCAATCTCCGGATTCATTATTCTGGGGATTTTGGTGCTTATGACTATTTATGCTTTGATCGCAGTTCCTCTAGAGTCCTTCAGCCAGTGGAACAACCCAGGATTTTGGATCGACAACCCGAAATCTGCCGCGCCATCGTGGGTAAACTACTTCTTGCCTGAGGCTAGGCTACCCGATCACATAATCCTTGGGGCCGAGGATGCGAAGATACAGAACAATTCATTAGACGCGATTCCAACCCAGTCATTCCTGTACCACGTAGATTTTAATTACGATACCTATCCTACCGATTTTAAATTTGATTATTGTCTCCAATATGGAGAGATTCCTCCCGTCGTACAAATTGACGTGGTGAGACCTGACGGGAATGATTTCATGATATATAATTCTCCCCTTCCGTCAGGTGGCTCAGACGATAGCTCTGGAATAAGTGAATACTGTTCTAGAGTCTTCTCAACAGACGAGTCTATAAGAGAGAATCTAGAAGCTTATGTCGGTCTTTTTGATTACCAGCCGGATATATCTACGCCTCAAAAAATGATCTTCTCCGGTCTCGATGCGCAGAAGGTTCTGAAGGGACCATATCTATTTAATGTGACCTATTATCTTTTCAATACAGAAGACCAAGTAAAAGACGTAGAGGTAATTCTGGGAGGAAAAGTCTACGGGCTGATGGGCACAGATGACCAAAGAAGGGACTTGAGTATAGGAATCTTCTGGGGGGCGCCTGTAGCTCTATTTGTAGGACTGACTGTGGCTGTCTCCTCTGTGGCCATCGGCATGCTATATGGACTGGTCGCTGGTTACAAGGGAGGCAAGTCTGATGAGGCAATGATGCGAATCAATGATCTTGTTATATCCCTCCCAGCATTCGTTTTCCTTGTCTTACTCTCGATTACTATAGGAAGTAGCATCTATCTGATTGTTCTCTTTCTTGTGATCTTCGGTTGGAGTGGGATCGCTAGGATTGCAAGGAGCCTTGCACTACAGATAAAGAATCTACAGTACGTGGAAGCGTCAAAGCTCATGGGAGAAAGAGACATTAAGGTCATACTCAAGCATATTGTGCCGCAACTCTTACCGCTAACTTTCGCCAGCATTGCTCTTGCTGTGCCTGCTGCGATATTGACTGAGGCGACATTGAGTTTCATAGGACTGGGGGACCCTTCGATCCCTACTTGGGGAAGTATCCTTCACAATGCTAATACAGCCTCAGCTGCTGCTAGAGGACTCTGGTGGTGGATTCTCCCTCCTGGAATCATGATAGCAGCTGCTGGTGTATCATTTGCATTAATAGGAAGAGGAATGGAATCTGTAACTAATCCCACAGGATCAGCGGCACATCAATCAAGAGGGCGATAGTCGTAATGGCTTTCACCTGATAAACGAATTAGTTTGAGAGAGTTAGGTGAAGTAGATTTGATGCATGTACGAGATATGTATGTATGGATATATACTAAGGCAACGCGATATATCATTTTTTTATCCATATATCTATCATCACCATCATCGTAACGGCTCTTCATCATATTATGGTCAACTTTAGCGAATTTCCATTTCTATCAAATGCGCCGATACTTCTTTCTTCGTACGGGAAGCTAATGATAATGGAGACCAAACCAAAAAAGTTGTTCAGGTCAGCTAACGAAGGGCGGTTAGATCCACCAGGATGTGAATGTGCCGTCCCAATATAGGAAAGGTCAAAGGGTAGGTCATAATTTGGAAAACCCGAATAGTATGGCCCGTGTGAAGCAAATGGAGGTACAATCAGACCGTCCACGTTTACTTGTCCGGCCTTATGTGCTCCTCTTAGAATTAATATTCCCTCATTTGGGTGCCAGCTTTTAGCAAATGTTATAATACCATCAGCTGCCTCCCTTGTGAGGACAATTTTTCGCTCCGTCTTAGTGCGTTTTTTTTTCTGCTTGGGTGATGACTCATTAGTATTATGTCTTAGGATCTTTCTAAGAAAGAACGACAAGAAACTGTATAAATGATCATACCAACTAAATTTAAGCATTATCAAGCTCATCCGCCCACCTGGAAGGATTTAAGTCAACTGCACTACTGGCCAAAGGTCTCACTGTTTCTAGCTCGCTTAGGAATGAGATTGAATCAAGTGCGTGGACTTGTTCCCAGGTATGAGGTAGGAAGCTGTGAGCGGTAGGGAGATAGGGAGGGGATTGGTCGATGGTTCACCTTTATTAAAGTAATTGGTTAATGGTCCTGATCTATAAATGATTAAATAAGATTCAGAGTAACACAATTGTACCGGGCCGAAATGTGGAGGTTAAGGGATAGAAAAATTGATTCAGAGTCTATCATATTGAGAAGAGGTACAGCTAGCAACGATCTGGATGGAACGCCTATTTTGATTAATTCTAAGGGAGAAGGATATAGAGTCACTGATACAGCAGTCTCTCTATGGAACATGTGCAACGGAATCTCATTCCAAGATCTGGTATACGAGGTGCTTTCTATATCCAGCGATAAGGAATCCAAGGTCAGCGATTGTCTTCGAACTATGCTCACACAGATGAGTAAGGCTTCGATCATAAAGATCAAGAATGAACCATTGCTCAACATCTGATTAAAACAGCAGATGGAATTAGATTACAAATTATTATTATTCAAACAGCTATCCCTATCAATATGACGCTGATTGTAACAATGTGACAATGATGATTCTAAATCTACTTGTTTCCTAATCTGGCTGCTCTGGCTGTTGTTCTAGGGTTATTGTTATTTACTTGCGGACGGTTCGGTTCATTCTAGAGATCAGAACGTACGAAGATTCCTAGTTTTAACTCAATTAGACTACAACCTATAACATAATATTGTCTGTCTGTGACATCTAATGCTGGCTCCGTGAAATGCAGGGGGCACCAGCGTATACTAAATGATACATGTTGTTTTAGCCTGGCGGATGTGATATCTTTTTAATATCCTCTTGCTCCTCACAAAGGTTGTACATAGATGTCTGATGACCGATGTTTAGTGGTACTGTCTGAACTTGGTATCATCGCTTTGGATGTAACGGGTAAAGTCTTAGCTTCGAGTAAATTCATAGATCCGATCCAGTCTTACAGGTTAATCAAGAACGGCGGCAGCCCCCCAGAATCAAGGGAGATGATCAACAAAATTACCAGTTACCCAACTATAAGGGCAAACGACCAAAGCTTGAATTTTTTTCTTCAACAGAATGGCATTAGTAGCTCACTGATGAATGATGAAGAGCTTAGAATGGTATCACTTGAGAAAGATGCTATTCTGCAAAAGGCAGGATTTGTCTCTAATAAAGATCAAGCTCAACGCGAGCTTCGCAAGTTTGCGATCGATTTATCCTCGTCCAGAATAAAAGAATCATCAGAACAGCTTGATTTACATATTATCCAGGCCGTCAATGCTTTAGACGAACTGGACAAGATAATCAATACCATCGGAACAAGGATGAGAGAATGGTATGGCCTTCACTTTCCAGAGCTTGATAACCTGATCCAGAGTGTTAACTCATATGCAATTATTGTAAGAGAAGCTGGATTTCGGGATGGAATTACACGGGCGATCCTTGAAAAAGCTGGGCTAGAGGAGAGACGGGCACAGGTGATTCTTCAAGGAGCTGAGAGGAGCAGAGGAGGAGATATCACTCCTGAAAACCTGACCATCATAAAGCAGCTCGCCTATCAGGTGATACTGCAGACAGAACTTAGAAGGATTATCGCCGGCCATATTGAGGATACAATGGAACTGATAGCACCGAATACTAAGGAACTTCTAAGTCCTCTTGTGGGGGCAAGGATGTTAGCCAAGGCGGGTAGTCTTCAACGATTTGCTCATCTGTCTTCTAGCACAGTTCAGGTGTTGGGTGCTGAAAAGGCACTATTCCGATCCTTAAAGACTGGGGCTCGCACTCCTAAACATGGAATCCTCTTTCAACATCCTTTAATTCATTCTGCCCCCAGGTGGCAGAGAGGAAAAATAGCGAGATCGGTTGCCTCGAAAGCGTCTATCGCTGCCAGGATTGATCTCTACAGAAGTGGGGAAAAGGATCCATCTCTTTCTGATAAACTGAAAATCAGGATTAATGAGATACAGGAGAAGTATAGTCAACCTCCGGTCGAATCCCCACACAAAAAAATGAGAGACAGACATTTTGGTAAGTTCAGCGGAGGAGGTCGGAGAATCCACTCTGACCGTAGAGGCAGACATAAAAGGAGTATGAGGTACAGAAGTAACAAAAAGAAAAGGGTAAAATGATTAAAATGAAGAAATTAGAACACGGATTCCGCTCAAATGAGATTACACGCAATCCATATGACCGAACCCCACACTGTGGAATTGCATCAATTTGAATAACAACAATAGCAGCAGCAGCTTCAATTTGTGGGTAAATGTTGATGGAGTGAAATGTCTGGTCACACCCAACCTGGATAAGGGAAATTCGGTATATGGGGAGAGGCTGATACGAGACGAGGATACGGAATTCAGGCAGTGGGACGTATACAGAAGTAAATTGGCTGCCGCCCTCTATAAGGGCATGCAGAATTTCCCCTTTACGGCGGGTACTAGAGTATTATATTTGGGCGCCTCAACAGGTACTACCGTAAGTCATATTTCGGATGTAATTGGCACCGATGGTATACTCTTTGCTGTAGAGCCTGCCGTTCGAGTGGCAAGAGAACTCCTGGAGAACGTGGCAACACGGCGACACAATATCATCCCAATAATTGAAGATGGTAGAAGACCCAGATCTTACTACTCAATTTTCGGAACAGTCGATGCAATTTACTGTGATATAGCCCAACCTGATCAGACCGAGATCGCAATTGAAAACTGTAGGGTATACCTGAGGAACGAAGGTGTATTACTCCTTGTGGTAAAGGCAAGAAGTATAGACGTAGTCAAAGATCCAAGAGCAGTCATAAAGGAGGAAGCAAAAAAACTCGAATCAAAGGGATTTAACATTAAACAGATTATTGACCTTGAGCCTTTTGATAAGGACCACGGAATGATATACGCAGTGTATACGAATACGAAATAAAGGTGCTACAAATAAGGCAAAAGCATATAGCTGTCGCTCTGTTCCACTCACAAGATAGTTCCTGCGGGGTCAAAATATTTTTTGTTGTTGTTTTTCTGATAACAATCTCCTGACAGGTAGCCACGAACTTCTTACGAAGGATGGAGGTATGCCGACCTCGGCAATCCATGATCTAATAAATCTAATCGTTATCTTGTCACACGGGTACCCACTGCCGATATCTTGATGAACTCTCTTGATGTTTCCAAGGCGTTCCTCTCTGATCACCTTGGCTACTATAGATGCCGCCGAGACGGCCAGGTGCAATCTATCTGCATGATGAAATGAAAAGACATCCATCTTCCCCCTTCTTATTCTTAGTCTTCGTTTAACATTGCCCAGTATATTTGTTCTAAATTTTTCAGAGTTTACATCGCAACAATCTACGAATATGCTGTCTGCCTGCATGTTGTCGATTACCTGAGCCATTGCTAATGCTTCTAAATGGTTCAGCCTCTTGACAGCTACGTGCATATCTATCTCTGCGCTTTCTACAACACAGACACATATCGATCTTGCTATCTCTATAATCTGTCCGTACAACAAGGATCTGCTTTTCCTTGAAAGCTCCTTAGAATCTCTGACTCCTATTCTTGCCAACTCGTGCATGTCTTTTTCTTTTAAACTCACACCTGCAACTACCATTGGCCCCATGACGGCTCCTCTTCCAGCCTCGTCGACGCCCCCAAGGACTCTATTTTTGCTCTTTCTACTAGAAATTGTAATGTCACTATTTTCTACAGGCGAATCAGCTTTAAATCCAAAGTGAGAATGGTGATGAATTCTAGATTCTTGAATGCCTTAATCCACCTGGTATTGAAGATAGAAAAATACCCTATCTTACTTATAGTTTTC
>JBKPHJ010000002.1:0-1051 GCA_046729835.1 Thermoproteota archaeon
AGGTATTCTAATAAACTTAAAAAAGGTTCACCAGTCTGAAATCGGACCAACATCGAGATGCCTCTGCTGTGCTCTTCATAAAATCTGCAAACCTGCAAACTAACCTCTGGTTTTCTTCATTGGGTATTGACTTTTCTATCCAACCTATGACCGTGACAAGACTAGACGGCATATTCTGTATGGCAATCTGTTTATGCTACAGGAAATATATGAACCCGTATGAATCTCGGGTTCGGTGGGATTCGGACCCACGACATTTTAACCCATTTGGATGACTGGTTAAGAGCCAGACGCTCTACCTGGCTGAGCTACGAACCCATAGGTGGAACATCAAGGTGTGGACATATTTAAATCTAGTATAGACGTGTTTATATCGGATTCATTTTCGTCAACTGTATTCGCTTGCATTATGAGTTAGGAGCTTCTTTTGTCCTCATCTTTGATTATTTTTATTTGTGTCTGAACACGCTATTTTACATGCAAAGAGGAGCGGAAACAATGTGCTTTGCACTGAGCTACACACGAACGTTAGCTGCTACTGTATTTTCATCATGTTCCTTTATCAATGCGACTATAGCGTCGGATACCGAACAGCGTAGCCTCTCCTTCTCCTTCAGTACACGTCTATAGGCGTCAAGGGTTATGTAAACCGGGATTGAGCCTGTACCTTCTAACAATGCCTTAACTCTGTAGAGACCATTTTCCATTCCCCTCTCAGCCGTTTTCTTTAGCTTCACTTTGTCCATCAAACCTCCAAGTGGTCCTAGAGGCATATCATAATCTACCTGCATTCGAATTCTAGTGCCTTTATCGCTTAACTCTTCAAATTCGACTACAATCTCCCATCTTTTGAACGGGCCTTCTATCATTTTAGCTACGATCCTACGATGAGGTATGTAATCTACAGTTTCACAATCCCATTCTAATTTTTTACCATCGAAATCTCCACTAATTCTAAAAATGGTTCCCACGCCAAACCCATTCTTAACTTCTAACGGAATCACGTTCAAACCCATGTTTTCAGGAAATTGGTCAGCCATATGTTCAGGTC
>JBKPHJ010000003.1:0-14388 GCA_046729835.1 Thermoproteota archaeon
TGCTGGTTCCAGTGCCTCTCTCATTACTTTTGATATCTCAACTTCTCTTCTGGAAGGGGCGGGATTCTTGCGTGTGTCCGTTGAGAAAGGTGACATATGATATCTACACCTTAATACACATCTGTCAGGAAGCGCCATGTGTTTCGGATGCACTTCTCTAGGACCATAGACGGCAGCAACAATCCTATTTTTCCCAAACTCTATCGATGCTGATCCATCAGCATTTTTAACGATGCCTACGCGTATCTTAACGTTACGTAATTCATCTAAACTCCGACCATCAGTTCTGTGTCCTTGTTCATCTATCAAACTTCTTGTTTGAACCAATTATATTTTTTCACCTTTCTCTATCTCTTCTTCTACCTGATCTTCAGTTTCCTGCATAGGAGATCGAATTCCCACAATCTTCTGGCTTTCTGGTACAGCCACATCTGATAGTGAGTCAGAAGATTGCGGTTCAGGAACATTCAAGAACGCCCTGATCCGCTGCGTAAGATTTGATGTGTGTGCCTCTTCCTCTACCATCTTAATTGCTCTAATAGCCAGCTGGGTTCCGTCGGGGTTCCTGCCTGATACTACTACTACCCCATTTTGTCCAATCAAAATTCGTGTCTGAGTCGCTTGCTCTATAGTCTGTATCATAGAGCCTCGCTTTCCAATCAACCTGGGAACACGTGTCGCGGATATTTTTAGGAATTCGCCCTTAGGTATCTTTCCAAGGTCTTTGTCTTGTAGAGTAAGCATAGGGTCACGTGTTCTGTCAAATGCCACAATCCTAGCAGTAACTAGATCCCCTATTGCCAGTTGTCTGCTCATATCGTCCCGAGCAGGTGAAAAATCCCTCCCGAAGACGTCTTGGGCAGGCAGATGTGCAGAAAAGCATGCAAATATGTCGACTTGCCATGATAGAGAAGAATGATCAACAATTTTGCCAATTACTATATCATTTACACGAGGAATATATACGCCTGACAATGGTATTACCTTGATCCCATCTCTTGTAGCCTCTGCAATACCGATTCTCGTAGCAAAGATTGAATTTCCCGTTCTTGTTACATTCATTAGTGGTCTGAAATTCCCCTCGATAATCTTGTCTCCGGGCACCACGTATTTTCTCTTAATTTCTTGCATACTATTATCAATATCTCCCCCAATCTATCATCTTGTCTTTAGTATAAATCTCTGTCATTTCCTTCTCTCTTTGGAAAACATCATGGGGTTTATATTTTAAATGAATTTCAAGTTACAGATCTTCTCTTATTTGAGCTGTGCCTCTAGTCGCAGAACCAACCTTTTCAATGATTTTACCCTTCATACCTGCATTAACTGCCAATGTTACACGTACAGAACCATCGGCAAGCCACTCGTCACTTTTAAAATTCCCTATCGTCTTTAGCGTGCTATAACCCTGAGCAGAGTAGTTTGCGGGAATAGTTACTGTGAGGTTCAGAATTTCGGATTTTAACGGGAGTATCTTTCTGAGTGAATCGATAATAACTTTAACTTGTTCTTCCGCCTTCTTAAAGGGATCGATGTTAACTCTAACATCTTCCATTGCACTTTGTATCCTCAATGGAGGGTGCGGTAAATGCGTCTTAGGGTCAACAAAGCTTCTACTAATATAGTCAATAATTTGTCTTTTCTTTTCCTCTACCATCTTCCGGCGTTGCTCTGTAGTTAAACTTAATTCACCCTTAGAAAGGATCTGCCTTGCTACCTCTGCAGAGTCCGTACTTTTAAAATATTTAGAAAGCTTGTCGCTAGCCGCTCGTGACCCTTTGTTTGCGTCAGAATATATTTCATCAGAGACTAGAATATTGCTCAGATCATGCCTCTTGCCCAGTTTATATTCCAGCGCGAGGTCAGGTTTAACCAAGATCTCAAATCTGTTACCGTCCATCACAAATCTGACTATAGTAAACTTGGAATCACCCATTTACTTTTAAACCCCTTTTAAACCGCTTTTAAGCAATATATATATAATGTAATTTAAGTGTCGTTTTCAAAAATAGTAAGGTAAATTGTTCTGAACAAAAAGTACACATTGTGGGTTGGCGGATTCAGATTACCATTATGTTTGGATTATTCTAAATTTATGAATGACCTGTTTTGCACGTTCGTGTATTAAAAAGGGCATATCGCAGATTCGTGGTACCATTATCGTTCTACCATAAACTTATCCGGCAAGATAAAAAATGTATATAATATTCATCACAAAAAAATCGAGAAAAAGTAAAAGGTCGTGCCTTTACTCAGTCACATACGCTCTTTCTCCGTGTTGGGATAGATCCAAACCGACTTCCTCTTCTTTCGGTGTGACTCGGATTCCACCCGGCCAGACCTTGTCCATCACTTTAATTATGGCTGCTGTGACACCTACTGCCCATGCTAAAGATGCGAAGGCTCCTATTGCATTGTCCAATAATTGAACTGGATTTCCGAAGGCAAGACCGTTAGCTATGTCAGTGTAAATTGTCTGTGCAAAGACTCCTGTCAGGAGAGCACCTGCTAGACCACACATACCATGGACTGCCCATGTATCGAGCGCATCATCCCACTTTCTCTTGTTCTTAAAGACTACTGCTGCATAGCCAACAAGGGAAGCGGCTATACCTATTATCACAGCTGCCATAGGTCCAACGTAACCCGACGCTGGAGTAATTGCTACTAATCCAGCCACCGCTCCGCTAGCTGCTCCGACCGTAGAGGCTCTACCTGTATGTCCCCAAGAGATTAGCATCCAAGTCAAAGCTGCGGTTCCTGTCGCTATTTGTGTTGCAACGAACGCGCTAGTAGCATTTGGCCCTGCCCACCCAGCTGAACCAGCGTTAAATCCGAACCAGCCAAACCACAGCAAGGCAGCACCTAACACGACCATAGATATATTATGCGGTTCCATCGGAACTTTTCCATACCCTAACCTGCGACCAAGCATTAAGGCAATTACCAGACCTGACCAACCTGACGTAATGTGTATTACAGTACCTCCTGCAAAGTCAAGTGATGGTAATGCTCCAGTCCAACCCACTGCAGTTCCTCCCGCGCCCAGCGACCATGTCCAATGAGCCGCAAAATCATACACAAAAGTGGCCCATATAACCACGAAAACAACAAAGGCGCTCCACTTCATCCTCTCAGCTAAAGCTGCCACAATAAGAGCTGGTGTGATTATGGCGAACATCATTTGGAATACCATATACGTCTGGTGAGGTATGGTAATAGCGTAAACGTCCGAGGGGACGTCATGAAGCACATAGTTCAATCCGACCCAGTCAAAATTTCCTATAAAGCCCTGGCCTGTTGCATCTGGACCAAAAGCTAGAGAGTATCCAAATAAGACCCACTGGACTGCTACAAGACAAGTAGCCATAAAAGTCATATGAATAGTATTCACAGCGTTCTTGCGTCGTGATAGCCCTGAATAGAAAGTGGCTAAGCCACCAGGCGTCATGATTAGTACAAGGGCCGAAGCAGTCATCATCCACGCATTATCTCCGTGGTCTATTTCGCATGGTATTAAGCTGCCATCTTCGGTCTTATTGTACTCCCCGGTGCTTTCATTTGTTTGAAAGCAACTAAATTGAATCCCTGATTGGTTTTCGGTGTATGCAGATACATTGTTTCCCGATCCCATGGAGATCAGCCCGCTTAGAGTAGCGATGCTTAGAAGAATAGTTAATAGCATTTTCTTTTGCATTATATGGCATTCCACCTAACAGGCACTATAAAAAATATAAGTATCTTCTTGGCAACATTTTGGTTATAATAATAATGTTTGAAGTTTTCATAATTAACCATACATTATTTTTTTATGATAGTAATACTTGACCTAGGATGCATTTGGATTCTTACACCGTGTCGCTATCCCAAGTACAGAGCTGGACGGGCTGGCTAAATCATACAATAGGCAAAGTATTAAGACTCAAGAGGACGTGCTTATTCTCACATATGTCATTTTAGCTTTCTTGTCAGAGCTCTGAAATAAATAGGGCATTCCTACTAGAATTGGGCGTTGATATTAAGCGAAGCGATGTTCCACAGCCCCCTGGTATAGAAGGTTGAATTAAGAATACCTCGCAGACGGAGATATATAGGCCAATCTCCGGCCTCGAAACGAGAAACTACATCTTACAAATCGAGAAATCTTCACATCTGTAGCCAAAATACAGTATTTGTGATTTTTATGTCATTCTTTCTTTGCAAATTGAGATTATTCCTCTACTTTCCAAACTTTCTGAGTCGATACTATGATTTTACATTTGCTTGTCTTTAGTTAGCGCAAATGAAAATAGTGCTATTGACGAGATAACCTGAAGGGTTGATAACACGGCGTTACTAACCTGTTGAACGACCATTATTTCTGAATTGTATATTTAATGATATTCATCGATATGATTTTGGACTCGCTGATGGGTTTTCTTTCGGTAGATTTTTAATAGCCTGTAGTTGACAATGTGACGTTGGTATCAACGCCATCACTAGATGTTTTGAGTAAGACCGATGAGCGTATAGTCTTGAGGTTTGATAATGTTCCCCGACAATACATCAACGCTATCAGAAGGATTTCGATAAGTGAGGTTCCTACTTTGGCAATTGATGACGTAGTTATGATGGAGAATTCATCAGTTATGCACGACGAAGCAATAGCACATAGACTAGGGCTGATTCCGTTGCGCACTGATTTAAAAAGGTTTATCATGCCTGAAGATTGTGATTGCAATAATTCTCTAGGCTGTTCAAAGTGCAGAGTTTTACTAGTGCTAAATTCTGAGGCTAATGATAAAACCAAGTTGGTTTCTTCTGGAGAATTGCTTTCAGAGGATGATGTAGTGAGACCGGTATCCAAAGACATTCCAATTATTATTTTGGCACCATCTCAAAAATTGAAATTTGAAGCTTATGCTAAGTTGGGATTAGGAAGCAGTCATGCAAAGTGGCAACCGACGACTTGCTCGATAGTTACAGATGGTACAGAAGAGAACCAGTCTATTTTGACTATTGAAACTACTGGAGCGCTTACCGCAGAGGAGACAACAATTGCTGCGATTCAAAAGTTAAATACGAAGATAAAAAATTTTTCTAATACTATCGCATCATTGCAAGTTCCAAGAACGGAATAAGCGAGTACATTTATTTGGGGATTCGAGTTATGTTTGGTAGACAAGTTATGCTAGCAGATGGCCCCATTGCTGATACAGTATGGACACTTAGGGGGGCGTACAAAAAGACAAAAGCTCCCATATGGAAAGACATGGAACGTAAATTCCTGAAGACTAATAGTAATAGGCGTGAAGTTAACGTAGACAAATTGTCTAAACATACTAAGGAGGGTGATGTGGTTATTGTCCCAGGAAAAATACTTGGTTCCGGTAATTTGGGCCATACGATCATAATCTATTCATATTCAATTTCCAAGTTAGCTGCGAAGAAGATAACCGAAGCAGGCGGTCAGATTCTTGATCTTCCTGAATTTACTCGAAGATATCCTCATGGAACAGGGGTTAAGGTTATTGGATAAGCAGCAGCCTTCTACGATGATAGTTGATGTTGCAAATTGCATAGCTGGTAGAACCTGTTCTCGTGTTTCCAAGCTTCTGTTAGAAGGTAACAAGGTTTCAATCGTGAATGCAGAGAAAGCTATGATATCTGGAAACAGATACAAGACCATTGAAACCTACAAAGAGGATCTAGAGATAAATTCGGTTACTAACCCCATTCATGGTCCATTCCATCCCCGGCGGCCTGACACCATTTTGACTAAGATGGTCAGAGGCATGATCCCCAAGCGCAAGACTAAAGGGGTTGAGGCATTTAAGCAACTAAGAGTTTACATCGGTGTACCTGAAAAGCTCAGCCAACATGAGGTAAAGAGGTTCGAAGATTGCAATATAAGTAAGCCCGAATCTTTTTATATTACCATTGGAGATATCGCGAAACAAATCGGATGGGAGGGCGAGATTAAGTGAACAAGATTGATCTTTATCCTGGACAGCGGAAGACAAGTAGGGCCACTGCTACCATATCAAAGGGCAATGGTAAAGTTAGAATCAACAATCTGCCTGCGGAAGTCTTGGAACCAGAAGTCGCAAGGGAAGTGGTTTTAGTTCCGATCCATCTAATAGGAGAAGTCAGAAATAGGATAGATCTTAGCGTCAAGGTACATGGTGGAGGATTTATGGGACAGGCTTTTGCCAGCGCAGTTGCCATATCTAGGGCTTTGAGTGGCGAAGGAAAAGGAGGTAGAGAGCCGAAAGATCATCCACTATCAAAAAGCATTCGTGAGGAGATAAGGAAGAAGATCATGGAGTATGACCGACATTTTTTGGCTGGAGATCCTCGACAGACTGAATCGAAGAAATTTGGTGGTCCTAGTGCAAGACGCAGAAAGCAGAAGTCATATAGATGACCCATAATTTACTTTGGTTCTGGTCAAAATCCCTAGCAACAGGTTTCATAACCAGTTGAAGGTACTTTAGAAATTTTTTTACTAAATCATCATGACGATATCATTTACTAGTGATCAGAAAACACTCTTGTCTGCTTGCCTCGTAATGTTTCTTCGATCTGGTGTTAGGTAGTATTCAGCCAATTTTTTTTCATAACAATCCCCGCAAAGATAACCTTCTCCCGTGATATTCCACTGAAGCATAGGCTTGAACCTAAATACCACAATATTCTTACAGAATATGCATTTTGTTACGTTCTTGGTCAACTCGATATGAATCATTTTGAAGTGAAGACCAAATTAAAAGTTACTTACTCATAATTTAACGTTCAAGTAAGTTCCATATTCGTCCGGATTGCCCTCGTAGCTTACCCTAATTTCTTGAGGTACTTACTATTCATTCGAAAGAGACAAAAACTGCCTTCTATCCATTTTACGCCTTGTGCGTCCCAGATATCGGGTACTTGATTGTCCAAAGGGTTTCGCGCATCAAGGATTTAATATGGGTCAATAACTAGTGAACCTGCCTAGATGGGATCGATAGGGAAAATTGCCTTTATAGCTATTCTTGGTTTGGGTGCGATGACTGGAGTTGTAGTATTCTATGTTTTTAGCGCCGCTGCACCAGTACCTGGAGTGATAGAATCGATTTATCGACAAGATTTACCTGGTAGCGAGGGATCGACGTCTCCTACTTCTCAATCAACGCCTGATAAAGCAACCGCTGCATCTACGAATGCTACATCTACGAATGCTACATCGAAGGCTTCTGGAGTACAAGCTTCACTCACGATACCTGAAGGTGCATCAGTACAAGGAAATCCAGCATATGACCCTGATCCGTTAACGGTCACAAAAGGCGACGTGATAGGGGTCTCTAACGAAGACACAGCACCTCATACTGCTACAAGTGGGACTGGAGCGCAGGATCCGAAATCAGGGGATGAATTCGATACGAGCATAATTGATCCTGGAGCATCAGCGCAGATAGATACTGCTAGTCTTAATCCTGGGGATCATCCATTCTATTGCCAAGTACATCCGTATATGTTAGGTACCCTAAAAGTACAATAGAAAAGAGTTAGTCATATTAGCTAGTCTTAAGATGGATCCATTGTGCTGTCTCGCGGAAATGCGCCAAGGCTTTGATATATACTTATATTAAGCATTCCGAAGTACAATTATCAATGGTTTTTCTGGAAGTCAGGGACCTTCATGCAAATATCGATAATAGGGAAATATTAGCTGGTCTTAATTTGAAGGTCGATAAAGGTGAAGTCCATGTAATCATGGGTCCAAACGGCTCTGGCAAGAGTACTTTTGCAAATGTCTTGCTTGGGCACCCTAAGTATACGGTTACTGGCGGGGACGCTCTAGTAAAGGGAGAAAGTATTATGAAATTAACCACTGATGAGAGATCCAAGAAAGGTCTATTCCTTGGTTTTCAGTATCCGATCGAAATCCCTGGGGTCGGATATAGTCATTTCCTGAGAAATGCGTATAATACGCTGAACAAATCACTAACCGAGGATCAAAATAATCGCGAGGTCTTCCTTACGGTAAGAGAATTTCATGAGTATGTTAAGAAGAATCTAGACCACGTGGGCCTTGATAAGTCATTCCTTAGCAGATACCTTAACGAGGGATTTTCTGGGGGCGAAAAGAAGAGATCAGAAGTAATGCAGATGTTGGTTCTAAAGCCAAACTTAGCAATTCTAGATGAACCGGATTCAGGCTTGGACATAGATGCTGTAAAGTCAGTTGCTGAGGCCATCAACCAATTAATTGATACTGGCGCAGGCATAATCGTGATCACACATTATGCTAGAATCCTGAGATACTTATCAAAACTTGATTATGTCCATGTGATGGCAAAGGGAAGAATCATCAAATCAGGAGATAAGACTCTTGCAGATGAGCTCGAATCTAGAGGTTATGTCTGGTTAGGTCTGGAAGACAAATAGGATATTGTATCTATTCATACATTGCCAGAGAGGGATCCGATGGAAGACCAGCAAAATAAGAATCAGAATAAAATCTCTAAATCTACCTTTCTGAATTATTCGTTTTTCAAGATTGATCCCAAATGGCGTTGGATGAATGAGGTGGCTAGAGAAGAGGCAGCTAAGGAATTTGTTGCCCTAATCAACGTTGCAAATACGAAGATGAAAGTTCAGACATATAGCACTCTAGGACTTCACGAACGTACTGATTTCATGCTGTGGATGGTAGCCGAGTCGATTGAAAAAGTTCAAACATTCACATCAAAGATTTACAGTACAATCCTGGGAAAATACATCGAGCCCAGTTACCTATTTCTATCCTCTCTCAGAAGATCTATTTATTCTGAGAAGTTAACTCCTTCGTTCATGACTAGTGATAAGCCGTTGAAGTATCTAATTGTATACCCATTTGTAAAATCTAGAGAATGGTATCTATTACCATTTGAAGAACGAAAGAAAATGATGGATGAGCATATCACAATCGGTAGAAAATTTCCAGAGATTAAGCTAAATACATCTTATTCATACGGACTAGATGATAATGACTTTACCCTTGCATTTGAGACTAATGATCTAATAAAATTCCAAGACCTGATAATTCAGTTACGTGAAACAAAAGTGAGCTTGTACGTAGTGAAGGATACTCCTATGATAGTATGCGTTCTCAAGGATATACAAACTATTATCATGAGCTTTGGGTAATGATTTGAGTATGGTAGTATATGCGCTGAAAGAATGGGCTGTCGTATGCAAGGGATTGGAAGAGGGAAGACAAACTATTCTTTTAAGAAAAGGTGGGATAATGGAACGTAAGCATGGTTTTGAATTGAAGCATAATGATTTCTGCATTTTTCCAACTTACGAACATCAATCTAGAGAATTTCTCCAGCAAGATTATGTTGATAAATTAGATCCAGTGCTAGGTGGGAATCCTTCCAATAGGTTGAATAATATCAGTTTGTACGCAAGGGTGATAGTTGTAAAGGAGACCTTTGATAGTGACTTGGTTCATAAACTCCATGATTTTCATATATGGAATGAAAGGTACATAAACACAAGAATGAATTACAATCCTGCGAAGCCTATAAGTATTATTCTTCTCAGGATATATAAATTGTACAATGACATCCAGGTTGATCTCAGCCCACAACAAGCTGGCTGCAAGTCATGGATCGACATTCATTCATTGAATATGGAGTGTCTCCAAGAAAACATCGGGAAACCTGTTCTTGATAATGAAACGTTTGAAAAAACGTATTCGGTTTTGATGGAGGTATTGGATAGCTAGATGAAATACAGAAGACTGGGAAAAAGTGGGATTCAGGTAAGTGAAATAGGTTTTGGAGCATGGACTATAGCATTGGACTGGTGGGGCGGAAAGAAGACCAGTGACGAGGAAGCGTTAGGAATGCTCAAGCGTGCATTTGATCTAGGGATCAACTTATTTGAAACTTCTGACGTTTATGGGAGAGGAAGAAGCGAAAAGCTGATTGCGCAAGCCCTTAAGGGTGTGAGTCGTGACGAGGTAGTTTATTCGACCAAGTGGGGTTATGATATTTATAATTCCGAACAAATAGGCCATAATGAACTACCTCAGAAGCACGATCCATCTTTTATGAAATACGCCCTGCAGCAGAGCATAAATCGGCTGGAGACGGCCTTTATAGATGTATACAGTTTGCACAATCCAAAGATGGAAGCAATTCAAGACGATTCTTTGTTTAAGACACTAGATACAACAAGAGAAAGTGGCAAGATAAAGAGTTACGGTGTAGCCTTAGGACCAGCGATAGGATGGAGAGAAGAGGGAATTTTATCAATGGAAAAGAGGGATATAACTTGTCTTCAGAGTGTTTACAATATTCTAGAACAGGATCCCGTAAAAGATTTCTTTCAGATAGCTGAAAATAATGACGTAGGCCTCATGGTTAGGGTTCCTGATGCCTCGGGTGTATTGACAGGAAAGATAAATATGGATACAGTGTTTGATAAAAATGATCATCGAAGTACCAGGAAAAAAGAATGGATCGCAGGAGCGATAAAGAAAGTAGAAAAAATTAAACCGATTGCAGATTCGCGGGGTTGGACAGTCGCTGAATTGGCAATAAAATTTATTCTCTCTCAAAATAAAGTCACAACAGTCCTGCCGACAGTCGTAGATTCGGAAGAGATCGAGATTTTCGCACAAATGTCAGACGGTAAGTACTTGGAGCGGGATGAGTTAGAGAGCATTTCAGAACTCTATGCGAATAATTTTTTCACCACAACGATGGGAAGATGATCTGATGATCCTCTGCTGAGTCTCTATCTCGTTTTTAAGGGAAATGACAATTAGATAGGTGAGATAGTCCATTAGCGTCGAGGAATTTTAGGTACCCCAGATTACTCAAAATATCGAAGTTACAATTCTAACACGACTACTCACTCAAAGTACTTTACTCTCTGCTTTTTAAATTCGCGGGTACTGAAAAGAATAGAGTAATCCTGGATATTCACAGCAGATGACATAGCGTGAGCCATCCTCTCTGCCGCCTTGAGTGTTCTGGCGTGTACCATACTAAAAAGATTAAAAGGCCAATCAGAAAATACTGGTCTACGATAGCAATGGCTAACCTGTGGAAAGGCTGCTAGCTTGTATCCCACATCGTCGATCTTATTTGAAGGCACTTTCCATACCACCATACCATTTGCCGAAAACCCAGCATCTCTATGACGCAATATAGCAGCAAATCTTCGCATCACACCTATCTCCTCGTATTCCTTTGCCTTAGTGAATAGCTCCTCCGTAGTTATTCCTAGAATTCGAGCAGATTTTTTAAATGGTTCCATAGTTGTCTCAAGATCCTCTTGTAAAGCACGAATAAACTTTTTATCTAATTCCGTAACTACGAACTTTTTGTGACTTACTGTCTTCAATGCTTCACTAGGTTTGGGATCTGAAGGATCCTGATTAAGTACGTCCAACTTGACGCCAATTTTATATAGTTTTAATGTGGGTAGGATTCTGTATTTTATGACTCCTTCGCAGGAGGCCATCCTTTCTAAATCTTGTTTCATATCACCGTAAGGAGGTACAGCCAAGGTAAACCACATATTGTATTCATGGTTTCTCTCGTAGTTATGACTGACTCCAGGGTGTTTATTGACTTCATTGGCTACTTGTTCTAGTTTCTGTGGTAAAACTGAAAACGCGACTAAGGTACTCTTGTAACCCAATCGCCTAGTATCAAAAATTGCATTGATCTGCCTGATCAGACCGGTCCTTTTTAGTATCCTTATCCTTTCTAGGACGTCATCCTCAGTCACATTGTATCGTTTAGAAATTTGTAGATAAGGTCTGTCGACCAAAGGAAATTGCCACTGAATCTCATTTAACAGTTGTTTGTCTAGCGAATCTAGAGTTTGTAATTGCATGACGTGGTCACATTTTACAAATGAGCTTGCATTATTAAATGCTCCTCAACATTTCGACATAGCCGGTGTACATGGCTATCGTTTGTGTTAATTACCACAAATCCTTTAGGATGATTTTTAAACCAGGAGCTTGATCTTAGAGAAGTGATTGAGGGATAGATGACATGGTTTAGGGACCCTTATGGTCATATAATAGAGTCAAGAAACAAAACCCACAGGCTTGTATATTGCTCCTTGTGTCAGAAATTGGCAAGCAAATCGGACTGCATAAGGTTACGGCTAAGTAACAGGAATGGAAGGTTGTACGAAATCAAATCATATAAGTATGACAAGCCATCAAAGGTACGACGTTTGCAGAAAGGAGTGGTGAACAAGCTCCAACAAGCAAATCCAAACCAGGAGCTGACGAAGATGATTGGAGATGTTATCTAGGTTTTCCGGAATACGTTATCTTGCCTATCATCGATAGCAACGTTGTTTCCAGTTGTAAAACAGTCAATGATCAGATGGAGGGCAGCAGGTGTTCTAATACTCTAGTTATTAGTTTCGTTGACTCGAGATGCTGCTGACCATCGTGACTGAAAGAATAACTAGCTTCAGGTATTTTGGAACTTCGATATCTGAGTCCGAGATCATCTATAACGTTCTTTCGAGTGTCTTCGGAACAGTCGAAGAAGAGGAAATTTTGATAGATGATAAATGGAGGCTTCTAACAATAGTCGAAATTCACTTCCCTGTTCCGTACGGAAATGATTTCTTTAGTCTATTCACACCCGACAAATGGCGCAAGATTAAGGGTGTAATTGCAGAAATAAAGAAGCGAAGGGGTAAGAGACAAATGAAATTATTATTTAGTTTTGCAGGAATTTCCGGAGAATATCCTTCGAATGCGAAACTGGTCTTGCAAACTTCAGAATTGGATTCCAGGACATTCGAGACAGCAATTGAGAGAGTCGAGGTTTTAGTAGATTTGATAGGATTCCAAATTTTAAACATGCCAACAAGCGCGCTGGAAGTGTCCTATTGCTTCGATCCGATTCATTCTAAATGGCGCCCCGAAGTTTTACAAACGTCTCAACACACCTACCATTATATTAATAACAAATGGGAAATAATGAAATAATCTATCGTCCTATAGGGCCCCCTCCACCTTTACATCTACCCTATTTGACCAATTACTGATGATTCATGTAATGATTTGAGAAGATCCCGATATTTCTTGTCAATAAAATAGAGTGATTCTGATAATTTCTTTGATTTCCCATATTTGAATCTGATTACTTCTCGGTGGCGCCAGAGATGCTGGCCTTCGGGAGCCGAAATAGTTGTGAAGTAATCAGGGCCTTTTAGATTGTCGGGCAGCTTTATACTTTGTGGTATGATGTATTCGATAGTGAACCATTCGTCACCATCAGGATAGTCATTTCCTGTTATGATATCAAAATACAAGTGTAAAACATCTTCGACGTTTAGACCACTCTCTTTGCTCACCGGATGTTTAGAAAATGACCTTCGATAATCCATCTTTAATAATTCCGGTTCAAAATAATTCCTAATAATAGCAAGCCTAAAAATTTCATTTGATTCCTTAATATTCAAAGTTAGTATAACCATGATTCTCCGTTTAATAACCTTTCCAACGCGATACCTTCTACATGAGGTGATATGTATTAACTAATAATGTGTTTGAAGATACCAATAAAAATCAATATATTGCCTTCTAATAGACTTGCAGCTTGGGCGGGGGTCGCCTAGCCTGGTAGGGCGTGGGATTGCTAATCCCATGTTCGTAAGAACTCGTGGGTTCGAATCCCACTCCCCGCGCGTTACTTAAGTATTCCGACAGAATACTTTTTAGCTTAACATGCTCTCAAACTGTGAATGACCTCTATTCAGACAGTAGCTGCTCGTAAAGAGACCGTTTCGCTAGAGTTGGCAACCAAGATTGATGGGATCAGAAATGGCTGTTCCAAACCTTACTTCAGCAATGCACTGAAGAGGATGGGTGATTCGAATCCAGAGAATTGTGCTATTATATGTGATCACATTTTGGCAGAACAAATTGAGATCAATCTCAAGGATTCGACCTAGTTCTACAGGTCCTACAAACGTAGGTATTTGCACGTAACATCTGATGCATCAAATGCAACAAAATATTTCCATCTCCATCTCTACTTGTTAATTGATTTTAATTCAGAATCCCCTAATATGGTTCCGGGCATGACGGTTATACATACAATGGGTGTATGCCAATGGCGCCTACCTTTGGGTTATCTGTGTTGACCAATGTTTGTATCTATTATAGAAAATCCTTAACCTTATCTCCGTTTTGTTATTAGATCATGTAGTAGAATATATTGTGTATATCGGAGGGTGGTAAAATTAAAGTAACCAAATAGGACGTCGAAGAGGTGCATCGTACCTAAGTTTTTTTGCGTCAACCCAAATTAGTCATATAAACAAGAGCATTCACATTATTGAATCAAAAAAATAGTGGTAGAGATTAGTTTTGTTATTCTTATTATC
>JBKPHJ010000004.1:0-8056 GCA_046729835.1 Thermoproteota archaeon
ACATAGCCAATGTCGGTTCCACCCGGCTCAGGCAACTATAGCGAGGCGCCCGATTCATCTACTCCTGCCAGAATAAGAGCAACACCGAAAGGCCTTACGCCGGCATATTGTGTAAATTGTTGGGCCATATCGGCAATATTCTTGGCTACACCTTCTACATCAACTGGCTCATCATAAATCAATCTATTACTTTGGGCAAAAAATCTTGCATGATCGACTTGTGATCTTGCATCAGGGATATATCCTGCTGCAGCAACCCCTATATGATCATCGACTTGAAATATTTTCTGTGTGACATTAGAAATCTGTAATTTACGCGTTTTTTCTTCAACTGCTAGGATGACACCATCCTTGTATTTCAAACCGACAGCTAAAGTTCCTCGCCTTACTGTCTCAATAGCATATTCTACCTGGTAAAGTCTCCCATCTGGAGAGAAAACTGTTATTGCTCTGTCGTATCCTGCTGCTGCTGGTAACAATTCATTCTAAACTACGTAGTAGAGTTTAATTTAAATTTACCTTGAGTCACTCAAATATCCTAAAGCAGTGAAGCCTTGCAGGATGATTAAGGAGGAAATCACCTTTTTTGGTCACAGGAATATTAGATGTCTCCACAGTCGAACGATAGAGATCACCAAAAACAGCTCATTGAGCGTGAGGGGGGATTGTATCGCCGGAGTGTCTGCTAGCAAAGCATGCAAAGATCTCGATCGCGAGTTTAAAGCAAGATTGTGTGACGGTACTAGAAGGATCTTTATTGAGATCAACGTAAATAATCTATTTTTTGATATGCATGGATTCACGGACCAACGCCTAACTTTAACTCACGCCGATGACATAGTCATAAGAAAGAGTCGCTATCCGTGCCCTCGAACTGTTTGCGTGCTTTCTGACAAGGGATCGAGGGATATGCCACGTAACCTGGTTAAGGAGCTTCAGAATCCAGCAACAGTTGCAAAACTCGCTATGAGTATTGAGTAATAAAAGTAAGGATAAGCTCATGTATTAGCTAGATTCTTTGTCCTGTTATCTTTTCGTATGCGTAGACATATCTGGCGCTAATCTTCTGAATCAAGTCATTGGGGATTTCTGGGATTTCTGGCACTTTACCTTTCTCTGCCATTCGGTCTAATTCGGTTTTGAACCCTATCTCGATCAGCCAATCCCTTAAGAGTTGTTTATCATAACTCTCCTGGGTCTTCCCGGGTTGGTAGTCCTTTTGAAGCCAAATTCGAAATTCATCGGGACCTATAGAATCAGCAAGACATATCTCATCCTCCTCATTGAAGCCATACTCAAGTTTAACGTCAGCAATTATAAAGCCCGATTGTTCTGCGATCGAGTTCATTCTGTCATAAATGAGTAGAGATTTGGTTTCTATCTCTTCAATGTTGTCACGCGACATCGCATTAGAATCAAGAACAAGGTCTTTCTTGATAGGAACGTCATGAGTCTCTGATTTAGTTGTAATCTCAAAGAAAGGATGTGGCAACCTCGATCCTTTCTTTAGTGGGAAATTGATGCCGAATAGGGATTTCAAATCTTTATTGGACGAGTATCTTTCCACCATAGAGCCGTAATAATATCCCCTGACTATGAATTCATATGGAATCATCCTTAATTTTCTTACTTCCATCATATTGTTTCTCCTCATCTTAATAGAATGATTAGGGATCTTCAATTGTTTGAACCAGTAATCAGCAAATTTGCATAGCACTTTGCCCTTGTTTGGAATCTTCTGTTCAAATCTTACGTCGAATGCTGAGATCCTGTCACTGAAAATAAATATCAAATTCCCATTGCCAAGTTCAAAGACGTCCTTTACCTTACCATTACGCAGAAGATGCATGGGTCTGATATCAAAGCTGAGTTGTCCCTCCCACGTATATTTCATTCAGTAACGATAGATTTTCCCGTGGGCAGAGGTCATGGTGGGACTCGGACCCACGACCTAAGGTTTACAAAACCTTCGCTCTAACCAAGCTGAGCTACATGACCCCAGTTTGTTTAGTTGAACCTAGTCAATAGGTAATTAATAGGTTGTTCGCTAGCATTTCAAATTCCTGCCAGTGAATTTAAATTTGATATTCATTCAATATTGCAGATGAATAGAACTGGGTTTGGCAGAAAGAGATTTGTAGCGGTGGTTTCAATTGAGAATAAAAAGTATCTCCCTGATCCTGAGGGAGAAACAATATTAAAGGATCTAATTTTAAAGGGAGGTTTTAACGATATCGAGGCAGTGAGATGTTCCAGAACGATACGAATGATGGTTAGCTCAAAAACACAAGAACAAGCCAAGCGCCTAGTCGTAAAGATCTGTAAGGATTTGAGGCTGTATAATCCGGTCGTAAGCAAATGTACTGTGTCGGTATCAAATATCACCGTCAGAGGATGGCTACCTGTCCAGGACTCGAAAACGATTCCTATAAAATGACACCATTCAAATATCTTACTGACAATATCCGGTCATCGTGCATCAAAAGCTAATGGTTATCAAGCAGGCTTGATTAAACTTATCTCGAGACTAGTCATGACCATAAAATCTCTCTAATGCTAGTTTCAAAGTAGCATCAGTAGATATTAAATACCTCCAAGAAGAACTTACCAATAATAAAACAGAGAATGAAAAAAATCGGGATTATAGTCTTTCCTGGTACAAATTGTGACCGAGATGTCTTCCATGTCTTGTCCGACGTATTGCGTGTGCAAACTGATTATGTTTGGCATAACAAGCAGGTCTTACATGATTATGCTGGACTCATACTTCCCGGAGGTTTCACTTATGGAGATAGACTAAGAGCGGGAGCTATCGCAGCTCACAGCCCAATAATTAGTCAAGTAAAAAAAATGGCAGGTGACGGCGTTCCTGTGTTAGGGATCTGTAATGGCTTTCAAATTCTAGTTGAATCAGGTTTACTTCCTGGTGCGTTAGTAAGAAACGAACGACTGAGCTTCGTTTGCAAATGGATAGAGGCTGAGATCGAGAACGCGAAAACTCCTTTCACAAACCTATTCGAAAAAAATCAAAGAATAAGAATCCCTATCGCCCATGGCGAAGGTCGCTACGTTGCAGATAGCCCCACGTTAAAAAGACTAAAGGAGAAGAATCAAGTAGTTCTGAGATTTGTGGATGCAAATCATAATGGTTCAGTCGAGTCAATCGCAGCCATATGCAATATGGATGGAAATGTCCTTGGAATGATGCCCCATCCAGAAAGAGCGTCTGAAGAAATTTTGTCACCAGACATGAAAAGTAACGATGGATCTTTGATCTTCCGTTCGCTACTACGGTATCTAGGGGAAGAGTTTTTAGCTTGAGGACTTGTGGTGAAAGGGGATGAGTCTGCTCTCAGCCACTGAGCTTTCTTATCTAAAGAGACGCTTAGGAAGGCGTCCATCTGATGCGGAGTTGCAGATAGTCGCGGCTGAATGGTCTGAGCATTGTTCGTATAAATCATCGAAAAAGCATATTTTGCGCATGCCAACTTCAGGAAGGAATGTCATTGTAGGCAGTGGATATGACGCAGGTGTAATCGCCATAGGCGATGATTTAGTCCTTACTATACGCATTGAGAGCCATAACCATCCATCCGTGATAGAACCATATGGTGGAGCTGCTACGGGGGTGGGCGGGGTGGTCAGGGACATACTATCCACGGGGAGTAGGCCTATCGCCTTGATGAACTCGCTCCACTTTGGAAGTATTAAGGGTGACAACCAAAAAGTTAATCAACACTCACGATGGCTACTCAAGAATGTCGTACGAGGGATCTCAGATTATGGAAACTGTATCGGCATTCCAACTGTGGGTGGAGAGGTTGAGTTTGATCGGTCCTTCGATAACTACTGCTTAGTTGATGTAGTTTGTATTGGACTGAGCAAGAATAATCGAATAGTTCCGAACACCGCAGAGACTGGGGACCTTTTACTCCTAGTAGGAGGTAGTACAGGAAGAGATGGAATTCATGGAGCAGTATTTGCATCTACAGAGCTAGTTCATGAGAACAGATCAGCAGTTCAGATTCCCGACCCTTTTCTAAAAAAGATACTCATAGAAGCCACACTAGAGGCGACCGAGAAAGGATATATCGACGCTATGAAGGACTTGGGTGGGGGCGGTCTTGCATGCTGTTTATCAGAGACATCCCACAACTTGCAAAAGGGATTTGACATCGATCTATCGTGTGTAAGATTAAGAGAAAAAGGTATGAGTCCGATAGAGATTTTGATCTCAGAATCTCAAGAAAGAATGCTGTTGATCGTAAGTAAGGAAAATAGAGAATCGTTGGAAGATATATTTAGAAAGTACGGTGTGGGGTATTCAGTGATAGGCCAAGTCGGATCCGCTAGCTCCAATATCAGAATACGTCACAATTCGAAAGTAATTGCAGACATCTCGTCAGATATTGTGGTCTGTGCACCTCTCCTAGATAGGCGGTCACGGTTTCCCTCATATTTGAAGAATGTAAAAAGATTGGGCGAGGTAAATTCTCCTAAAGATCTCACTCCTATCTTGTTGGTCTTGCTAAGTAATCCTAACGTATGCAATCGATCTTGGATCTATGAGCAATATGATTCTGAGGTTGGGTTAAGGACCGTATTTAAACCAGGTCATGGTGATTCTTCGGTTCTTCGGTTGGATAACGGAAAGTACGTTGCGTTGACGATCGATGGCAACTGTAGGCATTGTTATTTAGATCCCTACTACGGGACCTTGGGGTGTATGTCTGAAGCAGTCCGAAATATCACCTGCTCGGGCGCATCTCCTATAGGAATTGTTGATCATTTGCAATATGGTAGTCCGGAGAACCCTGAGGTCTTTTGGTCGTTCCGGCAAGCGGTAGCAGCAATTACGGACTATTGTAAATCATTTAAAATCCCAGTGGTAGGTGGGAAAGTGAGTTTTTACAACGAGATAAACGATATTCCGATAAAGCCTTCACCGGTGATAGGCGCTATCGGTATTGGTGATGACATTCGAAAGGTTAGGAGGGCACACCTCAAGCCGGGTTGTACCATATTTGTCATCGGTAAAACAAAGGAGGAACTGGGCGGATCTGAATATTACTTATCTTGTCACAACACCGAAAGTGGACAGGTCCCCCGCGTAGATCTTAAAGAAGATAGAAAAAACGCTCTAGCCATCTCACATGTGATTTCAAATGACGCTGTAGAAGGCGTTCATGATTGTTCCAAGGGGGGTCTCGCAGTCGCCCTGGCAGAAATGGCTCTGAATGGGGATACTGGTTATGATGTAGATATAAGCTTGGCATCAAATGGATGTAAGGACACAGACAGTATATTGTTCTCAGAATCGAATTCTCGTTACCTCGTCGCAACTGAGAATCCCAAGGAACTGCTTGAGCTTTTATCTTCCTTTGATAAGACAGTGAGCTGCAGTAGAATTGGCAAAGCAGCAGCTTCGTTATCCTCTAAGAAAGTCGTGTATCGAAGAGGAACCGATGTCGTTATTGAATTAGGATTGGAAAAATTGAGAGATGCTTTTAACTCTTTTAATACGGGGATGAGCAATTAACAGACATGATGATGATAACCCTTTTCTAGATGAGCTTCCAATTAAGATCATTTCGGCTTGCGATGAATGGGATTAGAATGGGGAATGGTAAACATTGTGAGAAGTAGGAAATGATACACGAAAACTGTGCCGTAGTCGGCATCTTCTCGATGGCTGGAAACAATGTGATACCTTTCGTGATTGATTGCCTTAGGGCTCTTCAGCATAGGGGTCAAGAAGCTTGGGGTCTAGCAGTTCCACGAAAATCTCCACTAAAGCGGCTCGGCCTGGTGTCGTCTTCAGCAAATGAATTTGACAATATTACCAGAAAGTATAGTTCTCACGCTGCAATAGGACATGTGCGTTATTCTACAGCGGGTAAAAGCATATTGAATAATGCTCAACCCATTAAAGTGAAGGACCTCTGTATTGCGCACAATGGGACCATTGCTAATGTAGACCAGTTGACTTCAATGGTTGGTGGTTGTTCATTCACGCCGCAATCTATGACAGACACTCTGATAGCTGCTCAGCACTTGGCAAGTCACCTGGCCAAGAAGAATGACATAACTGAGGCTTTATCTATTTTAAAAAAGGAGATGATAGGCTCGTTTTGTTTTACATTTCTAACGGGTGACGGTTCTGTCTATGCTGCAAGAGATCCGAAAGGATTCAGACCTCTTGTAATCGGATTCCACAAACCATCTGATACGTTCATTGTAGCTTCTGAATCATGCGCACTCTCTGCAGTAGGAGCATACTTGATGAGAGATGTGGAACCTGGAGAAATATTACAGATAAGCGAAAAGGGTGTCAGATCTGAATACTTTGCAAGTGAGAACCCTCATGCACATTGTGCATTTGAATATACCTACTTTGCACATCCGACTAGTATTATGGAAGGCGTCAACGTCTACGCGGCTCGCAAACGTATCGGTCAATTTCTGGCTAAAGAGTTCAAAATTCCTGGTGCGGACCTGGTAATACCTGTTCCAGACTCAGCTCGTCCGGCTGCTCTGGGATATGCACTGGAGTCCGGTCTCCCTTTTGAGGAAGGGTTAATGAAAAATAGGTATAGCAGGAAGGGGTCGATGCGAAGTTTTATTGAACCTTATCATGAGACAAGAGTCGAAATAAATAAAGGAATCATTCCATTAGCCGACCTAATAAGGGGAAAGAGTATCGTAGTTGTCGATGATAGCATAGTAAGAGGGAACAGCTCAGCATCGATCGTAAAAATGTTAAGGGATTCAGGGGCGTGGAAGATTAGTATGATAATAACATATCCTCCTGTACGTTATCCGTGCTATGCAGGTATAGATTTTCCTTCCCAAGATGAGCTCTTGGCTTACCAACAGGTACGTGATGACAATGTAGGCACAAGAGATATTGCAGACAAAGTTGCCCAATCCATAGGGGCGGATTTTGTAGCATATAATAACACGTCAACGCTTGCGAAGGCTATCAACATTCCTGAAAATGAGCTATGCTTTACTTGCACTACAGGTGATTATTCACCTTTAGGAGTCAAACCCCTGTTCAGATCACGGGCAATGATCAAGGGGAACAACTAGTCTTATCACTAAATTCTTTCTCAGCACGTTCTGCTCCAGAGATTACTCTATTTCGCATGTCATTACGATATGCTTCAAGTCTAGAACAGATATCCGGATGCTTAATACTGAGTATTTGACAGGCTAGAAAAGCCGCATTAGCCGAACCATTTATCGCTACTGTAGCAACTGGAACTCCTGATGGCATCTGGGCTATTGATAAAAGAGAATCCAGCCCATCAAGGCTAGAAGTCTTAATGGGTACTCCTATGACGGGTAACGATGTGAGCGAAGCGATCATACCAGGCAAGTGAGCCGAGCCCCCCGCTCCTGCGATGATAACCTCTATACCTCTGTTCCTAGCATTCTCCCCGTAAGATACCATTCTATGGACGGTCCTATGTGCAGAAACGATCTTGATCTCATGTGTCACACTAAAAAGAAGCAAAGTTTCAGATGCTTGCTTCATGACAGGCAGATCTGATTCGCTCCCCATTATAATTCCAACTAGAGGACTGCTCATTGCAATATCATATCATTTTCATGATTCTTAAATTAGTCTTCGCCTTTTTTGACTTGTCGATCGCGTCAGATAGGGATTCAGATGTTATAGTAATGTGACCAAGTTTTCTCTTGGGTTTTGATATCCGTTTTCCATACAGATGCAACTTTAATCCTTCAATGCTCAAAAGCTCATGCAAACCCGCCAAGTAATATTCGCCCTCAAATTCTTGAGGTCCCAGTATGTTAACCATGACAGTCGGAGAAATTAGTCGTGGATCTGTAAGAGGCAAGTTTAAGATAGATCGGATGTGCTGTTCAAATTGAGAAACGGAACAACCTTCAATGGTATAATGCCCCGAGTTGTGTGGTCTAGGAGCCATCTCGTTTATCAGGATATCATCTTTCCTGGTGACAAACATTTCAATACAAAAAATACCCGAGCCCATCAGAGCTTCTACGGCTTTTTCGGCTACTCTTCTAG
>JBKPHJ010000005.1:0-1514 GCA_046729835.1 Thermoproteota archaeon
AGGCATAGGTAGGTTTCCAAGTGGCAAAAATCTAGGTTCAGGCATGATGACTCAAAATCCGCATGGCATACTTGACGCCAGCTGGCAGGGTTTACTAACTACAGCTGAAGATGGCGAACAATTCATTTGATGATATCAAAAGTAAAGATATAACATGGTTTCATAAATTAGCAGCACTTAAGCTAGCAAAAGAATGCAATGAAGCTTTATCCAAACTTACTGCAGAAGGGCCATCTACATAGAGAAGTGGTATTCAGACTATATCGAACTAATGGAGTATACTAAGAATCCAAATTATATTTCTCATTGTGTTGATGCTGAGGCCCAAAGAATCTTTTGAGGACGTGTTCAAAGTATTCAGGATGTCGTTACACTTCTATCATTGATCAAATGGGAGACTACCCACCATCACATCGAGCGTCAAGTGGAGAGCAGCCTAATCACTTCTTAGCTGTATCAAGGTGTCTCTGCTCCTTCTGCATCGCCATTCTGTAGAGCAGACTGTGCATCAGCTGAAGCTTGGTCGTAACCATTCTATTCTGCATTACCGGAACGTGAATCAGAAAAATCTCTTACTGAGTTTGGAGTAACACCTATCATCCACTATGATCCTTTAGAGCGAGTAATCAGAATTGATACACCAAAAGGATTCTTCTCGAGCATTCTCTTTAACCCTTGGAAAAAGGAATACCGAGATGAAAATGATAATATCAAAGAGAATCTATATAGTTACCATGAAATGGATATAAACGGAAACAAATTATCCATTACTGATCCGAGGCAGTATGAAAATCGGGTCAAGAATTTTCGATTTTCGTATGATATGCCAAATAGACAATTGCATAGCATAAGTACTGATGCTGGCACCACAAAAGTATTTCAAGATTCCCTTAGTGCTTCAGTTTATTCATGGACTGCACGTAATTTTCTCATAATCACTAAATATGACGCCTTGCATCGCCCATAGATATTGTCAGATGAGTCGGATGCAAGACCAACTGGATTTATAAACTGCCCGTCACCACCTAGATATCATAAATTTGATGATGATGATGGTTGATGATGATTTCTCAAGTCTAAATACATAGATATCATAAATTTGAAAAATAAGAAGGTAGTCAATTGCTAGGCAGCTTGTACGTCGGTTACATTTCTTACGATCTCCTTTACTGCCGCAGCCAACTCAGGATCACGACGCCCGATTACGAAGACGTACGCGGCTTCGTTCACAAACTGCTACGCCAACGCAAGGCTAATGCCGCTATTGCCACCAGTAACGAGGGCAATTTTTACTTCAAGCTTGTTCATGTATTCCTCTCCTCTCATCAACCTCTGTCAGATTGTGAGGACGACCGAAGGTAAGTTGGACAAATCTGCTACTAGTCATGATGATGTATTTGATGCTTTTAGAATGTCATTGTCTTATTGGCGTTAATAATGAGAAGTGGAAGCCTGCTCAGGATTTCACAGAATCAACACAATCTCTTTTACCTCTCGTATGTTGGCCCTATTGA
>JBKPHJ010000006.1:0-5077 GCA_046729835.1 Thermoproteota archaeon
GGATGATGCTATAAGTTTGTAGCTTCACATACTGCAGCACATAAAACAATAGAAAAAGCTAATTCTGATGACAGACCTACTTTAGATGAATAAAACAGTGACATTCAAGGATTTAAGGAAAATTGTAGCTACAAACAGCAATCATCATCAACAACAACAAACAACTCTATTTTCTAACAGGGTATGGGACAAGCCATTCTGGATATGGAATATTGAAGAACACAAAGTAGCGGATATCATAACAAGTGGTGATTGCTGCTTTAATCATATCATTGGCCTTCCAAAGAAAAATGCACAAGACATGCCATTTTTTGACTATGAAAAGTTACTATTTAAACTTCTTCAACAACATAAGCATATCTGGATAAAGAAAGCTACTGGACTTGGTATCACAGAGTTCATGCTCCGATATATGGCATGGCTTTGTCTGAGAAATAACAATCTACAGGGGACACAGATGTGCATCGTTACAGGCCCAAGGATAGATCTCGCTATCACCCTTATCGATAGAATGAAGAAACTATTCACAGATAATGGATCAGTCACTTTTGATAGCAAGGAAACGATTATCGAGTTAAATGGAGTACGTATCGAAGCGTATCCGTCCCATCATCTAGACGCAATGAGAGGACTACCAAATGTATCATATATCCTACTGGATGAAGCTGACTTCTTTCCACCAGGACAGCAACAAGACACAAGAGATGTTAGCGAGAGATATATCGGCAAGTCAAACCCTTGGATAACCATGGTGTCAACGCCCAATACCCCAGATGGGCTATTCGAAAGGATAGAGAAAGAGCCAGAAGAGACATGCCTTTACAAGAGACTATTTCTGGATTATACCTATGGCCTAGATAGAATATACACTGAGGCAGAGATAGAAGCAGCAAAAGCATCTCCTTCCTTTGAACGAGAATATAATCTCAAATATCTCGGGTTAATTGGTAATGTTTTCCATGTCAAGGACATAGAGGCTGCAATGACAGAATACGAAATAGTGGAATATCTTGATGATATTACAAATCCTCCTTACTTGCAGGGAGTCATGGGTCTAGATCCTGGCTGGGGAGCTTCATCATTTGGTGTCGTAGTAACACATTTCGTGGATGGCTTAGTGAGGATCGTGCATGCTGATCAGTATACAAGATCCGACCATAGCGAAATGCTATCAGTAGTATGGGAACTTATTCAACGCTACAATGTCACCAAGGTCCTGGTTGATGGATCAGCACATTCTTTCATTAGAGCCTTGAAGATGCAGTGGAGTGAGAGACCAGACTATGAGAATGTAGACAAGAAGATGAGAGAATATATGAAGGTAGAATCCGTATCTTTTGGAGTAGAGCACAAAGCGCTTTTGTATCATACAAAGTTTCTGCTAGAAAACCATTACCTCCAGATACATCCTTGCTTTGACAAGCTTCTTACCTCATTAAGATCGGCATGGGCAAAAGATGGAGTGCTGGATAAGGAACTAACTTCATTCGATGATATACTAGATGCATTTAGGTTATGTCTTCGTCCATATCGGGAAATATCACAAGAAAATCTTATCACATAAAAGTACGAAATCCTCATCCAACCTTATCTGGAAAGATTATTGATGAGAAACTCTGGATAGGTCAATTTCTCAATGGGGATATTAGACTGTTTCAAATGGTTCAAACCACATTGCATAGACTGATAGCACCCGTTTTTAGTCTTGATGTGTGTTCAGCTTCGATGTGTAACTATGCATACAACACACATTTGTCGAGGACACTCATCTGGAAGTGGTAAGAAGTCCCTACCAGCCTCCGTTTGTTTCATCTTTGAAATAATGTCATTGACAAGGTTAGCGCATTGTTCAACAATATCACTTTGGTCGATAATTTCATCTATCTCTTCGACCAGAAACCTATCAAATTCAGGGTAAAAGGTAAAGCCGCCCCACAATATATGTTCAGTATAATTTAACTTTTTATCCACGTTTTAATTGAAGGCAGAGTTTTCCATCCGAGGGATGATATGATAAGAACAGCAAGAGAGGAGGAAGTGGAAGGAGAAGTGTTGACTTGAGATCTCATGGGGGCTATGGTAAATCTTTTTAACGAGTTAATCGTGCTTATGATTTATGTCGTCAAGTCTTCTTTCTGGGAGACGACTATGTATCATAATAGCTGTCATTATTTTACTGTTTTTGCCATCGACATTCAGTACGAATTTAATTATTATTGATGTTTCGGCGCAAACCCCACACTGTACTCTAGACGGACCTTATGATGTGGCTTGGTGTATTTATGAAAGAGAAGTAGAGAATTATCCTCATTGTGTTGAGGGTTGGAATAGATATAATGAAATGATAAAAGGCCACCCAGCTTTCGAATATATGTCCGATTTGCTAGTAGATCCGTCCGAGCGGTGTCAACTCTCTCCCCCCGAACCACTTCAACCTTTGGATTGTAACGAACTTCAAACTTGCCCAAAACAAACTACCCAAATAGAATGTGCTAAGGGAGCATATCCAACTACTACTGGGGGTTGTCTTCCAAGGGAGTGTCCTACTGGACAAACGCTGAACTTTAAGACTTTGAAATGTGGGGCTGAAACTACACAAGTAGAATGTCCCGAGGGATGGTCTCCAACTACTTTAGGGGTTTGTCTTCGTACTGCGTGTCCTGCTGGACAAAGACACTTTGGATATTTTGGATGTGAAGCCGCATGTCTACCAGGGCAGAGAGCCATAATTCTCGGAGACACATTAGTGGGGTGCGAGGACCATGGGGGTCATATTCTTATTGACGTGGGGCATAGTGTCTGGGATGTTTGGGAAATGTTTAAACATTTTAGAGCTGGACCACTGCCACCCATTTTCCCTAAGGATGTGCTGTTCTGTCCATTTGCTCCATGTGAGAGTGAGGACATTTACTACTAGGTACAGCCCACATATTCTGTTAGTACAAGTTTTTTGAGTTCTCTGTGAGGCTGATTAACTGGCAGGCGCTGCCGCTTTATTGATTGCCGTCTTGTTATTGTAATTGGTTTTCTATACCTGTCATGGTCGTATTATTTCTTGCTATCTTCAATGTTTCCAACATTTGGCTTACTTCAGGCAAGTACCGATTAAACGTTGATTCGTCGGCCTCATACGTTAGTAGGTACACCTTATTTCCTAAGGTAGTCCAAGTATTCATATGATATAATACCAATGTGCTGTTTTGAAACGGTTGATTGGCTAGAACCATCCTAAAGCCTGGATAACCACCAACAGTGACTTCTGAAGAACTTCTCAGATTTACTTGTTCAGATTGATTCACCATCGTCCATACGAAGTCTGTATATTCTGGAAGCGATATGTCGTGACTATAAATTATCACAGAGATTGTGAGTCTGGTTGGAAACGAATCTGACAGATTCTGAAGAGGTGAGTAAAAAGCAATGAGGTTTGTATAATCTGGAAGTCCACTTGTAGATGCTATCCAATCTGAAGGATACTGCATGAATATATCATAGGTGGGATTTTGGTAAGAAAGGAACGCTCGTGGTTCCTTTGTTGTTGTGTCATTTGTTATAGCGGTAGTATTTGTAGTTCCTGCTCCTCCACCTTCTTGGATTTGCGCAAGAGCATAATTAGATTCAAATAAAATATTATTATTGGTACTAACTGTCAATGGCATAAACACCATCGTAATAATAACAAGAGTAGCTGCTGTTACGATAGTACTTCTTCCTCTTCCTACATTATGAGGACCAGATGATAATCTCATTACAAGAAACAGAACGTTGGTAATTATAAAGATTTTTTGCTCCACCATAAAACTAGTACCTCGGGAAGGCTAATAATCAGTAGATATTACTATCGACTCTAGTATCTATGCGCAGGCATTAGCTTAACGGAATCTTCGTTACTAGTTAGAGAATATCTTAGTTTCCTCCACCTCTAAAGTACGTATAATAATTTAGCTTTAAATATACTGACCGTTAATGTGGTAGTAAATAAAATCATGACCGCCGATGATTCAAAACGTGAAGTAAAGTATTCTGTGAATGTTAAGTTTGAACCTATATTGGCCGAAGGTGGAAAACCTGCTGTTCAAGTGTCAGGTCCTCGTACGGATGAATTAGAAACCAATATTACCGTGTTAGGCAGCCTTTCTCCTCTCGGAGTTGGGGAGGCACGAATGAACGTTTTTGAGTCCATTTTTTCACTCACCGTCAACGTAAATGCTCTCCTTACAATTAATTAATCAAAGTCAAAATATTATTAATAATTCGACTGACCTCGAAGAAGTCTTTCGTCAAATTAACTCGTCTACTTTAGAAAATAAGGCAAATGCAATTAAATTGATTAATGAATTGAAAGAAGGAATTACGACTGGCTTTCTTGAAAAAATCATTCACGATTGCGTGAAATTCGTCAAATCCTTAAAGATAATTCCCCAATATTCAATTTGGTTGTAGTAGCCCTTTCGAATAAGATTATGGAATTTATGAAATCATAGTTTCTGTGCGTTAAAACACAACCCTTTGCTGTCCGCAACTAATGTATACTCGTGCTCCAAGACCGTGATCTGGCATAGGTATTCATATGATCTAGCAGAATTAAATGATTTTCAGCCCCTACAAGACGCAATCTGCAATTCAGGTCAGGTAATCTGTAATTAGAGGCTCAGTGTGAAGAATGCTACGATCTGAAGGCAAATAGTTAGTGTGACAGGTATGATGGTATGACAAGGTATTATAGTTGAATGACAGAAAAATAATTGTCAGGGATAAGGTACCAATAATAATTCTTAGTAGTAAATGTATCGACTTTAGACAAGGAATATCAAATATGATTTCTTATACAGCGACAAGAAACTCCCGTCATACCGTCACACATGTCATACATATTGTGGGCATTATTTTAATGAGGTTGGGATCCGATATGTAGAGATCCTATCGACCCAAAGCACTTGTCAATTGGAATTTTCAATGCGGTAACAAGAACAATAAGGATAGATTTGTAGATTCACATACTTTATCACTTGCACCAACAGAAAAAGCTAATTCTGATGACAAGAATACTATTGATGGGGAATCTAATAATAGCGAT
>JBKPHJ010000007.1:0-1557 GCA_046729835.1 Thermoproteota archaeon
GAACAAGAAGCTAAGATGATGAAAGTGAGACAAACATGTCTCTTACCGATCATTGCAGCATTTCTTTAATGATTTAGAGTGAGCTTATTCATATTAAACACATGCAGTTGGGTTCATGTAATCATTGCATGACCGTAAGGCACATAATTATAACAACATGTAACTTTTAGGATATTATTACGTACTTATCACTAACTTTTGTATATACAGTCTTATTATCGCCCGTGGTCTTTTTTTAGCTTGCTAAACACTACTAAATACTAATGAGTACCAAAACTTTGGCAATAGCAACACTACTGGCAATAACAGGAGCAGTTATAGTGGCGTTAGTCAATATTGCTCCAACGTACGCTGCGATAGATCAAGTAACAAGATGTGATGGTGAAGTGGATGAGGATGGTTGTCCTGGCAAGTCTGCGGGCCCACATGGCAAAGGGCATGTAGAGACAACCCAAAATGAAAACCCATCAGGACACGCCCCACCAGGACAGAATAAAGAAGACTAAGGAAGTACATATATACTATCTCTCCATTTTTCTTTTTTTGGAAAGTAATCTTATCTACAATATAGTCGCTATTATTTCAGAATCAGACTCTCAAGACTGCTAATATGTGAAATACGCTTATAAAGTCTGTTGGATGAGCCGGCAAGTTAACAGAACTTAGCGCATGATAGGGGACGTGAAGTAATTACATTGAGATGAGTTATAGTATATATTTTGTCATATGCAGACATAAGTTAAATGTTAAACTCTATTTTTATTCAAGATTTCTCAGCCGCTGTTAATTTGTTCAGCAATGATTCTATCTTTACTACCAGATAGTATCTCTTATACTGCCATGAAATTACGATACTCGTTTGTCCATTCTCATCAGCTGCTGCTTCTTGCTTTCGATAGCATTCTGGTATTGAACTATGGTCTGTCCAAGATCAGCTATCTGAGCATTCCACAAGATGATAGTATTATTCAAATCTTTCTTCTTCCATTCTAGCTCTATTACATCACCACCAGTCAGATTCTGGGGCTTATTTTCTAAAGACGGTAAATCAAGATCGGCGCATCTGAGAAATTTTGAGATGCGTTCTTCGCCCAATAATTTATTTCGTTTCAATAAATTGAACAATTTGATAAATGATGGCGAGTAGTATTTGATCTCGTTAAACAAGAATGCCAGTTCATGTAGCTGGTTAAGTGCCCAGAATTCTTGCTGTAACTCTTCAACTTGCGAAGCTGAAATATCTAATTCAATCGCTACATCGACTTCTTTCCAGTTTTGAATAAGTATAATGCTTTTGTTGACTTGGACTTGCTGCCGCAGTTATCAGAATTAGTATCATCGCCGCTATTGATAGTTCTTATGATTTTTCCAATTGATGCAAACGATAAATGCGCTTGTCGAATTCGAGATATCTCCCGTACGGGTTTACCGTCTTGATAAATCCTGCCTTAAACTCCTCTTCTTTACGAGTAGTATCTGAAGTCAGCTGATAGTTCTCTGTTGAGTTTAGGATACCATTGTCAGTCCTGTTATTCTTCTCTTCTAGTACAGTAATAT
>JBKPHJ010000008.1:0-9986 GCA_046729835.1 Thermoproteota archaeon
ATATATACGACAGACGTAGACAAACTGATCTCGGCATATGAGCCAGCGGCTGCTCGACTTGCACAGTCAAGATGTAGTCCTGCTATGACGCTTCTCGGAGTAGCCAGATTAGCTTTTCCTGAATTAATGGTGGAGATAGAGGCAACTGCGGTGAAGTAACACTAGTTGTAGCTAGCAATTCAACCCAAACCTACAGAATGAATATTTGCTTGCGTTTGTATAGATATGTATAGTAGGTATAATACAACGAATGCAATATTACATCGGATGCTCAGGTTGGAGCTACTCATCATGGCAAGGACCATTTTATCCCAAAGGTATTGAAAATAACAATTGGCTAAGGTTTTATTCAAAGGTATTTGATTATGTTGAAATAGACTCTTCCTTCTACAGAATCCCTAATGAATTCATGGTTCAGAACTGGTACAAAAGAACTCCACGAAACTTCCGATTTACCGCAAAATTCCCTAAGATCATAACCCATGACAAAAGACTAATGAATATCGATGAAGACCAACTAGATTACTTCTTTGATTCTATGTCTGAACTAAAAGAGAAATTATTGGCACTACTGATCCAACTCCCTCCTTCTATCCAGATCGTTGAAGGACTGGAGGCTCTTAGAAATATCCTCCCCCGTCTTGATAGGAGTTTCAGATACGCAGTAGAAGTAAGACATAGATCGTGGTTTCAAGATCTTGCATATAACTTCTTTGCCAATAATGACATGTGTCTTGTATGGAGTCAACTTGCGGAGATACGTACTCCTCCTATAGTCACTTCCGATCTTGTTTATGTTAGATTCATTGGTGATAGAAGTATTCAAGAAAAGGATTTTGGGCATATTCAAATCGATAGAATAAAGGAGATGAAAAAAGTCGCACGCAATTTTAAAACTGGAATTGATCAAGAAACTCTATCTCAAGTTAAACTTGCGATCGTTGCTGCAAATAATCATTATGCGGGGTTTGGTCCTGATACTGTAAATATCTTTAGGCAATTGCTAGGTCTTAAGGAAGTGAAATGGAATGGCATAGATCTATCTAAGGAAGAGGAACCAAAGAACAGGAGTTTGGATACTTATGTGAGAAATGGCAAACAAGCAAGTCTTTCTGATTTTCTGTAGAAATTGAAATATGACCAGATATGCGATATTTTCAGCAAAATGAACATAGTTAGAAATCAGAGTAATTTTATAAATATCCTGCTTACTTCCTTTTAATGGCTAGAGGTGAATACGGTCTCTCTACAATCTCCACTCTAAAAATCATGGCTGAGCCAGATGCTGGCAGCATACTTCTCCATCATCCTATAATAGATGAAGTGCATTCAGATAACCTTAGAAAATTGTTCTATTTTCCTTTCATACACGTCGCACAGAATTCGGACTCGTAGACGATGTAACATACTGATTAGCAGAGAAACTCCAAAGTATTTGTAGCAGAGGTGTTTACGTCCATAATTTTATACATATCTCAGAGAAGGATGATGTCGACAGCCTGCATCAGGAAATGCCTTCTTATCGCCTGAAAAATATTGCATGCGAGAAACCTAGTTCAACCAATAAGACGATAGCGTGATCATCCATAGAGAAGCTGCAATTGTGGATCAAGACTACTGTTCCATTCTTAAAATCAGAATAGCGTAGACCGTTTAAATAGCATTTTATATGAACAATCTAGATTTAGATAATGGGCAACAGATATTATTATAACACTTGTCGGTCTATAACTTAAAATGCCACTAGAAAAAATACATGACAAGATATTTAGGGAAATGACCAAGTATACATGTGATTTTTGTAAAGCTGATTATCCCAATCAAAGAGAACTCCAGGAACATGTAGAATTGGAACACAAGATATCTTCATGATTAAATGTCTGGTCTAGTCATTTGAGATTTGAGTTTATTAACCAACTACAACCAACTTGGTGTGATAATCCAAAACTCATAGTATTCACTTTTTTATTCTTTAGGCTATGCTATGTCGCGAGCGAGATAGTTGTAGCAGTCCGTAATGATAAACTTTATGAGTTAAGATCCTCCCGGAGGATTTATGGTTTTGTGTCGAATTCATTTTAATCAGGTTGTGTCGCAATTATCTGCCAGAATATCGCCCTTCTGTGGTTCAAAGTCTAAGACAATGTCTATGCCCTCTCCGCAGTCGAAATAGTCCGCGCCTTTGTCTCCCTCAAGAACATCATTACCTAGATCACCAAAAAAGCGATCATCACCCGCTCTTCCTACGATCAAATCATCGTCAATCCCAGCCACTGGAGTATCACCTTCGTCTCCTCCGAATATTTGATTGTTGTCTGTACCACCCTGAACAGTATCCTGTCCTCCATTGGCGAATATGGCATCAACGCCAGCATCACTAAAAATTACGTCGTTTCCACCTTCAGATCCCATTCTATTACTAGATTTTGTTATAACCTTACTTTGTACTACGATCCTTAACAAAGTCGCTTAAGGCTTTAATCATAGGACCCATTTTGTAGACGTTGGGCATAACGTCTACAAACACATTATTTTCCTCTAGTATCTTTCTTGTTGAAGGACCGATGACGGTTACTATTACCTTTGCGTTCAGAGACCACTTCAAAGATGTCTCTAAATTATGCTTAGTCGCTACCCTAAAAAACTCTTGGGCCGATGGAGGACTGGTAAATGTTACCACACCGATAGTTCCTTTGCTTATTTCTTCTATAAGCTTGACAACCATTAACTCACTTGGGGATTCATACTTAAAACCCATTCTTTCAAGTATTCGTGCTCCAGCACTATCAAGTCTATTGGAATAAGTATAGGTGAATGATTCAAATACATTGGCTCCATTCTTTTGAAGCTCATCACTCAATACTCGTGAATATGAACCATGCCAAAATATTGCGATTTTCCTGTCTCGGAGATCATATTTCTGGAGCAGCCTGAGTATTCCCTTTGCTGTGTTTTCATCCCTTGGGATTAGCTGTGCTCTTAATTTGAAATGAGATAGTGCTGCGTTTGGCTTGTCACTTCTGCATACTATCGTAGTGTCATGTAAAGCATTAGTAAGAAGTTCGACTAGCCCTGACTTTTTGGCGATATCCATAAGAGAGTAAACACCAGGACCTGTCATGAAGACAACGTAGTCAGGTTTTTCACTTAAGATTTTCATAATGAACTGCTTTCCTTGTTCAGCTGAAGGTTCAGTTATCTTAATTCCAATCGTCGGGGCGATGTACGGTCTACCTCCAAATGACCTTATTATATGGGCAAGTTCGTGTGCCCTACGACTCCCCGTCACTGCTATCGTCAAATTAGAAAGAGACATGAGTTAAAGCATCAATTGTCGTTACATCCTTAAACGTCAATATCAGCAAGATGTTTCATTAGAAGTGATTTAACTATTTCTGGAAAAATCTCTTTTTTGATATTTCACAGTGTAGATCAAGCTCACCCATAACGGTTCTAGGAACTAACTCTATTATTTAATTTTTCTTCGATTTTGTATGTAAATGCTTGGAGTGTTTACTTGGATTTGCTTTCTCTGAATGATAACCCATTCTCCTTCCGCCACCACCCAAATCTTCTGTTTTTTATGCTTTTGCCTTTTTTTGCTGGCTTAGGAAAAGCTTAGAAAGACTTAAGTCATTGATGGTGTGATTTAAAATGTTGATGTTCATAACTCTTGTTACATTCAAAAAGAAAGCAGAAGCAGTAGCAGAGTTCGGCAATCAATTGCTCAAGAATTTGCCACCTAATGTGAAAGTTAGAGAAGTTTTCTGGACGCTTGGCGAGTATGATAGCATTTGGATCATTGACGCTCCGAGTGAAAAAGAAATCTTCCAGATGTTCGTTCATGGTGGAGGGTTAGAGTACATAACCACACAAACTTTGGTAGCGATGAAGAGGGACGAAGCGCTTAAGCTCTTAAAATAGGTAATACCTGGACATCTCGTACAAGATTTACCACTATTTTAGAGACGATTGGAAAGAGCTCTTTATCCATTGGCATCTCTTCTGCAGTCTAATGCTCTTATACCACACATAGAATAGTATCGTACTCCATCATCAAACAGATTAGGAGAAAGAGAACCGATTATGCAATATTCCATACAAGAAACCAAGAGGTTGTAAGATACACGTTTTCCTATGAGCGATCCGATGATCACTCGAGATATGTTTGATGCCGCCCGTTAGGTTTAACATCTAACTCAACTGGACCAAACTCTAATCTATTGAGTATAGACAAAGATTTCATCTGATTAACATATGGCATCTGCTGCTTTAGCATCTGTTCCATATCTTGAGTTTGAATCATCCTAATCCTATATCAGTAATTAGCCTCAGTTAGTCCTAGCTTCTCTACTATCTCTGAGTCTGATAGACCTTGAATGGTCAGCTGGATTATCTGCAGGTTTTCGGCTGCTATCTGTGCAGCCCTCCCCTCTCGCTTTTCATCATCATCATCATTGCTTAATTCAGGTAGGCTCATTTTTGTTGCTGACATGACTGGTACCCCACCACAAGATTCGACCGCTCGCAGCAACAAGCCAGCAGATCCTAATAGCAATTGTCCTACAGGTACAAATCAGCCAACAACACCACCGTCTGATGGCACAACAACACCGCCTGACGGTACAACTGCACAACCAATGCCACCTTCATCGGGATTACAGGGCGCATTACCTGTTCCACCATTGGGATTTCCACCCGTGCCTTCTTCATCTGGTTCCAACGAACCGTCTGCAGATAACCAACCATCTTCTTCTGGTGGTAAGGAAGATACTCAGGGAGAAGGACAAGGAGGAGAAGGTAGTCAAGGTCAAAAGAAGTATGAACCGCCGGCGGCTGCCTTGCCATATCGTGGTAACGAAGTGGAGCTTGTAGAGTCCTATGCTGATCCCGATCCTACGAATCCTGCTATTGCGCGTACTGATGCGGTGGAGGATGTTTATGAGACTTTTGTTTATACGACTTTTACCGATGGCACGATAAAGACGTCAAATCCTGAAGAGCATGCAGCTGATGACAAAGAAGAAATCTCTCCATCAGATTTCGGCGAGACTAATGTTAAAATAACTCCTGGGCCCGGCACACCTTTGGATAAACTCGGTGTTATACAAGTCAGCCTTCCCTTCAGTGGATCTGGGTACCTGGGTCCGTATACCATCAAATATGGTGACGGAAAGTCTATTGAAACAAACAACTTTGGTCTAGTAAGTGGTAAAAGCATAGTACATAAGGATTCTAAAGGAAATGTGATAGAGACAATATTTGTCGATAATGATAAACAGGTGACGTATAGTATAAAGCCTGATGGTTCCAGGTCAGACTATAAGGCTGATGGGAGCTATATTACCACTTGGCCTAAGAAAGCAGATGGCTCTCAACAATTTTATGATTCCAGGCAGGAAAAAGTATTCGTCAGGGATGCTAATGGTAACATTATACCTCCTAAGGAATAAGATGCAGCCAGAATAGTTTCAATACGGTTGCTAGAAGAACGACTTATCAACTTCTCCTTTCTATATATTAATCCGTGCAGGTTCGCTATCCCAGAAAACAAGACATTAATATAACCTCAGGGAAAGCAAGGCATGTCGACGAACGCCATAAATATAGTACTGGTTCACGGAGCGTGGAGTGATGGGTCTGTTTGGAGGAAAGTAATTCCTATTCTAAGGGGCGCGGGACACAAAGTTGTCGCCGTACAACTTCCTTTTCATTCTCTGCCAGATGACGTCGAAACTGTAAAGCGTGCGATTGACCACATTGGCCAACTATTCTTGTAGGACACTCTTATGGTGGAGAAGTGATATCAAATGCCGCATACAATAATCCTAACGTCGCAGGATTGTTTACATCGCCGCCTTTGCTCCAGACGAAGGCTATTATTTTTCGTTACTGGATTAAGGTATTAAATTGTCTTCTGACTCGTTGAATAACTACTGCGGGTTACGACGCCCTTTATCGGAGATTCCATACCAGCAAAGCGTGACCGATTTCAGCAAAAGAAGATGTGCTTTTTCTATCAAAAATATATGACTTGTTTCGTACATCAGACTATTTACCCAGAGAAGAATTTGAAGAACTATTAAGAGAAGAATATGAAGGGAAAAGGAAGGCCAAGGAAGGAAGACTTTTTTGACCACACTATTTTTTAGCACCCTCACCTTGATTATTCTTAGTAGTAATGGAGTTATCACTGGCATGTTTGGCAGAGAGGCATAGTCAATGTTCTAACTGTGGATGTGACTGCCATCACGCTGCAAAGTATAGAGAGAAGTGTTAAATGTCATTTCTAACCATTCTTGTACCCTAAGTAAAATCAGATTTAATTGGGAGTTATAAGTCACCAATTCCAGATAAATTAAGTGCCCTTTATCAAAACTGAGCTATGCACATTAAAAGTTCGCTAATCGTGACGACAACCATAGCAATATTGTTTAGTTCATTAGTAACAACAGCAGGATTCCCGACAACGGCCAGAGTACTAGCGTACGAAAGTAGTCAGGCGGGATCACTTGCAAACACTTGTGGGAATGCTGATCAAGGATCGTTTAACGTCTTGTGTCAGAATCTATTCTCTGAGATTCAAGGCGACGGGAATGCTGTTGATATCATTGGTTTACAAACAGGCGGAGAAAGAACAACTCTTCCCCCTCCAACCACGGCTACGCTGATAATGATAAAAGATGTTGAATGTGCAGCTGGCCAACAGTGTCCTAACTTACCAGCTCCTTCTGTCTTCACGATGTTTGTATTCAGTAGCAATAACCCTCCTTCAGTTCCAGGTTCAGCAGAAGGAACACCTGTTACTTTAGAACCAGGAGATTATGATACAGGGGAGACTTTACCCGTCATACCAGGCCTTACAGGCCCTAGCGCGTCATTTTCGCCTGGATGCACTAGCTCCGAATCTGGGCCCATACAGGCTGGAGAAGAGAGAACCTGTACCTGGACAAACATCTATAGGCCAGTGATTACAGGGTAACTGGCTTCCAAATATTGCATATCTTTGCAATTTTCTGGTTTAGCTTACAAGGGTAAAATGAGTAGTCGCTGCTGTCAACCTATTACTTCTTGCGCAGCACGTTGGACGGCAGTAGGCACAAGAGATGGCTGATCTAAAAGAACAGTGGCAGAAGGTTCTCAAAGACATTGTGGAGCAACGAGAGATATACAGAAACCAAACTGCTGAAAGTCAGTCTGGCTCAGTCTAGCTCATATTCTGTTGAAAGAGGATACGGATCACCACCCTAACGCTGCTCTTTTACTTTATCATTGATAAAATCAGTTTCGTAGATAAATTCGTTATTTTCGCAAATTGAAGCAACTTCCAAGAAGAGAGTCTTATTTTATTGTGCATTATGATTCCTCAAAAAAATGGAAAAAGACGTCGTGTTATATTCCTGACGATAAGCTTGCAACTGTTGAAATAAATGACGATAGATACTTTAGGAAATACAAACCTTTGATTAGTGAGTCTGTAAGTCCAAAGTCATGTACCATATCATAAGAAAACTGTGATAGGAGTATCCGTCAAAGTGCAAGCCTCGTGACATGGTCAAAGATCCATTTTACGGTTGTCAATATAGAGTTCTAGTTAACTCCTGTTGACTGCAATTTCTTAAGAAATTCTGGAGGATTGGCTGTTGTGTTTTTACATAGAATATTATACCGTCTACAAGCTTAGATGCGATTGAAATGGTCTGTGCTACAAGGTGATCTGTTGGTCTAGTATCACCCGATTTAAATGGATAAACGATATACTTAAAAGATTTTGGGACTTCTGTGTCTTTATCAAATATCTCTAAAACTGTTCTAATGTTCTCTGTTAGCATTGATACATTCTGATACAATGTACTGACTAATATTACACCATTCATATATGGATCATACTCCTTCTTCAGCGTCTTAAAACCTGAAGTTTCCAGGTACATCACAGGATAGAACCGTACATCTTCTCTTTTGTATTTTAGGGCGTCATCTAACCCAGATAAGCTCAGGATATACATATTATTCATTTGATAATTTCATTGAGGACTGCAGTAGAAAATGGGGGAAGACTTGTTAGATAAAGAAGCCAAGAGAGATAGGTTAAGGCACTTACCTTTGTATAGTTCCAAGTCGACTAACTATTTATTCTACTGTTCTCCATGTTGGGATAAGGCCTATTTGCTAGACCACGAACGAAGGAAGAAGGAAAGGGTATAACATGGGTTTATCTGGAAAAATAAAAAAGGGTAGGTGATCCCACTACCACCACACTGCTACAGTCCAAACGGGAATTTTTGAGGGTTAACAGTAGCTAGTCTTGTCTTGTTTGCAACCTACGAACAACTACCACCACCACCGCCATGAGTACCGCTGAGAGTGCCGCCTTCGCCGCCGCCGCAGTGCAAATCGCCGTTGCCGAAGCCACTGCCGCCGCCGCTGCTGCTGCCGCTGCTGGTGCCGCTGCCGAAGCCACCGGTAAAGCCGCTGCCGGAACCGATGGCCCCGCCACCACAGCCGCCTTTACCGCAGCCACCTCCAATACCTGCTGCTGTTTGTTGACTCATCATAGTCAATGCTGTTACTAGTCCAGTTGTTGCTGCTAACGTTACTAAGATTACAAGCATTGTAGCATTTGTTTGATTCATTATAATATCATATAGAAGAAGGTTCTATATAAGAAAGCAGATTATCAGCCTACGTTTGTGCCCGTTTCCTGTTAAAGTACAGAAGCTTAGCCTAGTTAAATACTTGAAACTAACTTAGCTCTAATAATATACTAACTTAGAAAATATGATTGGATTTGAATGGGTTGAAGCAGAAAAGAAAAATGCAAGAAATGCGTGATGAAGCTAAAGAACAGGGGTAGTATTACAATAAGGTTCACTAAGGCTAGCCAACAGCAGTAAGTTACCTTGTATATAGTCAAGTAATGCAGCACTATGGAGTTAACTGATTAGGCTTATCTATTTGACACAACATGAAGAAGTATTGTCTACTGTTAGCAACTATTGGATATATACCACAGTTCTTATTGTCAACGAGTGCAGATTACAGTCACTGACTGTCCCTCATTAATCCGGTGAATCTGTGGATGGGTTTGATCAGGATGAAGAGCAGTCCCACAGGTAAGCAAAAAAACTGCGACTGAGATGCATGTTACAGTCACTGACTGTCCCTCATTAATCCGGATCCGGTGAAATTGTGGATGGGTTTGATCAGGATGAGGAGCAGTCCGACAGATAAGCAAAACTGTGTCTCCAGACCTAAGTGCTATGTTACTTGTTTGTGAGTAGGCGTTTGTCGAGTGTTTGTGAGTAGATCAAAATATATAAGCACTGCTTTGAACTGCAGACTTTTACTGTATGTAAATTCTTGCTTGAGAGAATCGAATGTTATATATAAATACTGTCGTCTTTGACTCATCGATTGAACGTCTGCCAAAGCTGCATAACAAACAGGTCAAGGCGACTCTTGATGCTGCTGCTGCTCCATCAGCTCAGACTCCTATCATCGAAACTATCCAAGAGAATGCTGGAGGTGGAATGGGTATGGGAATCCAAGATAGCAATAATGATGATTATGACAGGTATGATCCTGAGCCAGGAGATGATTATGCAAAGAGAATGGAAGGCTGGGAACTTATTCATTCCAAGATCGAGCTGACAGATACATCAGGTCATAATCGTACTGCTGTAATCAAGAGAGACGGAGATATTAGTAGGCCTCTTACTATAGATTAGTTGAATTTGAAAATTTGAACTCCGAAGTTGAACGGCTGCGGTGGCGTAGAAACAAGGTCTTGGAATTAGCCAGTGAAGGTCATACGCAGAATCAGATAGCCTCTACGTTAAGGATAGCATTGGGTACTGTTAATCGAGATCTAATGTACTTAAAGATGGCAGCCAGGAAGAATATTTCTAAATACATCGATGAAACTCTGCCATTGGAATACCAGAAATGCATGATAGGCTTAGATGCTATACTGGTCAAGACATGGG
>JBKPHJ010000009.1:0-1543 GCA_046729835.1 Thermoproteota archaeon
TGCATCTCTTCATCATTGCTTCCACATCTTTTACACTTCATTGGTTACACTCCCGGAATCTTGCTTAAAATCAAAAAATCTCACAACGATAGATGTATATTTGTTACCATCACTAGTGATACAAAATGATAAATGTGGTAATATGTTTAAAGAGACTAATTTTGGTGACTATGTAATTCAAAAATCTCATCGTCTGCTTCCCATAATAACAAATTCCCATTCATGGTAATTGTTGATACAGTTTCTTACAAAGTGCTGATATAATCAATTTATTGCATATTTCGGAACCTCTCTATTTACCATATACTATATGATCTATCGTGATAATAGACATAAAGTACGTAATGCATAAAATTGGCCACGGACATCAGACAACAGAAACAATCCATGCGGTGGGCGACCATACAATAGCTTCAATCCGCAATCGTGGTCGCTTAGCTTTTGCTTTCATACCCAATGTACATAATGGCATTTGCAATATCCAAACTCTATGTAAAGCACTTGGTGTATAATATGAACTAATGTATTGTGACATTAATATATTACGATTATATTATTACACTGAAAACTATTGATTGAAAATGGCATAGTATAATACAAATTCCCAAACCATGCCACATATTGAGAAATAACTTATATGTTAAATCGGTACACATGGTACAAGTGGATTGTCATAAGTGTCATAGAGAGTTGTCCCCGATTGAGATAGACTTATTCGGTGACGACGATACTGCTTTGCGACCCAAAATGATGTAAAATATGGTTCATAAACCACTGGCCCCATTACCTACGTGGGTTCATATACGTGATGAATAAACTTAACACCAAAGGAGAGAGGTAAGACTACAACAGTTAGTCTCAAATGTAGCTAACAAAGAAGTGATTACAGCATTCCATGCTTATCTGATGAGCAACGAGCAATATGTGTCATAGAAAATATTATTAATTAATCATTGTGTATGGTGATATGTGTATGGCAATAAGCTACCGTTTACAGTAACTAATTAAGGGTATCTAAATGAATATACTAGATTTTGCTGGCGAAGTTATTTTTCTTTCAGCATCAGGTGTCTTATCTCCTGGTCCTCTATTTCTCGTCAATCTTGTTTATGGAGTAAAACAAAGCTATCGAGCAGGTCTAAAGATTGCGACTGGTCATGCTCTGATAGAATTTCCTTTAATCATCATACTGACGGTTAGCTTTTTCCAATTGGCTAATACCATAGTTAGTAGTAATACCTATAATCTAAATTTGCTTGGTCTGTTAGGTGGAACTTCCATAATTATATTTTCAATTATACAAATCACCAATATTACGAGACAAAAGACACGTAGGAGTTTAATTAATACTAGTGACCATAGAGTCTCAACCATAGCTGACAAGCCATTGTTACTAGGTGTAATCTTTAGCGCGTTAAATCCATTTTTCATAGCTTGGTGGTTTACGATAGGATTAAAATTGGTCTCGGATTCAATTTTGCTTTTCGGTGTCATCACTGGAGGTTTCTTGCTTTTCTCTCTTCATATATGGATGGATTACGTT
>JBKPHJ010000010.1:0-1252 GCA_046729835.1 Thermoproteota archaeon
TACAGTAGCTGCACGTCGAGCGAAAGAAGGGGAAGAGACTGTACGCCTAGTCAAGAAAGCTGGGAGTGACGGTATCTTTGTGAAGACCGATGTAGCTAATGAAGACGATGTTAGGTCACTCGTAGAGAAGTCCGTCAATACATACGGTAAGCTAGATTATGCATTTAATAATGCTGGGATAGAAGAATCTATGACACCGTTAGTAGACCAGACATCAGATTTTTTTGATCAGATCATGAACGTAAATGTCAAAGGCGTATGGTTGTCTATGAAATATGAGATTCCGGAGATGATTAGAACCGGAGGTGGAGCAATAGTAAACATGTCTTCCGTAGCCGGTGTGATGGGATTTCCACAAATGCCAATATATATAGCGAGCAAGCATGCAGTGCTTGGACTCACCAAATCAGCTGCACTAGAATATGCCAAATCTGGAATCCGAATAAATGCTGTTGCTCCAGGTGGGGTTGAAACTGAGATGGTTCAACGATTAGTAGAAGAAGATCACCAATGGCTAGAAACTTTGACATCAATGCATCCAATAGGACGCATCGCGGATACAAAAGAGATTGCAAATGCAGTGGTTTGGTTATTATCTGATAAGGCGTCTTTTGTCTTAGGTCATACATTGTTAGTTGATGGGGGAATAGTTAGTCGATGAAGCGATCTAAAGCAGGGAGGTTGATTGATATGCCTACAATTCCAATTTACGTCCACTATCTGTAAGTGGCGTTGGCCTTGATGTCACTACTGTCACCGATAGCAATCAACAATACGAAGCGTGCGAGTTCGCTATTCTTAGTCTGAATTAGACTCATCATCATTGGATGGGGTTTCTTCTTGGTTTTCTCCAGCACTCACAGCTGAAGGTGGTGGTGCTGAAGGTGGCGGTACTAAGGTCTCATTTAATGTTGGAATGGATTTGGGTAAGATTGCTGTCATATCAAGATCTGACCTGACAACATTCGAGTACTCTTCAGACTTATCTGCGTTGGTAAGTGTTACAAGAGTTGTTATATTCTGTATTTTCGGGTCAGTTAATGTGCTTGCCAGGTATACAGTACCTTGTGTGCTGTTTAAGATAAACCCATTGGGAAATGACGATAGCTTTATCAATGTGCCATTCGGGCGATCGTAAATACCCATAAGAGCGTTAATTCTCTGACCTAGAAGCGATTGGTCTCCAATGCTGTAGTTTATTATGACCTTCACTTGATTGCCTTCTGCATTAACAAGAGGTAGAGCAGTAGCT
>JBKPHJ010000011.1:0-5526 GCA_046729835.1 Thermoproteota archaeon
CCTTGGCAGAGTTATCAAATTGGTAGTAGAAGTAATGTTGCGGTAAAATGTAATTATGGTAAGATACGAGTTTGTCTAATTAGCGGAAAGATCAAGAGGAGAATGTGAAAAAGGGCTAATGATAACGTTTTCCAACGCCAAGTCATTCCAAGGGATCTTTATATTATTAGATGTCCTTGGAAAGCTTGCCAGCGGCTTTTCGTCGTGAATCTTCTATACCTTGATTCAAATCTGCTGAAGGGTCTGGTAAAAGATCCGGTCTTGGAAAAAGGTGGTTTAACTCTGCAGTGGCGAAAGATTCGAAGATATTAACCTTGAAGAATAGTACAGCAATCAATCCATTTACAAGAAATTGCATGCAAGGGGAACCGGTATAAAATCTGGAATATCAAATCTATACATCATAGATTACCATCATAATATACAACGGGCCAGAATTCGGACAAGATAAAGTGACTTTCTCTTCATTGTTCTCTTGATTAGCTACGGTTACAGAAATAACCCATTCGCCATGCAATAGGCACAAAAGTCAAGTGATATATATCTTGTTTGAGTACTTTATGTGGATTTCATTATGATCGCGTTTTATCAGTCTTCTACTACTAAAGATAGGAATTATCCTCACTTACCATCAGATTCTAGATGCTCTAACTGTATTACAACAAAAAAGCAAAAAGGCAAAAGTAGAGAAGAATCACAATCAGATCGAATTAAAACAATAACCGATTATGAATCAGGAGAGATCATTTGTAGTACTTGTGGAATGGTGATTTCTGATAAAATTCAGTCCATTGGCCCTGAATGGCGTAATTTTGAGCAGAGTGGAACAATAATTAGGAGTAGCGTTGAGTCTAGCACTTCTAGACAGCGTACTGGTTCTCCCATTTCTCTTGCTCGTTCTGATAATGGTCTATACACAGTTATAGGAGAAAAGGATAACGATGTGTACGGCAGACGACTTGATCCGTTAGTTCGTCATTCTATGCATAAAATAAGAATGTATGATGTGAGAACTCAATTGAGTTCTCATCACGAGCGGAACCGTCGGAAAGCATTTACTGAACTAGACAGACTAAGAAGTAAATTGGGGCTCTCAGACATTGTAATTGAAAAAACCGCATATATATACAGAAAGGCAGAAAAAAGAGGGATAATAAAGGGCAGGACTATCGACTCTATCTTAGCTGCTTCTCTACATATAGCCTGCAGGGAAATGGCGGTCCCAAAGACATTAAAGGAAATAGCCAAAGCAAGTAACATTAGGTTAAAAACATTATCTAGGGATTACCGAATATTGATAACAGAACTCGATCTGAAGGTTCCAAACAATGATCTAAGGCATTATGTATTCAAGGTTGGAAACGCTGTTCCCACGAGTGAAAAAACTAAAAGGAGAGCAATAGAGCTTATGGATATCATTAGTAAAAAAGATAAAAATACATATACCTCTGGGAAGGATCCGATGGGTCTTGCTGCAACTGTTCTATTTGTAGCAGGTGCTAATAATGGCGAGAACATGAGTCAGAGAGAAATAGCCAGTGCTGCTGGGTTGACCTCTGTAACAATAAGATGCAGACTAAAAGAGATTGGAAAATACCTTGAATCCTTTGAAAACGCAGGACACTAAGAACACAGAAAGTAAGATTACAATTTGCCCTGCATATAATATTTCGTCAAATAATAACTTAAATGATATTATTTGAACGTCGAAGAGCTATAAAGTATAAGAACCTATTCTCAGATGGGTCAAAGCTATTTAATACATATGGTATGTCTTCTCACTACACAAATGGCAATATGGATTCTTTTAAGGTAGTAAATATCTTATTACTAATAATCTCATTAGTCATAACACCACTATATAACTTGAAGCAATTAACACTATAATAGTAATTATTATTTCAACCTATTGCGTCATGGATAATTAATATTTACATTCCATGTTCTTTATGAGATCTGCAAGCTCTTCAGATGTACCAAATTTCATTCCACCGCACTGTTCACACCTCAATGATTTGTCTGCGGTTTAATAATTAACATAATGGAAGAATATCAATGCCTTGTATCACACACAACTTGGCAACATCATAATTATCAATACAACTCAATAATTGAAATGAATTGAATTGGGCATATACATGCGTTTTACATGTGTTTTACATATTGTGTGAGAATGATTAAAACTAACTGCCAAATAGGCAGCCTTACTTGCTTAGTCATACTTTCAGAAGTTACAGTGTAGCCATACCGCTATAGTTATATAATATTTTGGTTAACTTGTCACTACATATATATCATGGTTACCAATAAAAGGAAGATTTTAGTAACAGGTGCAACAGGACACCAAGGTGGCGCACTAACCAGATTATTACTTCAAAAAAAACATGAAGTCTATGCGTTTGTCCGCAATACTGAATCAGAATCTCCTAAGCGAAGATAATCCTGAAGCTAAGATTTCCTCTTAGATTCTTGTGTAAGCTGACTCTGCATATCCGATTGTACTACTGACTCTGCTGGCGACAAATCCTTTTCATTTTTCTGTGATCTAAGGGCTAAATAACGACTTAAAACGGTAGTTCAGAACCATCGAATTGGCCATATTATTAGATCACCTTATATCTTATTATGATTTCTTAGTATCGGCTATGAATAATAATGATGGCTTATGATTTGTCTAGACCTACAAATAGCATATACTAAATCTACTAAATGTTGATACAGATAACATCAGATGACATCAGGTAAATATTTTAACAGAGGCGTTATGGCGTTAAATCTACCACACCTGGGATATGTAGTAAGAGAAACAGTAGATAAAATAATAGTATTTGGTGAGAAAAATAATAGATATGATATCCCAAAATCAGAAATTCAAATGACCGGAAGGAATGTATTAATAGGGCTTAAAGTTGAGGAGATTGCAAAAAAATACAAGATAAGGCATGAAGCCCCGTTACCCACTACAACGCCATTAGAACATTGGAGTCAAGGTAGGAATATAGATCTTGCTGCATATGAAAGAGAATATCCAAAGTCTCTATTCAACAAAGGAGTTAGGACATACAATGAAGATGATGTAGGACATGTGATGAAAGAAACAAATGATATAATTGTAGTATTTGGTCACCGTAACTATAGATTTGATATTCCAAAATCTAGAATGATAGCAATCGGTAGAAATGTTATCTTAGATATGGATTTTCCAGAGGTATTCAAATATCAAATAAATAGAGATACTCCATTCCCAAGTGATGAGCTAAAGGAGAAACTAGCACATTAAAACAGTAGCAACAATAAATAGACAGGGAAGCCTGGAACATAGGCAAGCTGGACTAAATGCTGATCTCTGAGAGCATTCAGAACAGAAAATACTTCTCTGTATTCTTATCTTTAAAACTCGTTCTAGAATACCTATCTCTGAAAATCATTTCTTCTCGAACTAAAATTGTTTAGGTTTACATGCGGTGCATTCAAGACATAGTACAATGTTTGAGAGAAGTCCTGGGTTTGCCACCGATACCATAAGAGACAATCAATCAAACATACATCATCATCCTCATCCTTCATTTTTCTTTCATGAATGATATCAGCTTGCGCCAGCGATAGTTGTGAGGAAAGAAATCAGCTTCATCAAGCAGAATAAAAGATACATTTGGTAGTCCTCTCATCGCGTCGAGATGATGAGACGGAAAGGCTTCGATATGAACCCTATTTAACTCGATAATTGTTTCCTTGCTATCAAAGGTAACTAGTCCATTATCAGTGAATAACCTCTTCATTCTATCGATTAGGGTGATAGCGAGGTCTATCCTTGGGCCTGTAACGATGCACATCTGTGTACCTTGTAAACTGCTATTTCTCAAACAAAGCCAGGCCATATATCGAAGCATAAACTCTGTGATACCAAGTCCAGTAGCTTTCTTTATCCAGATATGCTTGTACTGTTGAAGATTATCAAATAGTAACTTTTCATAATCAAAGAATGGTTTGTCTTGTGCATTTTTCTTGGGTAGGCCAATGATGTGGTTAAAACAGCAATCACCACATGTTATGATATCTGCTACTTTGGGTTCTTTAATATTCCATATCCAGACTGGCTTGTTCCATACTTTGCTAGAAAATAGAGTTGTTTGTTGTTGCTGTTGAATGTTACTACGATTTTCCTTAGACCCTTGAATGTCATCTTTTCTATCTATTTTCTCCTTACCTAGAGTCACACACTCTTATTAGACATAACTATTTCTGCTATAACGGGTACCACAATATCCTTCTCTGAAAACATGTATCTTTCTGGTGACTAAGAACCAGAAGATTTTTTTCTTGATCTTGATCTCATCTAGGACTTGTCATAGAGATTCTTTAGCTTTGGTGTCAGATGATGAGGCTTGCGTATCTGTTTCTCTTTTGAGATCATCTTGTGCTCTTGACAGCTATGTGCGTACATATTTCTACTCTTTTCATTTCAGATGTCCCAATATTCTCCAAAAATTTTGGTTCATCTAAAATCATCTAGGGAGCTCGGCAAAATTCTTAAAATGTGATCTGCTTTCTGAGTGCGAGCCCGAACACGTCCTGGCAATACAACCAATGATGCTCACACTATCGATCACTTGGATAAGATGAGCGTCACATCAAGATCATTAATACCTATTTGTAGATGAAAATAAATATTGGTTATAAATGATCTGGACGCTCAACCAGAAATAATCAAATCATAATTGCATCATAATTAGTCCTTTATGTCCACTGCAAGTTCCTCAGAATTTCCGCGGCCTTCACTTATTGCAAACGCGAGCATCACTTTAGTAACAGAGGTAAGGAAATCCATGTCAAGATTATCCATAACGTCAGTGCTGCTGTGATAGTGACTATTTTCCTCTATTGCCGATCCATCATATCCACCTATACAGACGTAGCCATGTGCTTCAAATGGCATATAATCGCTAGCAAATATAGGATCAAACTCTACTTTCAAGTCAGCGTAATCTTCTGCCATCTGTTCCATTTTTCTACCTAATTTTTGTGACGCTTCGTTGTTTGTGACAACTGAACCAGTAGTACCGTCATCTATATCTACATTGGTAGTATTACGTGGCAGATAGTGTGGTTCCGCACACATGTCCATATTTATTACGCAGACGAGGTTCTCTTCTGCTTCTTGTACGTATTGAGCATAATGCTTTGATCCCCAGAGTCCTTGTTCTTCACCAGAAAAAAATGCAAATCGCGCACTATATTCTGACTCTACTGTCGAAAGAATGCGAGCAAGCTCGATTATTGATGCTACGCCACATGCATTATCATCTGCGCCAGGTGCTCTTGATCGCGCATCTTCAAAATCTTTATTCAATATGGTATCATAATGTGCGCAAAAAAGAAGAATGTCATTTCTTCTGCCTTGCTTATGACAGATAACATTTTTCAGGTGATATCCATCTTCAACGTAATTATGATAATGCACATTATTGCCATAACCAATATTGGTAAGCTCATCCTTCAGGTGCACAGCACATGAGTATTGATAGA
>JBKPHJ010000012.1:0-2120 GCA_046729835.1 Thermoproteota archaeon
CAACTAAGTCATTAGTATGAATCGGTTTTGTTACGTATTTTGCTATGTAGTCTCCGTCTTCTAATTCTTTTAATAGCACATCATCTAGCTCGTAAGCAGAGATTAGAATTATTTTAGTTCCATTCTGCTCTTTTATCTTACGAGCAACGGAATCCCCAAACATGTTACTACCCAGTCTATAATCTAAAAGTATGAGATGTATTTCATTAACCAGGCTCTTTTCTTGTATGTATCTATCAATACAATCTTCACCAGAATCAACTAGAATCACGTTATACTTTGACTCAAGCACTAGTCTAAATAATAGAAGCAAATCTCGTTCATCATCGCATATCATTACTATCTTCTTTTCTGTTTTGGAATGACCGTGACTATCGGTCGAATTTCGTATCAGTGCTATTTATAGCATATTCCGATATAAAAAACTTTTAAGAATCAAAAATTTCTTAAATGAATTGTCCAGATTATTGGAAATATATTGTCTAATTTTATAAAATGAGACTAGCACTTGTTAAATTTACCAGCCGCGCCTCTTGAGTAATCCATTACGTATTCTTAAGTCTTTCAGAGTTCTCGACAAACTATAAAATGATATTTTGTGAATTCTGGATGACGATTTTACTCTCATTATTTTCAATGGCATTCAATGCTCTTGGATATAATTTACTCCGTTAGCGCTAATTTTATACATAGTTGCGGATGTCTTTTCTAAAGATTCGATAGTAGTAGACATTAAAATAATCATATAATATTAAGTCTGATAGCACAATTTTTATGATAGTAATGTCTTGGTCGTCTACTCACGATAGCGTGATCGCGTGTGATATGTGCCTTACAACAAAAACATAGTCCGTTCTGCTCGATTTCAATCATTCTGAGTATGCGAGTTATTCTTTCATTTGCATATATGATTAACGGACGAATCAGATCATAGAATATCAAGGCACAAGAAAATGAGATTTCTTGTACACTAACGTAGAGCAAATACACAATACATTTTGAGTATATAATTTCATCTACACTTTATTATTGATATCCGAAATTCTTCATACTATTGTTGCATCGTTTGTACTGTAATAGTTTGTCGTGCTCTCTTTTCCATAATGATTATATACTTTACTGAATATTTTTTAAGATGACAAACGGGGAAGTACAAAGTACCGATAGTTCATTGGGAAACTTCTATGCTGTAGTCATTATAAATTATAGTAAGAATGATAGAAACGGCAAAAGTACTGTTGAAGGCAGAGAAATTGGAAGAGTATTCACTGAGTACAAAGACAAACTGGTCATAATAGATGGGGAAGACAAGAAAGAACACGAATATTTAATCCCCAAGTCAAAAGTAGATTATTATGATGATAAAAAAATTTTTCTTAATATTTCATATGATTCTTTGAATGAATTTGAAATTTAGATGATATCCCATGCCGATGGATCAAATGAGATACCCAGTCGGGGACTAATCAAAGACGTAAATATCAACCACTTTCAGAATATTATATGTCATCAATAATCACAGACGAACAATTCAACCAATTCATTGATGATAGCAAGTGGCTTCACAGAAATTATAACGAGTTAACTAAAGAATTCAACGGGGAATACATGCATTAAGAAATCGTATGATAGTAGCACATAGTAAAGAGATGAACGACTTTGAACGTGAATTAAAGCAACACAATATAGAACGCTTAGATGTTGTGGTTGTCAATGAAACAAAAAAGAGCGAATAGATCACCATGAAACAAAATAATAATTGTTGACAGACAATGAAACAAAAAAGAGCGAATAGATCACCTTGGTTTGGGCCGGGTCGGATTCAGAACAAATTTAACGTTAACTAAAGGCCCACAAAGCCACCTGATGCTCATTTATGAGAAGCTCAACATAACCGGACTATGTTTTCAACCAACTCACTATTAGGCTTGGATAATTAACATACTCTTTGGCTTCTTGAGTTAAATTCTTGATAATGTATTGCCGACATCTAAAATAGTTTCAAATAACCCCAGATGAGAACGTCTTCAATCCCAGACCAATAACAGCTAGAATAACCGAAACGGTAAGAATCAGCGTAAACAGGCCCATCGTTTCTACATTGATATTCAAACTATTGA
>JBKPHJ010000013.1:0-3660 GCA_046729835.1 Thermoproteota archaeon
AATGGGGTTTGGAGTAGATAACTGATCCACTGCATAATTCCTAAATACCTACAAGAAACATCTACATGGAATAATTCCAATCTGATTTGCTTAGCATTGCAGTGTACACATAAGTTTAAACTATTACCATATTCTGGACCAGTGTATATTGTTTATTCCAAGATACGATAGGTTTGAATATCCTTTAGAGCAGGACTATGAGCACTTTAGTGAATGTAGTACAAGACTGCAAGGGAAGTTGGATGAATGTAATCGTTGCAGATATGTTTGGGATCATTGGTATGAGACAACTGTACAATTTGATTCTATACAATGAGTAACAAAGATAAAAGCGTAGTAGACTACCAGCCCATCTGAAATGATATATATATGTATTAATCAGGGAAGAATATCAATATTCGATTGTTCTCAATCCGAAAAGGTATCGATTGTTCTCAATCCAATCCATTAGCAAATTGACTCATCACTTTAAATAGCTAATACATGTTGGATTGCTTGGCACACGGCATAGTATAAAGAATCAGGATTGCTTATAGCAATGCACAAACTGACAATTATTGCGATGACTTTTGCCATCATAGCTCTCTTTACAGCAAGCATTCCCACATTGGCCTGTTGCGAACGTCATGGCTCAAGGCAACAATACCGATACCAATACTACAGCAACCGGTATTACTACAGAGGCGCAAAAACCTGCTTCACAATTCTCTGTAAAGCTCACTGGAGAATCGGCTTTCCCGCCAATCGTCACTAATGCGACAGGAAGTGGGGAGTTTGCAGTTGTAGGGGATGGTAATACGATGAGGTATAGTATAGATGCTGACATTGATAAGGTTACAGACGTATTTGTAGCAGCCTCTAGTGGCGGACGGTTTGTTGACTTAGTTCAGCTTAGGAGCGCGGTCAATGAAGGCGTAACTGGTCCAATCAGTGGAACACTAGTTGCAGGTAACTTTACGTCTTCTGATTTTACTGGAAGATTGGGGATAGTAGTGTATGATTGTGGAGATTTCATCGATGATTATGCGGTAGACTCGGCTTACAGAAATGATCTCTCCTTTATCTTTCTGCTGCACCTAGATGAGGCTACTTGTATCATTCATAACACTGGTATTACCGATGGGAATACTAAAAGCAACAGCAGGGATGTCGGCAACAGGAATAGTGGGGATATTTGCACAAGAAATTCGCTTTATAAGAAGAATGTGGGGCATGAAATTTATGATGCTAGCGATGATGATGTCAATGATCTTAAAGATACCAACACAAGAAATAAGGGAACAACAATATCAAAAGGAATGATAGAACTTATTCCTACAAAGATATCTGATTTTAAAGTTAATGCAGCCTTGTTAGATGAGGCCGATCTAGCAATTGATAGAATGGTGGCTAGATGCAATTATTTAGGAACGAAGTGTACCGCAGATTTGTTAAGAAAAAGAATCATAATACGAATATGACATAAAGTATTTTGAATTTTCAGATAGTCAACGAAGTAGACTTAGTAATCTGTATGTTGATATGTCGGAAAGAATAGCATTAATCATTCAGTTTAGGAGCTCAACGTAAAAAATTGCTGATACTTGCTCGCCTTCGTTTCCTGCGCAGATTAAAATTATATGGTTGATACAATAACACTGGAAAATCGACAAACGGGTAAATTGTATAAACCTGCTTCTACAGGATATATGAGCAATTTTGATAGGTATAATTACTTGGAGTGTGATTAGTATAAGAAGATGAAAATACTTCTACGGATGAGGATGAAGACAGGCGATTGTGGCGAATCATACGAATACTTGTTCCAATAGATGGTTCAAACTGTTCTCTAAACGCTGCAAGATACGCAATTAAAGTTGCAAAAGTTAAAGGATCTCAGGTATTTTGTGTGCATGCCATAGCAACTGTACCTTATGGTTGTTTTCAAGATGGTTTTGCTGCTGAGATGTATATGGAGGACTCAAAGAAACAGGCCAGGGCTTGGTTTAACAAGATAATTAATATTTCAAAGGAAAAAAATGCAAGAGGTCATAATGATAGCGATACCGATATAAGAACAGATATCCTTATCGATGTTAATTCGATGAAGAAGCGATTGTGAATTATGCAAAGGGTTATTGTTAGGGAGTGTTGCTCGGGGTGTAGCTCAGCACGCGGATTGCCCTGTCTTGTTTTTAAGATAGAAGAAGATTTTTATTATTATCAAACCTGATATTGAACGAGATTCGATCAATTTAGATATTATTTATATTAGATATTATTGCAAGCAATATTTTAGAACGAGCCCTCTTTGTCTCCAGGGAGACGCATGATATGGAATATTTATGCTTGGGTTTATTGCGCTTGGATTGAGGTGTTTGCTAGGAAGAAATATCATATCCAACAGAATACAGGAAAACCGACAATACTGCGGCGACTATCCAAAACGAGAATTGAGTGACTAATTTACGAGTATGTGTATGAAGAGACAGACATTAGGTATTACTTCAAACCCATGAACTACAGTTATCAGATGCTACACAGTTCCAGTGGTCATCATTTCGTTGTAGCAATGCACAAATTCACCTTTAACTTGATTCCAGCTTGGAAATGTCTAAGCAGAAGGTAACGCTTATTGCTCTTGCTGATAACATTCTCAAGGCTTCACAAGGAATCGGATCACATTATTATTATGGAAGTCAGATATTTTATCACAAATACACAACACTTCTTTATTGAGATTTAGCCCCTCCGCTCCAACAGAAGTACTCACTATGGCCTTACCAGCTCTTAATGCTTCCAAAACCTTCACTTTTGCCAAACCTCCTATCCTATGGGGACAAACAGCACCATCCGCAGCCTTGTAATAGGGATAGAGAGAATCTACGTTCCCGCTTCCGGTTACTTCGATATGCATGTTATTAGAGGATGTTGCACGTATTTAGGATGGTGCAGAGTTACCCACAAAAAACAGTTTTGCACTAGGGATATCTTTGAGAATCAGACGTAAAATGTTGTTTGCAGAAATTATGAGGCCGCATCAATATTAGGTTCGTTGCACACAAACAAGATGGCAAACACGAAGGTCACTGATGATATTTGAGATACTCTTACTGTCACCGTTGAATATTGGCTCTGAACAGTCGGGCGTATCTAAACGATCGAATCTCTGAGTGCCCGTATATGTGATTATAATAGATGTCACCATGGGACATCATCTGGTCCGGTAACAAATATAAAGATAATAACCACAATTAGTAACGAAGGTGAGATAGTCAGGAATATGTCTTATCAACAACAACAACCACGGGTTCCTGTCTTACTCTTGAAGGAAGGCGCTAGTGAGACAAAGAAAAAGGATGCCCAAAAGAACAACATTACGGCCGCAAAAATGATCGCTGGGATTCTGAAATCGAGCTTAGGACCTAGGGGGATGGATAAGATGCTCGTAGATACCCTAGGGGACGTAACGATTACCAATGACGGCGCAACTATTCTCAAAGAAATTGAAGCACAGCATCCTGCTGCAAAAATGATGGTTGAGGTCACAAAGTCAGTTGATAATGAAGTTGGGGATGGTACAAAATCTGTTGTCGTTCTGGCAGGAGCACTACTTGAAAAAGCAGAGGATTTGATAAATAAGAACGTCCATCCCACTATCATTGTGGATGGGTATAGGAG
>JBKPHJ010000014.1:0-8108 GCA_046729835.1 Thermoproteota archaeon
GACTCATGATTGAGTGGGTCGTTTCGATAGCATTTGATTTAGCAAAATATGCCGCGTGTAGATTAATTATAGTAGAAGCAGAGCCTGACAAAATAGAAGTATATCGACACTGGGGATTTTAGCCTATAGAAGATTTCGAAGAGAAGAGATATACGATGTTTCTAGAGATCCCGTTGAGTTAAGCACCAATATCTCGCAATCTTGTTTCCATAGTAAAAATTTGTTTTCTGTGATACTGTGATAATTTCTATAATAATTTCTAGTACAATATTCAGTAGTGTAAATATTTCTGGTTGTCCCAAATAATCGAAGATTGTGCAAGGCAATTCTGTATTCGATGTGCAGATGTTGGGTTAGACTGTAATAGTGTTATTCTTGGAAGCACTGAAAAGAAAACTATGAACAAGACAATCATGCATATGTTTGAATACCATGCCATCTTTCTAATAAAGCGACTCGATATAGAATGTACATCAATTAGTATTTATCAATCTGGACTCGAAACTTAATGTAGCTACTATGCTGCTGAATTATAAAAATAAACAAGAATAAATCTGAGTGCAATACCGGTAAATGTATATTTCTTGTCATTTACATACTGATACAAATGGTTTTTAAATGCGGGAAGTGCGGCAGTGTTTGAAGCAAAGAAATTCATAAAAAAGTACATAACAAAAAGTCAAAGATTAGTGAGTACGGTCACCGGAATTCAACCAAGATCGATTACGCGGATAGTTGAAAGACTATCCCCCGATGCACACATCTCGCCAACATTGGCTGAGTAGCTAGTCTTTTAACTATTAGCAATCTTTGCCCTTTATTCAACGTTCAACTCAAAATTGCTTAACTTAACCTAAGCAGGTATGCCTCGTTAGTACTCGACTGAAAGTAATAATTGTTGACAGACAATGAAACAAAAAAGAGCGAATAGATCATCATTATTACAATTGATACTACTATTATCAGTACTATTAACATAATACTCTTTATTGGCACTGGCACTTGTGTTTTCACCAGTTATGCGAGACTATTAGATTTTAGTGTTCTCACTGATTTACGGATGTGTCATTTGACTATATGCTATGGTCCCAATAAACAGTCAACCTTGGTATGGGTCGGATTCAGAACAAATTTGATGCTAACGAATGGCCCAAGAGATTAACTGACCCACTACTTCGCTTCGAGCTTAAAATCATTTCAGAACAGACTCAATACTCGCGCCTATGCACGTTATAGACACAGAGTTTCTTCATAACATTAAAAAAATAATGATAAAATCCGTTTGAAACTGTCACGCCTCGCCTTTCAGTTTATTAAATAGACTTCGCACCTTTCTTCAACTTGTCTGCAGCTTCCTTTGCCTCATGCCCGACATCAGATGCAGCTTCCTTTGCCTCACGTTCAGCCTCAGTATCCATTTTCCTTCCTAATATATGCCCAATGTAATATAAATAGATTCAATGCCTGCCGTTCCGACTTTGGTGTATTAGCGTATTTCTGTAAGAAGTGTAGCTTTTTGCTAAAATGTGTCTAGCTGTCACAGAATCCAGTTATATAATCAAAAACTAAGACTTTCTAAATTCCAAATTCGACTATCTACAACGAACTTTTTGGCCAGGTCATGTGATTTCAAGCTAAACAAAAATAAAAATGAGGTTTATGTATTAAGACGCTGGACCAGTTATTCCAGCAGCTGACAATATCTTATCGACTTTGTTCATTATCTCTTCCGCTAATGGGTTTGTCTGTTCGTGCTCCATACCCTGTTCTTCTGTTGTTTGATCTTGTTCTGTTAATGTAGCACCCGGGTCATCGGTATTCTGCCCTTCTTCTGTTGTACCCTGACCATCGCTACCCAGCTCTTCTTTTGTATCACCCTGCTGTGCTGGTGTGATGCCCTGTCCATGACCTTCTGTTGTTCCATCTTGTTCTATTAATGTTGTACCCTGCTCATGATTATGATTATTCGAACCAGGTGAGCTAGTAGATCCACCGTCATAATTATTATTAGTAGAGCTATTTGGAGATGAATCATCGTTTGCGGATTTGCCGGGAGCTGGTGTTATTTGTGCAAAAACCAAGTTGTGATTGTCTCCGATCGTGCTTAGCAAAATCGTATACAACAACAGAAGCCCGGATAACACTCCATATGTAACATGTTGAGAACTAGTCATAAGATCACTGCACCCGTTATGGTGGCAAATCTAATTTTGGTTACTTCACATTTATATGATAACTATTCTATAAATGATGTCGATTCCGCTTTTCCATGTTAACGGTTATTTCAGATTCCATGTCATGGATATCGCATAATTCTTCTCTCAACCTCTTTGCTTGTTTGAAATTCTTCTTCGCTTCTGCTATTTCTATGGCTCGCGCTATATCACCATACTTCAAGTCGGAAAGACGACCCAAAGTACTTTCCAGTGTATCTATTTCGTTTATCAATATGTCAGACTCTCTTAAATTATTGGAGCGTTTCAGCTTCACATTCAGATCTTCAATTCTCTCTTTAAGAGCGCTTTCAAATTCGATTATGTCTGTTAATTCTTGTCGCTCTTTAGTTGTTACAGATTTTTCTTGCTTTTCTTCGACGTGATTCAAAACTAGTCTGACAACTCTTCTGGTCCATTCGAGAAATTCTACTTCGCCTCGTCGATCTGCTATGTATAACGGACTTAGCTGTACGTTTATAGCTATCTCTATTTCTTCTCTGAGAGAACCAGTTCTTTTTTCAATAATCTTGTCCAGTTGAACGAGTTTATGCATGACGAACTATCGGCCAAATTTATGATATAACCAATGGATTACGAAAAGAACCGGGGGAGTGTGTATAACTCGTAACAAACTGCGTTCGAATCAAACGGTCAAACTGTGGCAAACGCTTATAATCATACTTTCAATACACTTAAGAACAAATGGCAAGCATGCAAAAAAAGAGTCTAGATACTTCTCCAGATGAAACACGGACATTTGAAAAAGGCAAGATAGAACTTGTAAATCTTGGTGATATTACAATTGGTCGTGGCATCTTAGAACCAGGTTGGAGTTGGGAAAAATGCGTAAAACCCATAGTAAAGACTGATAGTTGTGAAGCGCCCCATACTCAGTACATTATTTCCGGCAGAATCAAAGTGGTTATGGACGACGGTGCTGAAGAAGAGTTTGGTCCCGGAGATGCTGCTGTAATTCCACCTGGACATAATGCATGGGTTGTCGGAAATGAGCCCGTGGTCGCGATCGACTTTACAGGTCTGAAAGAGTATGCTAAAAGTGGGTTGTCGGAAACGAACTTGTAGTTATAATTGACACGAGTCTAAAAGAGTACGGATTTGATCCGCTGATCTTTTCTTAGCCCGAGGTAGTCAGATTGGACTGAATATTCCAGACAATAATGTGACCTGGTTCCAGAAGTTTTGTAATTACGAGTCGATAAAACACACTGTGAGTAGCTTGGTCTTGACGTCAGAGAAGTTCAGTCAAGATAAGTGCATCTCGCCAACAAGCAATTTAATACTCACGTCGAGCGCGATCGCCGCCACTATGATAGCAATGACAGCATGACAGTATCTTATCAAAACTTCTTTGTATTACTGATGTTATTTTTTCTCCCATTTTTGTAGAGAAATACTGTCATTACTGTCATACTGTCATTAGTCTTGGATAATCGTTAGCTACCCGTAAAGCTGACGCTGGAGATATCGACCGTGATTTAATCACTCATGAACTCCCGACACGTTCCAGAAAGAGTGTTGGGTCAAATTCGTACAAGCTATTAATTCTTTTGACCGGTGATCTTTTATTTAAGATAGACCAAATTAAAATACACATGACCACTACTTCGCAGAAAAGAGCCTTGGATCTCATTGACACTATAGACTTCGAAGAAAAATTTCTTTCGCCCGCTCAATTGAATCATTGGATGGAATCAATTAAACAGTTGCATAGATTAGATAAACCATATAATAAAACCGATAAAAAGAAGCGTACTTTAAGAAAGATTCCATCTCTAAGTGAAAAGGTGGTTGAGATGAGAAACGCAAACAGATAACAGAATACGAATTTATTTTGATACGTCAGCAATTGTAAAAGAATTTCACTCCGAAGATGGATCAGAGTATGTGGACAGGCTAACAACGAGTGCTAGAGAAAACAAAGTTCAGATAATTTCTTTACAGTGGGCAATAAATGAGACAGTCAAAGTACTAGATGGATTACAGCGAAAAAAAGAAATAACACGCATGGAACTTCAAAGAGCAATTTTTATGATGGTTGAGAGGGTCGCAAATAGTAGCAAAGATTCTAATTTCAGGTTTGCGGAAGTAAGTAATCAAATAGTTATAATATCCAGTTATCTTATCCCAGAATTTCATATTTCGGTTGATGACGCATTACACTTTGCAACTGCTTTATCTTATGGATGTAAAGCATTTGTTTTGGATGACAGATCGTTTAAGAATAAGATAAAGGTGCAGAGAAGAATTATTATTTATGGCTTGAGAGATAAAGATGACATGGAAGGGTTGACCTTATTATGTGGACTTGATTAATATACTCCATCTACGATCTGATGAGTAGACCTTGAATCCAATGACAATCTAATAGCCCCACAAATTCTCTGACAGTCAATGATATCTAAGCAGTATAACGATCCATCGAGGTATTCTTGGTTAGTATTTTCTTGAAGTAGATCCAACGTCTCGAATCTTTTCTTATTTCGGTGTCAACTAAAATATTTTCAGCTTTCAAATCTTCTTTCAATAATTTGATTCTACGTGACATCCATTCAGCGTTTTGTGGGAACCACCTGGTATGAATTATATCTATCTGCTTCTCAGCAGCGCGTGTTTTCAACTCCGAAAATACTTGCATCGGCTCGAGCTGGAATTCAATCGAGTCGGCGTGGTAATTGAAAACATAATCAATTAACAAACCGGCAAACGGATTGTTTTGAATCACGTTGACAATCTGCTGATGAGTATTCTGATGCCATGCTTCAAGAAATTCATTGTCTTTATTCCCAATGACTCTTGAAATGACTTCACCCCAGATGACAAAATCTGCAAGTCTGTGATTGGGCTTTATCTGAGCTTTGACTTCATCGTATTTGGCTAAAGCATTCACTAGAACATTAAAAATGTATGCTAGAATTTCTGGTAGTGACTTTCTAATCTCATCAATGAATTCATTTTCTCCAATTAGCTTACTTTCTGAGATGCCGTCTGTGCCATCTGGAATCGAATCCATATCTACAATAGATGCTCTGTTTAGCGCATCGGGGTTTGTGACGGGAATGTTAATTCCATTGATGCCGATCGCTCGCTTCGCTGAGAAAGTACGCATCTCATCTGTGGTGTACAATTCTCTAACGGTTCCACAAAAACCAGTCACCCATGTGCATAACTCGTCCATCAATTCTTGACTTAAATGACTCTCATTATCAAAACATGGGAAGTAAGAATGGAATATACTGATACGTCTGTCTTTTTCGTCCCGTGGAAGTCTTTCAACCAGTGACTCATTGTGTTTTCTTGGGTCAACGATCAGTTTTAATGTCTCCAAAAATAATGTTTTTCCGCTCGCTCTGGGACCGATTACGATTTTCAATGGGTGTGCAATCTCTGGTATGAATAGTGCTATGGCGTAGACTTCAGCTATGAGTTTTTGATATTCACTCTTTATGAAGAATTTGTCAATTACTTCTCTTACAAGTCTGCGAGATCGAATTTCTCGATATGGCTCTTCAATTGGCAGCCTTGGCTGAACTTGTTTTCTATCCAGATCAGCTCTTGCGAAAATCATTGGGCTCTCGATAATTTCCCATCCATCTTTTGTTATCTTAACACATTGCCATTCTTCATTATTCAGATCATAATAGATGGTATCACCAAACTTCGCTATTCGGTTATAGAGCGTTCTTGATTCAACAGTAAATGACTCTAGTAGTCTTGTTGCGTTGTTAATACAATCTTTGGATATTACTTTACTTTCAGATTCGTAGAATATCTTACTAAGAAATCGATCGAATTCTTTATGACTCATTTTTAACATTTCGTTATGCCCGTCTCTTTCAATCACAGCATAAAACGCACCCGTCTGGTCTCTGAACTGTTCTTTGATTTGTGATTTGGCCAAATAAACTAAATGCTCTGCGTCACTTGTTCTGTGTTTGTCTCTGGCTTCTTGATAGTCTTTGTAGATCTCTGTCAGTTGTACTTCGATGTCCCGACGTTCTGTATGTGAAACCGGCTCATTTGGATCTAATTCGCTACACTTCAAAATTATGGCTGAAAGTGTTTTATCAAAATCGTCGGGATGGAATGTTACGCTAGTGCCAGTATCTTCAATTTCTATCATATTTCCAATTCGTCGAAGACTATAAGAAACAGTTTTCGAATATGCTCTTTTTGCCATTCTAAGCCCCGATTAATTTGACGATAAGCTTCCGTCCAATGCTGTTGTATGCATACGCAAATCCAACTGCTTCGAATAGTCTTAAAACGGCTTGATGCAAAACTGTGATCTTCGTAGTTGGATGGCGTATTTTCTCTAATGCTTGTCTGACTTCAAGTTTAAGATCTGAAGAGTATACTAGAAATTCTGGAGTCGGATTGGCAACTGGAATCCACGGTGCTAACTTTCTACATTGTGAATGGTATTTTCTAATCGTCAATAGCCGTCCACTTTTATTAGTGACTATTTGCTCAGCTAAGGCTAAATTACACTGTAATTCATCAATTAATTTCTCTGTAGTCCACTCGACATCAGATAATAGAAGTATGTTACTGTCTTGTGAACCTGATTTGTCAGCTTCTTTTTCTAAATTATCCATAATAGCTGTCACCATTTACCAAGCGGGTCGATAGTAACCTGGAAAGTCTTTTAATAATTTTATATTACGGAGATTGACCAATGATCGGATCGACGATTTGGTTTCACATAACGATGCATTACTTATCTTACTATTTTTTAGTTCATCTATCCGGTCGATCACTGTTTGCGCGATGAAGGCGGTAGAACTGTTTTGAATTGTAGCTGCATCGATCAATCTGACCCCCCAGCTCTCGCTAGCAGCTTACTTATTGCATGATTCATCGATTCGCCCGCAAATCCAAACTTCTTTATTTTTTCGTAATTCTCAACGGAAATTGCTATTGTCTTTCTTGTACTCATATCTTGGATAGTGTATAGAGTATAGTCTTCTTATATAAGTCTGTCATCGTAGATAGTTCTCGTAAATAATTACAGAATAGGTCTTTGATCAATTAGTTTTCACATCATTATTTCGGACTAGTTTCAACAATATTCCATCGTCAGACGGACTCTGTTGAACCCAAACATCATCATCTTGACTTATCCGCAATTCATCTACTATTTTGCGATCTATTACAACGAAAAATGTGTCTTGTAAGTAGTGAACCTTCTTAAGCGCTGACAGAACGGGAGTTTTATTTTTGGTGTTCCCCCCGCAACTCTCATTGCTCGCTAACATATAAGATAAAGTCGTGACACTTATTTAAAGCTCGAACTTCAGTTCTTTGAAAGAATTTCCAGCAGCTTCTTCGGATCTTTGAGTAACCGCAGAAATTCATTGTTGGCTTCTTTAAGTGCATCTAACTCTTCTCTAACACTGCTATACTGATTCATTTCTTCACGCATTACTTTCAGGTCTTGTTCGTACTTGGATTGAATGGTATGGGCTTCTAATTCTTTTTCTTTTTGAAGTCTTTCGAGCTGTCTTTTAATCGATTCTTCTTCAATAATTCGGCTGGCTAGTTGCTGTTGAAGCTGTTCTACTTTTGGGACTTGCTTTAGCTTCTCTTCTTGCTCAGAAATCTGTTTTCGCAGTCTGAATTCATCTTTAATAGTTAGAGCGTCCACAGCTTTCATATATTCCAAACGAAGTTTTTTTGACGATGTTTCACTATCTCTATCATAGTAGACATCATCAAGCTTAATGCTATGTCCCATCATCAATTCTTTGAATTTGACTGCGACATCAGAGTTCATTAATGTGCTGTTAAAGAATTTTCTGAATGCATGATCTGGTTGTAATTCTTCAAATGCAAGGCCGGCTTTTCGCATCAGAAAACGCAGTTGAGCATTTA
>JBKPHJ010000015.1:0-22045 GCA_046729835.1 Thermoproteota archaeon
AAGGGTGGTAAGGATCTTAAGTGTTGTAGTCTTCCCAGCGCCATTAGGACCAAGAAATCCAAAGACTGTTCCATATTTCACATTAAATGAAATACCATTAAGGGTATAGGCTTTATCCTTACCATATTGTTTTTTAAGATTAGTAACTGAAATGCAATTTTCATTTGGATCTCCGTGGGATGAAAATACTTGGTTCCTGCTGCCTGTTCTATTATTTAACATCGAATCTCCCCCGGGATTAATAAGCTCCATTTTCTGCACATTTAACTTATACCTAAATGATAATATACAAAGTATAGTTTATATATATGCAAGGAAATGAGAATCAAGCCGCGCCCAAGCACCTAAATATAATTAACCGGTCAGTCACCCACCATGCTTAATTTTGGGCTTGAGCTGTTCATATCTCATTCTAAATAATTCAATTATTGCAGGTACGTCCTCCTCACCTTTTTCAATCCAATAGCTGGTCCATCCAGATTGCGGTAAAACATGATGCGGTGATACACGTCCAGATTGAATGAGCTCCGTTCGGATCTTCATAGGAAATGGGGTGTCAGCTACGCGGTCACCATGTATATGTCCCAATTCCCTTTTGTTGATACGGAATTCTGTGCCACCAAATCTATGTGGTTCTGCAGTAACAAAGGGCCAACTTAATAATTCCTTTTTAACGCTTTCCAAGAGTTTAGTCATAGATATTATTATGTCAGATTATGTTTATAAACGTGCAGGTTTACAAATTATATTAATTCTAAGCTGGGATATCGCTTCACATAAAGGAAACATAATTTGTGTCGGGTTGGTGGTCAAGTAGGTTACAAACTGCTCCAATTTAGACTTATTAGCGTAAACAAACTAAAACTAAGGAGTTAGTTAATGCCTGACCCTAATGCCAAGCGTATATTATGGTATCTTTTTGCTGGCTCTAGGGGAGGCAATAACAGAGTCAAGATCATTGAGTTGCTACGCGAACATCCGTATAACATAAATCAGCTTGCTGAAGCCCTTAGACTTGATTACAAGGCGATTCAACACCATATTTCTGTGCTTGAGAAGAACAATCTAGTTAGTAGAGTAGGAGAAAAATATGGGGTATTATACTTCATTTCTGATTATCTTGAAGTAAACATGGATGCATTCAATCAAATAGCTTCTCAAATAAAAAAGACGTAAGATGAAATAAAATAAGATAAAATACCTTTCAACCATTTCATCCTGCTACATTGATTTTCGTAGATCTGGAATAAATATGGATAAAAGTAAATAAGAGAACTCCTACCTTTTGGTTTTGTTAGATTGGATCCTCTGATTGGTGCTAATGCACTAGTAGCATCGGCAAATATAGTGGTCCTAGTAGCTTTGCTTATACTATATACGAAAGTCTACAAGAGTAGTAAGGCTAATTTTACTATTGGCCTAATGCTTTTTGTAGGGCTATTAATGTTGCACAATATAATTGCCGTCTATGGCTATTTTATGATGGAACCACTTTACGCTCCAGCATTAGTTCCATATTTTTTGGCCATCCATATAGCAGAACTGGCTGGACTATTAATATTATTTAGAATCACACTTTTGTAGAGGAAATATTATGCTATACAGTTCCTTAATATTAGATCGTTTTTAATTTCAATTCGCGTAAGGATACTTGAAAGAACGTGATTTCAAAAAAGCGACACAATGCGATTGACATTATATGAAAAAGCGTCTGATGTGTCTTCCAAAACATAGACCTTATTTAAGTCAAATAGATCTAGAGAAATATGAACTTGAATGAGTGCAGAGAAAGATGAGAAAAAGGTGGGAAAGATGAGAGCTTACAGCTCCTACTATAGTAACAACCAACTTAGACCCGTACAAGGTTAGAGGATTAAAAGATGCAGTTCCCATTATCATCATTAAGATGAATTTTTCTTTCGATATCAGCGTCCTTGATTTTTATCTGTGGTCTGTAGATGCGATCGACCCCTAAATTTACAACTATTGCACCGACAATTCCTAATGCGAAACCTATGAAAACGTCGAGAGGAACAGCCAATTGTGATTACACAATACTGCAACTTTATAAATGTAGAGTTTTCCGATCTGATACCCAAAACGACGACTAACTAACGTTTTCCAGCTCACGTCATTATAAGGCCGCTAATTTTATTGGAGTGCATGATAGTAAGTACCCCTCCTTTCATCAGGGATTCATATTCTTTCCAGTTTACCATCATCTTGCATCTGTCTTGTTGACTCCTAATATGAGTCAATAAGGACCTACTAATAACTCCCAACTTTCAACAAGCTTCTTCGAACAGATCTGTACTAAAATAGGTCATTAATTAGGTACTCCAAATATTGCAAACTCATTAGCCGAATAGTATCTTCTTGCAGATTCTCCTGATGCAACTGCTCCATAGATTGTATGCCAGTAATCCCACCAAGGTTTAAAAAATGGATTAGTTTCTGCAATTGATTCCTTAGAAAGATAGTTCCAAAAATCGACAAGTCTCTCCGCTGACCCTTCATAAGTCTGATTCTCCACGACATAACTTACAAGAATAGCAGCATTGATTGCACCTATTGAAGTGCCTGCAATGATATCAAATGTAGACTTTCCTTTGTTCCCCTCATCTGTGTCTATTTTAGATAGCGATTCATATAGTCCACTATACACTCCAGCACCATAAGCACCCAGAGACCCCCCGCCTTGAAGTACTAATGCCCTTTCCACCTCTGGAACATCTACTCTTTTTTTCATACTCAATATACTACTAAATGATATTGAACTATTTACGATTTCATAAAAGTATTAGTATAAAGTGGTAAATGATTAAGTGGGTTGAAGTTGATGAGGAGTTGTGACTGAAGATAAAAAGAAAGATGTTCAAACTGTCACCTCTATTGTATACATTAGCTATTCAAAGGAAGAGAAGAAGAGTAACATAGTTGCTGCAATACGTAGATCGAATACAAAAATTTACATGAAAGGAGCTTAAGAGGCGCATACAGAGTTACCAACAGATAGTAAGGGATCATTATAAACTGCTATGACATAATATAAATAGTTATGACTATGAACAGGAACATAAGATATCCAAAAATCTGTCATTCCCCAAGTAAAGTTAATACCAATAGTACGTTTTTTTCTCCGGCAGAAATTCGTTCTCCAATTCCTTCAATCTGTTCAAAGAATCGGCAGTCTCTCTAAGAGCAGAAAAGGAAGAATCATTTCGGATTTTCTGTAGATATAAAAGAACCTGATCATTTGTAGCTCCCTGTTTTATGTCATAGTTTATTTGTTTGCAAACATTAGCTATTCTACCATAACGCCTATGAATTTTCTTTTCCCACGCAGTAGCATTTGGCGACAGCCCTGTTACAAACCTTAAAACTATTTTTTCCATATGCTTAACATGCCATTCCTTCAAAGGAAAACTGTTTTGTATCAAAAAAGATTATCACACATCATACTGTATTATGTGCGGTAAACCAACATATATAATAGGCTGGTTATGATGCTATGTTGTAATTGATTTTGCGTGAGGAATACCCTTAATACAATTGATGAGAGCGTAACGCATCATTACTTTAGCTGGTATCTTCCTTACAACTGCGGCATCACTTATAGTGTTCTATATTATTTCTCACAAGGCTATCAAATCGAATTATTCATTTACCTTCGTAGGATTTACCTTCGTAGGAGGAGTACAAAGCAGACAAATTGCAATGGCTCTCCTATGACTATGATGATTCTTGCTTTTTTCACATTTTTTAATCTCAATCAGATCTGCAAGAGAGAGGCTAAGAGAATCTATCTTAATTGGTCATTTCAATAGTCTTCTTGCTTTATCATTACATGGTTTTACTTATTGGTTAGATCAGCTTTTGCTAATACGTTAATGCTTTATGGTATTACTGATAATCGAAATGCTGCTATTACACAGTTTATATGAGGCTGCAGTAGACTGATTATAGGTTATAAGAATTTGAAGCGAAGGAGTAGTTTTTCGAAAGGAAGTAAATGTGAATGTATGTGCCATACTAAGAGCAATATTCAAGATTTTTGTGGTTATTGCACGTCCTCTCATTCGGGAATGACATCCAAAAGAACAGTAACAATAGGAATGAAACAATAGTATCGATATTATCTAACATCATTCTTTTTTTGATATCTAATTCATTTGTTAGAGTCCATACTTTACAAGATTATTATTTTGGGGGATTTTACTTGAACTGTAAAGTATTTTATAGTTCCAGTTCATTTCACAATTAACATTAAACAGATATTAGTACAGGCAAAGAATGATAGTATAATGTTGCTTCCTCATGACCGCATATCTATTGGACTCTATAACTCTTATTATCTATCTATCCAAAGGTGAAAGTATATAGTCGGAATCCCTTACCTCCTACGTCAATAGTAACAACATGCTCTCCATAATCATTTTCATTTATGAGATTGTAAAGTCTTTGACCATCAACCGAAAATTCACCGGTACCTTTAGAGATATCAGTCCCAAAGTCTTTCTCCTGTTGATGTGATGACGATGGTAATGATGATGTATGACCAGTCAGATTCTTAAAATTGTCTATTGAGACTTTCCCAACTGTGCCTGGGGTTCCGCCTGCAACAATATTTACAGACTTGGCAGAATAATTCAGGATAATTCTGCCTGTATCACTCTGCAATTCAATGTTATCGGGATTGTTCTTCCATTGACCTTCCAAATACACAATACTTGGTTTGAAATTGGTGGTGGTGCGGTCAACATCGCTAGGAATAGAGTACGACACGGTTCGATCTGGCTGGAAGTTTTGAGGATTCCCAAGAGGTGCTCGTGCAAGTTGGTAACCTAAGTAAATTTCTGGTGTTTTTATCTTGGAAAAGTCGATTTCGCTGTATTGAGAATTTTTGTTATCTGAAGAGACAACAGGACTTGAAGTATTGGAAAACATTATCTCTGTTTTACCCATTTTGACTGCTCTTTCGGCCAACAGATACTGAATAACCTTTTCCGTTTCAGGATACGCACCCTCACCTATGTGGTCATATCGTATATTTCCTTCAGTATCAATAATGTACTTCCTTGGCCAATATCTATTTTCATATGCATCCCAAGTTCCCTTATTGTTATCCTGTAATACAGGATATTTAATGCCGAATTTGTCGACTGCAGATTTGACATTATTAAAATCTTTTTCAAACTCGAATTCTGGTGTATGAACACCTACTATCACGAGTCCTTGGTCTGAATACTTCTCATTCCATTCATTAAGATATGGTATTGTTCTGATGCAATTAATACAGCTATACGTCCAGAAATCGACAAGTACTACTTTTCCTCTTAGATCTTGCAGATTTAATGGCCTGCTAGCATTAGTATTGATGTAACCAGTCACATCCCTAAATTCAGGGGCTTTTCTAAATTGTGAACTGTCTATTTCTTCAAACTCTGTTTTATTTAGTTTAATTATGATAGGAGAAGAGTTACCTGTGCTTGAAGACGGATCTGCCACTATGTCTCTTACCATCGCCTTTTCCGTTGATTCTGCTGCAGAGGGTGTAGATTTTGAAGATGATGATGACGGGAGAAGTTTTTCAATCTGTTGCTGCTGTTTTACAGATGCCAAGCCTGCCGTATTCAGCTCTGGACTATTGAAATAGACTGCAAATCCTACAATCAAAGTGATAACACCAACGGCCGTTAAGATTGCAGATATGTTCTCTCTAATCACAGCCATTACTTTCACAAACCTCGTTCAACATTGATTATTTCATTTGCTAATGGAAAGTTTCCGAGTACAGCCAGCTGATTGGTTAACACCAGTATTCCAAGAATGATGAGCAAGATCCCCATCGCTGGATTAAAGTACTTTAGATGCTTAACCATTCTTCTGATAATACCTGTAGCCTGAGAAAAGAATGCTCCTGTAATTAAGAAAGGTATTCCTAGTCCCAGAGAAAATGCCAACAATGAATTGTAGGCAGCACCAGGAGATGTTGCTGCTAAAGTAAAAATGCTACCAAGAATAGGACCTACACAAGGAGTCCATCCAGCCGCAAAGGCTGCTCCAAATACAAAAGATGTAATATAACTGGTTTTGAATTTAGGCAAATGTGTCATTCTCTTTTCAAAATTCAAGCTTCTTAACTTAGTTGATAGAATAAGGTATGCGCCAAATGATATGATCACAATACCACCTATTGTTGTAAGTGTCCCTTGAAAGTCCGTTCCTAAATTAATAAGTACACTGTTGAGTATCACACCTAATACTGCAAATACGAGTGAAAAACCAAGTACAAAATATACAGTATTTAAGAAGATGTTCAGCTTGGTGGTTCTTCTTATAGTAACTGAGCTTTGTTGTGGCTTAAGTTCTTGCAATTCTCTTACTGTTCTAGAACTTCCATTCAATGACTGCAACCGATCCGCCTCATTCTCTTGGGAATAGAACGAGGAAGAATCTGTAAGAGTAGATGATTTTCCTGCTGGTGATGAAGATGTAGTTACAGAGGATGGTTTTGTTGTATTTACCGTACTCTGTATTTCATTAATTGTATTGCCAGCCAGATATGAGATAAAAGCAGGCAAAATTGGAAGTATACATGGAGAAAAAAATGATCCTAAACCAGCTAACGCAGATACGAGTATGCTGTAATCTATCATTTTTGTACTATATTCACTCTTTTTCCATTTATGTTCCTATCCTCTTCGATTTCGATCCGCTGATATATTTCGTCTATGAATGGAAAATATGAATTTATTTGTAATAACAATGAGTGTGAATACGGTGTAAAAAGTTCAAGAATACTATTTCTTTGGTATAGTGATAATCTTACACACATATTCGAAATTCAGATTTCAAATCTATTATACTTTTTTCCAAATCATACCCAAATTTGATCCAGATTAAACATCAAGAGTAAGTTTTGTTCATCCTTAAAAGAATTTAAATATGCGAGTAAATCATAAATTCTATGTTAAAGATTTTAGATGCCAGTCCAGGATTTGGTTCACTCCTTACTGAGCAAGAGACAAAGGATTTCTTAACAACTAAGGTTTTAAACGTGCATCTTGGGACGGTAGATGAGAATGGTCATCCAAATATTCATCCTGCATGGTACTATTATGATCCTTCTAAAGATAAGATCTACATTGAAACAGGAAAACAATCTAAGAAAACACACAATCTTAAAAAGAATGAGATAATTTACTTTTGTATCGATGATCAAAACCCTCCATATAAGGGGGGTGCGTGGAAAGGGAGCTGCAAAGACATATGAAGATGTCAACTTTAACATTCCTATCGCGGAGAAAATACACATTCGATATTTAGGAAATTTAGAAAATCCAATCTCCCATGGACTTTTAGATGCAATTAAGAAAGGTCAATCAGTTGTCTTAGAAATTAGTCCAAAGTATTACTCGACTTGGGATTACAGTAAATCGTAATCTTCTGCATGAATTGTGAGACTTTTTTTAGCTTGAAAACTCTGCTTCAAGTGTTTAACTACCAAATTTTCTTGCGGCCTTATACAATGTTCGTGATCTTCTATAGTCAATTCGTATCGACATAAACATAACTAAAAAGTAAAATATCGTGATATCGGTCTAATATCTTCAACAAATTTCCTCTCTGATCCTTCATAAGATATCCAACCTGCAACTATAAATAAAAGAACTAATGGTTCTATACACACGTATTTGGCTCCGTTCAATACCTACCAATACGCACTTTCAGACTCAAAATCTGAGGCAGTAGTGCCACTCCTTGAAATGATGTACTCATTAATTTTCTCTAGGCCTTTAAATATTCCCTCAACTGCAAAAAGCGAAGGAGCCTTGATTGTGGGAAGCTCACCACAACAACTTTCTTCGAATTTCTTGATATTATATTCTACGTACTCGATATCCAATACCTTCAAAAGATTAGCTGCCTTAATAGAATCGTCAGACTCGTCTACGAGTAAAATTGGTTTCCGTTTAGCCATATGCAATTATGCTAAGATTGGGAGATAAATGCATAATAACCGTTCGTTTCTGCGAAATAATTTTCAGGAGGATAATTTCTATTTCTATGAATCTCATAGAGTACATTTAGCTAGAAAATACAGTAATTCGTAGGCTATATTATAACCATAATTCGTTATTTCATTATGGCAGGTAATTCTTCATTTCGTCGGATATCTGACTGGTTCGGAAACCTCCTCCGGATCTCTACTCTTTCCGACGTTATTTTATTCTCTTTTTTCAGAATGCTTTTTTAATTCATTTAGGAAACGAGACCAACCTTCATCGTGTTTTTTGGCCGTTTCATCTGCTTTAAATCCTATATGCGACAATTTTAGTCTAGTTTTGTCATTCTCCATTTTTTCCAGTTCCCAAGTTACTACTGTCCTTGGGAAGTCGGCAATGTTCGGTTCTTGCCAGGTGTAGGAGATTTTTTTATTTGGAATAAATTCGATTATAGTCCCCTCAGGAAAATAATCCATCTGTCGATATTGGGACTTGTATGTTTAAAACAATCACTATTGTCGGTTACCTACCCTTAAATTTTGTGGTACATTTGACGAATGTACTCCCTTGTATAGTAACAGTGGATATACTAATGAGACAGTCTTGTTTATACCATAAAGCTAAAATAGCTAATCATCTAATTATTTACTAATAAGGACTACCAGTATTGGTTACTAGACGAGCTGCTTGGTTTCTATCTTGTATCATAATTTGCAGTATCTTCTGTTCGATAACTTTAATTCTGCTATCTGCTATTACTAGATCATCAATAACTAACCTTGCTTTTGCTGATGGCTTAACACAGGAACAGATTTCAGCTTCTTTGGGTAATAGACAATCAAATTTGCTGATAAAGATGAATCCGTCTGTTGTGACTACGGAAACTCTTCAAACAAAACATGAAAAACCGATAATTGAGTTCAGATTATTTGATTCAGGGACGAATAAATCGTTTAATCATGTGAATTATGATATTTCTATACTAGATAAAGACAATAAACAATTGCTTTCTAATTGGTTCCATTCTCATTATGGCACATTAGGAATTGAAATAGTACCAATTAACAGTACAGACGGAGTAAAGATTGATGGTGAACAGGAACCACTTATAGGATCTTATGTTGGAACATTGGTTAATCCCGTGATAGCAGAAGGACCAATATTTCTGAAAGGTGGATTATATCATTTCAAAGTTAGAATAGGAACAATCGATTGTGATACTTGTGTGCTTCCAGCTAATCAGCAGCATGTCTATGACAGCTGGCTTAGCATAGGATCTACGTTAAATAGACAGATAAACGTGGAAGGCAAACAAGTTCCAATTAAGGTCATTTCATATTATGATAAATTGAACGGATTTAACTTTAATGAAAAGAATAAGCAGATGCAGTTTAGTATGCCTTTTGATTGGAATATTGACAGATTGAAAAAGACCAATATTTTTGTGCATGAAGAAATAAATATTCCTAAATCAAATGCCTTCACTAATACGAGCTCATATTCGGGTACAGTGAATGGATTAGATGTCACAAAAGATATTATGCTGGATAATACTGATCCTAATACTGATATAATCCATATTATGTTGACAAAGAACGCTCTGCTTAACTTGGCAGAGCGACTTAATAGTAATAGTAATAGTAATACTGATAATGAACAAGAGCAATTCCCGCAATCGCAGCCTCAACTGACACTACAACAACAAGCATTTAACGGGCTGATGAAATTTGCATTACAACCTTCAGAAGTAAAAGTAGGAACAAATATGTCTATGGCTACTGGTTCAATGGGCCCAATGTAATGTAATGTAATGTTAGTGTTTACTATCTTTACCTGATACAGTAAACTAGTTATAGCAAAACAGAGGTCTCAATTAGAAGGTCTTTCTTTTCAATTCGTACCATGAGCGTAAAAAATGCATCGCATATATGGTATTCTAATTCTTAGGGCTATGATATTCCTTCTGCCTCTTTTTTTTCCTCATCACCAATATCCCGATACCTGCAAGGATACTACCGACTAATGCTATAGTAACAATCATGGGGTAAAAAGCGGGATTTGACGTACTGAGTACATTAGATGGTTGAAATGGAACATCTACTTTAAATGATGCTAAAGAAGAGAAATCTTTTGAATCTATTCTAGTTAGCATTTGATATATCCCTGAATCAGGAAAAATATAATTTATAGCAAAACTCCCATTGACAGATGAAATATTGATATACTTGAATGTCCTTAGTTGCCCGCTGCTATTAGTTGTTATTACGACTCTTGCCGCTAGATCTTTAATATTTTCATTTGTTGTCAGATTTTGCACTTCAAATTTCATTTGAGACCTTGAATCAATTATTGGTCTAGCCGGAGAGCTAAATAGAATTCTTATGTTATTCACTTTGTCTATCCATTGTTGTTGTTGTTGCTGTTGTGTTTGATTGCTATTCTCATTATTAGATGGAGAAATTGTTTGTGCAAATGCTAATATGGATCTATGTGATATAAATGTAAAAATATTACTTGAATTAACGATACCACTACCGATGATAATGAATGTTAGAATTAAAAACGATGGGCTTCGCAATATCATAGTATTCATAACGAATAGTCCATATTAATGGTCAGTCTATTCAAAGCGATGGAACTTAATCTTAATTTAAATGCTGCCCGCACTGAAAAAAGAAGATCATTTATTTTGTTTTGGTAGCATTCTCCAATTCTGATATCTTCTTTTCTAAATCCATAATCTTGTTGTTTACATCTACATTAGACATTAGAATCTCTGGAAATTCTCCGTCGGATCTGGGAGACGGACATTCATAGCCACCTATTATTCCATTTCTTGTAACATTGTTAGAGATCTTCTGTGTCGTGTTGCTTATCATGACATCTTCAGAAACCGCCCCAGGGCTACACGAATATTCAAAACTAAGAGGACTTCCACTTAGATTTCCAAAGAATCGAAAATTGTAGGTAGTCTCGACGTCTGGGATAAATGACGCAGTATAATGACCAGGCTGATCTTCATCTGGTTCTAAATCTAGGATCTTGGTATTTGGACCAGCAGAGACTTCTACTTTAAGTGAATCTTGCAGATCTTCTATGGGTTTTGTTAAATTGGAGTCTTCGCTCATTGGATCCTTTGGATCAGGAGTATAAGCATAGAAATCTACTCCGGACTTATCATCAACATATACTGGCTCGTTTAGAAAACCTGCAACGAAAAGATACTGATTTTTCCCGATGGTATAAAGCTGTTTTTGATGTGCAGAGACTAATGGTTTACTATACATTGAGAACATAAGTAGCATAACTAAAGCTATCCCTCCTAATACAAAGGAGATGGAATGATATCCACTTCTCATGGATTTGTTATAGACTTATCAGCAAAAATATATCTTATGGTACATTCGTCGAATGTATCGAAAATCATCAGATCTAACAACAAGAGTCTAAGTTTAGATTTTCTTTTTCTTTTTATTGGAAATCATTCAACGAGAAGTTCAGAGAAACTTGGGGTTAAGGAAACGGGGATAAGATTTTGTCTACTGAACCTATCTTATGAAGATGTCATTGAGAAACGTCATTTTAAGTTAGGAAAATCTGGCTTGGGTCACTGGAATAAAGTGGCTGAAGATTATGATAATAGCTCGCCTCAATGAGAATTAGCGTGCTAGGTGGCCATCAATAAGGTCGCGGGATCTGCTTATCTTACTATAGTTAAAAGAGCCACACTACTTCCAAATCCAAACGTAACAGGTTGATTGGAATTATTGATTAGGAATAGAGCTTTGATATTATCCACATTTACTTGATTTCCTGTGGCTGGATTTATTCCGCTAAATGCCGCCGCTAGTACGATTTTATAGGCATTTCCTCCTATCGGGATCTTGCTGGATTGAAGTATTGCCATTTCATTGCTGTCTCCATCTAGTGCTAATATTTGAATTGGGTTTGGAATAGGAATATTACTAGTGGGAAGATAGATGATTACGCTTCCACCTACAAGTCTGAATGGATCAAATGTTGAAAGAAGCCTAGAATCACTGGATGCGATTGTTCCTATTAAAGGAATCGTTTCTTCACCTACTAATAGTGTATTCTGTGCGGCTTGCCGCAACACATTGGTATTATAAGTGGTACTCGAAAATGCTTGAGCAATAGCATTATTGATAGTCACGAATGTTGTATTTCCCGGTTGAGTCGTGTTACCTCCGTTAGTCTGAGGTGCTACGGCAGCTGCTTCTCCAGGCGGTGTGGTGGTTGTATTTCCATCTCCAGGTGGTGCGGCCGGTGTTTCTCCATCTCCAGGTGGTGCGGCCGGTGTTTCTCCAGGAGCACCTGACGCGGTCTGACAACCTTCATCTATATGCCCTTCAGCATTGTTATCTATACCGTCACCACATATTTCGGGGACTCCTGGTCCTGAAGGGGGAGTCGTCGTAGAAGGTTCTCCTCCTCCAGGTGGAGTACTTCCAGATCCTCCAGTATCTCCGCTGCCTTCTCCGTCTTGCGGTGAAGCGTCTTCTCCGTCCTCCGATACACTACTTGCTTTCACTGTAAGTTCATTCAGATTTGAAGTACCAGTAACACCAGTAATAAATACTAAACATAGTATCAAAACGCAAGGTTGAGAAACTAAACACACAGATGTGACTCTAGACATTTTGTACACTTGCCATGTTAATGCTTAGACGTTATTAAAGTTTTAGAGGAAAGAATGCTACGACACATGAAGCTTACTTCCAACTGACCTTGACTCCAAACGCCTGTTAAATTCACTTCTCGGTTCTTCCCAGAGCAACTTAATGGGCTGGCATAATCATAGAAATGACACTTACTTCTAGCATATTGCATATACGATATATATAAATAGTAGACACGTATATATTGTATCGTATGACCGATATGAGTTATAAGGAAGGGGTACTCGCAAGAAATTGATACCAATATCAGAGGAATCTATCATAAATGCAGTTGAAAAAGTCAGTAAAAGTGTGGTTAATATTGCTAGCGTTAAAATGTTGCAAGATCAGCTTTTTAGAGTATTTCCCGTACAAGGTGTTGGATCAGGTATCATTATTGATAATAAGGGACATATACTTACAAACAATCATGTAATAGATGGTAGCGATAGATTAAGAGTAACTCTCGGTGATTCAAAGCAAGTGAATGCCAAAGTTGTAGGAACAGATGCGGTGACCGATCTGGCTGTAGTTAGAGCCGAACCTCTGGAGATATTCAGCAATGATGAGATAAAATTTCAACCCGCCGATTTGGGAAACTCTGAAGAGCTTAAGGTTGGACAAATAGTTATGGCATTAGGCAATCCTTTTGGGCTAACTGGAGGACCAACAGTAACTTCTGGAATTATCAGTTCACTAACTAGAAATGTACAATTCGAAAATGGAATTTTAGAGTTAGTACAAACTGATGCTGCAATAAATCCAGGTAACTCAGGTGGTCCACTAATTAATACAAGGGGTGAAGTAGTTGCGATAAATACAGCAAAAATGCCATATGGACAAGGAATTGGATTTGCAGTTCCTATCAATACAGTAAAATCGATACTAGCCGACTTAGTAGAAAATGGACATGTAACAAGACCATGGTTGGGCATAAGTACTGTAAAGATAGATCCTAGAATAGCTAGACTCTACAGATTACCAATTGTAGAGGGTGCGTTAATAGTCAATGTGGAACCATATAGTCCAGCAGACAATGCAGGGCTTCGTAGAGGAGACATTATCGAAGAGATAGATGGAAACAAGATACAGAGTCCTTCACAAATATCATCGTATATAAGAAAGAAAAAGACAACTAACGATCGAGTAACAGTTATAGTTAATAGATATGGGAGGGTATATGAAATACCTTTCCAGCTGGAGGCTCACCCATAGCTATATTCAGGATCTGAGTGGTCATATCTTTTTTTGAATTAAAGTATGACTAGTAAATAGTAACTAGCCATAAATTAACTCTATTTCCTCATGCGTGACATCATTTTGCTTTTGCCTTTTGATGACTCAAATATATATCGAGGAAACAGAGTAACCAACATATGCTACATGTTATATCGAAAAAATATGGGGAAAGGATTATTTGTGCTCTAGTTCCTTGATCCTTTCAGATACACCTTGAACTTCTTTTTCTAGGTCGTCTTTGTATTCTTTTAGCAGTGAAACCTTTTCTTCTCTAGTTAGAAAGCTTCTTACCTTTCGAATATCTATTCCACTACTATAACCGTAACCACAGCTTCCGTATGTCATATTGGTCATACGATATATGCACTAAGATGTATTTATATATATCGCATATCCAATACTAAGTATATGATCATGCCCAATGATGGTGATGATGAGGAGAAGGAGGCATGCTGTGACATGAAAGGTATGTTGGGATTTCTAATTCTCTTCTTACTTTCTAAAAAGCCTATGCATGGTCAGGAAATAGCTGATGAGCTGGCAAAACGAAGGGGTGACAGACCAAGTCCAGGAACAATCTATCCTGCACTTAAGAGTCTCAGATATGCTGGATTTCTGAATGAGGAGGAGAAGACAGGCAAGACTATAACATACAGTCTTACACCTAGAGGTAAGAAAGCATTTAGCATAGCCAGAAGAAGGTTTACCAGGACTTTTCTAGGAGTACTTGGCTGAGAATGAAAGAAGCGAAAGCTTGAGATTGCTCTAAATGAAAAAAGAAATCGGATAGAATAAACGGACAAATAACGGAGATTGTGGAATTCGATTAACCAACTATAGGCAAGATATCCTACACAGGATCTGCCTACAGTACATATTCTATACAGAAAGCGAAATATTTTAAAATGGTGACAGATTGGTCGGCAATATTGTCGTTAAGTTTAGGTTAGTTGTAACAAGGTTAGAGTACCGTTCAGACTTTTCGACATTGGTAAGCGTTACAAGCGTTGATATATTCCGTATGTTAACGTCTGTTCCGTATTGTTTACAATAAATCCATTCGGAAAGGATGATTGCTTTATTAGCGAACCATTTTCACGATCGTAAATACCCATAACAGCATTTATTCTCTGTCCTATAACTGATTCATCTGCCATACTGTAATTTATCATAACTTTCACCTGATTTCCTTCTGCTGTAGTAAGAGGAAGGACAGTTGCATGTTCCATAAAAATAATCCCAGGTTGCAAAGCAAACAGCTCCCCTCCCGTCGATAATAAGGAATAACTACCCATGATCAAATTTAGTACTGCTCCAAATCCTACTATGATAATTGCGTTAGCCGATGTCCTATTCATATTGCCCACTATTTTCAAATATTTGATATTTCTGATTCTTCTATAATGAATAAGGGCTTTGTTTATTTGCGTTAAGCAGATTCAGGCGCTTACTTAAATCTGATATTTTTTCTAATAGAATAAATGAAAATAAGTCAGCTTGATTATTTACCTCACTCGTTTGTCGCATCGCCAAACACAGTTGGTAACCATGCTCTTTTGAATGCGTTTCTTCTAACCTATTCATAGTCATGGGGCCTGCTGATAAAAGATTTAAGTCGCTAAAGACGCCCAAGAGAGTTACACAAGCCTAGCAATGGTAAAACTGCAGAGACATCCTGTACGCATCAAATAGATCGTTATGGCTAGTAGTACCCTTGTCTAAGACCTAGGGTACATCCAATGCTAAAATTGGGAGGAGAATTTCAATGAATTTCAGCGACCCTGCAACAATAGATTAGAATATCAATGATTATCAATGCTAAATGTTTACTGTTAGGAGAGATGTAGTTGTGCATATGACGATATTCACTATTATATTTGTGGGTAATATGAAAAGATAATATGGGACACTACAAGTCAGATGTAATACTGCAACTGGTACAAGCTGCAGCTACTGATGAAAGAGGAAGGATATGACAAATCACTCTCCTGACGCCGCCGCAAACAGGCCTCCCGTCCTCAGCTCCGCGGAGATCGACCAGCTCCTTTCTATGATACTCATCGCGAACCTGGCCATACCAGGACTTTTCTTGGAGTACTTGGCTAAGAATTAAAGAAGCCTAAGCTTGCTTGCTCTAATGGAAAATGAAAAATGAAAAATTCTAAGATACGAATATGTTGATAACATGGGTGGTGAAGAAAGTTCCAATATGGGGGTGAGTATGGTGACAGCAGAGAGTATTTCTGTTAAGCTCCTCCTGCTACAACAAAAACATCCTCCTGAACTCGAGCAAGTGAGTCAAAGATATTTGGATCGGTACCAAATATAGCAGACAAAACCTCATTTGAATATGCACTCAATGCCCCTGAAATACCTATGTCTTCTGGTCGTTCATGACCAAAGAATACTACAAAATGTGTATTATTTTCTGCATCAATATTTTCAATGTAATGAAAATATGCTGGAGGAATAAATACGATTTCACCTGCTCCCACTTCAAATGTATCCACTTTAACGCCAGGACTTAAGATTGTCATTTTTGCTCTGCCTTTAGTCACGTAATCGAATTCTGCCGCATTAGGATGCCAATGCGGTTCTCTGATCCCTCCGGGTCTAAGATTTAGTGAGTAACATGCAAGACCACTAAGGATAGGAAAATTGTTAGCATTTCCCAAAGCAACTGTACCCCCTGAAGTTTGGATCTGCGGTGGAATACCTTCCAGATTAAACTTATGATAGTTGGGCATTTTCTGATAATAGTCGGCTTTGGCCGCAGATGATGGGTGAAATGAAGTTCTAGCTCCGATCAAGATATCCTGGGAGTACTCTTTCTTTTTAAATTGGCTAAAAAATTTTGATCTTATATTAAATGTAGTATCAAGAATTCGGTCGGGCACTGACCCGACAGATCCTGTAATACCAAGATCTTCAGGATTTTCATGATTAAATGCAAGAACGAACTTAGTTTCCTCTATACTAATATTTTCAATATGGTGCATGTATCCACGTGGTACAAAAACAATCTCACCTGGATCTACAGTAAATGTATCATGACCAGCATCAGGGCTAAATATGGTCATAAGAGCCCTACCATTGATGCAGTAACTTAATTCTGCAGCATTAGGATGCCAGTGAGGTTCGCGTATCCCATCTCTATCCAAGCGCAACATGTACAATGCCATTCCCTTGAGTATAGGGAAGTTATCAGCATTTGCCGTAGTTCTGCTACCGCCTTTACAAACAGCCTGTGGCTTGGTATTGTCAAGGTTAAAGGTATGAATTGGGCTGGAAGTCATTCTCCATTATGCCGTCATTCAATATTATTTGAGCTTTTCTAGTACTAATTGGAGATTATGGTCTCCTCATTTTTGAACTAACTCTTTTTTGCTTTCGTCTTGCTCGTTACTATAGTCCAACTTCTTATCGATACTCTTCTGTAGTTCCTTATACCGTTCATACTTTTTGCTCCACTTTGAAAGAACGAATCATTGTCTTATTCCTATCCCCAGCCATACGATGACTATTAGAATTGGGACGAATCGTGCGATACCAAATGCGGCGCCAAAACCAGGTGGACCTATTCCATTATGCATTTCATTTGTGTTGATGATGCCTATGAGGATTTCCTTGCTCATACCAAATCCTCATTTCTTGGCTGCTGTTTGTAGTAATCGTAATCGTATTCAGCTTCTAGTATCTCTTTTTGTTTGTCCTTGTCTTTGAGTTCCCATTTCTGTATTTCCTTTCTGCACTTCTGGCATTCGTATACAGTGAGGATAAACGGTGCTTTGTCATGATATATCGCTTTTGTTCGTTCCCATTCGTGTTTACATTTGTCTTGTTCATCAGCAGAAGACAAAATATTAGTCCACCTGTTTGTTATCCTTCTTTTCTTCCAACAGTCCAATAAGGCGGTCTAACTTTACCATCATACTATTCATCATGTTTATGATACGATCTTCTTTTGATGTCGTTTCTGCTGTTGCTTTTAGGTCCAACGCCGCAGCTATTTCTGCTTCTGACTCTGTCTTCGGCAACTTGCTGGTACTACCGCTGCTGCCATTACTACCGCTGTAAGATGGTCTGTTTGGACAATGGTGTGGTTCATCTGTTTTTATCCCATTATCCTTGTCATATTGCAATGGAATCCACTTATCGGGCGAAGGATGACCCATTTTGCTATCTCTGTCAAAGTAGATCCAGCCTCCACAGTTATTTTTACATGGTTGCGGTTTTCCGAACTCTGACATATGTACTAATGCACTCCTGTTTCTATAAGTGCTTCGCTTAGCATGTGCTTACATGGGTCAATTATCCCCATTTCGAAGGCCTTGCGGTCGCAGACCATTTCTCTATCTATATATATACTACTTCGTAACACTTGTGCTTTATGCTTTCTGACTCTACGCCTAGTTCACCCTTCCTGATCTCCCCTAGATGCCCAGCGGTTTTGACATTGTCGATTTTCGAATCAATCATAGCCGGTAGGCGCGATCTGCTTTTCTCATACCTACCTAGCCTGATTTTGTGGTTTCTTGTTAACTAAGTCCGATAGCGAGCGGCAAAAGTGTCCGATACTTCACTTGATATGTCCTGAAGAAATTGTCCTCTGATTAATCTCCCATATACAACCAAATCGCGGGCAACCATTTTTAGGCGTCTATCTAATAGGCTATTTATTATCATCCCCTCTTCATTGAAGTCTGCCTCTCCATTTACAGCGATGCCATAAGGCAGACTCCATCCATAACACTGCCGCACAGCTGTTCTCATTTGATCCAACACGGTTAATCCCTTTTCATGAGAAGTACAGATATAACCAAACAGCTTTCCGGCAAACTCTTCCCAGAAGTAGTCAAGAAAGTTCTTTATAGAACCTGACATCGAGCCATGATAGTCAGGTGAAACTAATACAAATGCATCTGCCCAATTAACCTCATTAGTCACCTTCTGTAGTTCCAGATCAGTCTGCATAGATACGTCAGGGTTATACATGGGCATTGTTACTTTGCGAAGATCGAGTAAACTGGTCTTGGCTTCGTATTTTTGTGCTGCATCTAGTAATATTGCTAATGTCCGAGTACCATATGAGCTCTCACGCATGCTACTGGCGACGCCTAGCACATTCATTGGCTTCATGAATTATACGCCTCTTTTCTTCTTTTGGATTCGCTAACAGCAAAATACCATAGAAGTATTAGCAGATTTGATGCTAGGCATATACAAAATGTGGAAGTACAGGGTACTCAGCAATGGATTGTTAATTGATTGCTTTACCTATAACGAAGGTTCAGTACCATACGAATCAAACAGGTTTCCAGAAATACCTTTATCAGGATAGTCAGATCTGTGCACACATTTAGATTAGGTTAACAATTTATCCCCCTGAGTGATCTCAAAAGATAGCTTTAGCTATGCGTCTGTGTCAGCATAAGCTGTAAGCAATACACGTTTAGCATCAGGATAGATCTCCATAGCTTGTTCAAGGAATTCTACACCCGTCATACGCGGCATTCTCTGATCCACTACAAATAATGCTGGTGGTTCATTTCGTAGTTTCAATTGCTTTAGTATATCAAGAGCAGTTGCGCCGTAATCAGCTTTTAATACTCTGAAACGATCACCATATTTGTGACGTAAGTCAATCTCAACAGCTCGCAATACCTGAGCGTCATCATCTACGATCAAAATGCCAGGCTTCATTAATAAGATCTCTTTACGTATTCAAACTAATAGGCTTTCCAGTAGAAATATTCCCAAACAGCTTAGCGACATAGTCAACTGTGAGAGCCATACGTATTCTGACGAATTATTCCCCATATGAACTATAGTATTTTCTTCTAACTAAAAATCTTGATGCTTAGAGGGGGTAATAAAGCCAGCTAGATGATAAATGATAGATGCTTCCAAACTATGATCAAAGCTACTCTATCTCCCATCATACAGGCAGTAAATAATATTTGCCTACAATCATAGAATAAAGACTCCCTCGCGTTAGAATCTTTCTCCCTCTTAGCATATTCACAGTGTCATTTGCTTCTATAAATTAAATTTCTGAACATGGCTGCCTTATCATATCTATTCTTGGCCCTTCTATTGCAATCCGAATATATAGATGAATTGCATTTCCGCTCCGCGCCTCTAATTCATCTATACTGCAATTTTTTCAAGCTTGCCGTAGTCTTGGTAACGACAGAAATTAGACTATATCTACCTCACGCAAAGGCCTCTTAGAGTTTACTTATTTTTGGTAAACTAAGACACAGATCTATCTTTTTTAATGGGAATGAAATAATAGCGGAGTTGTCATGCATCACTAGTTTGGCATTCACTATTTCTCTCTCCTCATAAAAATTCCATGTCCAGCTTTCTCGATAGGAATAAGTTGAGAATCTTTAATTCCAGCATGAATAGCTTTGACCAAATCAGATAGATATACGTGATCTTCTACTCCATGAAGAATGAGAGTAGCAATCGTTTATTGCTGTTATATGCGTCATACTTTTATCTGTTCAGCTGTTCTTGAATGAGATCGCTACCCCGTACTTCCTTTTGTTGCATTGAGAATCAATTCGTCAATCTCATCTGGATGCGATACTAGCGATGCATGGGAAGCATTAAGTGACAGAATGGTGGCATTCATTCTGCGAAGGTACGCTGGACATCTGGAGGGATGACTCGATCGCCTTCAGACACCTGATACCATGTTGGGAGCTGCTTCCATGCTGGTGGACCAGATTTTTCAGCAAGAATTGATTGATTAATTGGTTTTTGTACAATTGCCATGATGTCAGCTTCGGCCGGGGTAACATCTTGAGCAAATCCATCGCGGAACATGGCTGGATTAATGTACGCAAATCCCCCATTATCGAATACAAGGAATCCCTGCGGTAACTTTGTTATGTCGATAAGATTTGAAAGAGATTGACCCTCATCAGGAGCAAATGCAGCGACATAAACAAGCCCTGTGACGTTAGGATTATTATAGCCAGCATTCGTGATTACTGCTCCACCACATGAGTGTCCTACAAGAATCGTTGGTCCGCCAATGTGCTCAATCGCACGCTTTACTGTATCGACGTCACCTGCCAAAGAATGTTCAGGAAGCTGTACGGCAATAATTTTATGTCCTGCATTCTTTATGATAGGAATTTCTTTGCTCCATGAAGATCCGTCATCCCATTCTCCATGGACTAGAACAATATTCGTGACGTTCTTACTCATCCCCTGTATTTCTTGAGGTTGCATTAAAGTTTTGTTCTCTGGGCTACCCAAACCAAAATATGTAGTAGCTGATACAAAACTTGCGATAATTGCTATACTCGCACCTAGCAACAGTAAAACTTTTGTTTTTTGAAAAATGAGATGACTAATATAAGGAGCTTTAGTAGTAGTAGGTATATGTCTAATACTGGTCTACTAGAAAACGTACTGATACTCCAGGGCGGTGGCTCATTAGGAGCTTTTGGATGTGGTGTGTTTAAAGCACTTGCAAATCACAATGTAAAATTGGATATTGTTGCAGGTACGTCTGTGGGTGGGATAAATGCGGCTATAATTGCTGGCAGTACAGATAACGCTCCGGAAAAGGCAGTAGAACAATTTTGGTTAGAATTAGCTGAAAATTCTAAAGCTTTAGATAATTTTTCTTCTTCTTTAGGTTCTACCTATATGCCATCGATTATGCATTGGTTAGCTTCTATCGAAAACTTTTCGTTTTCTCCATTCATAGATAAGGGATTATTACCAACTAACAATCTAGACGACACTAACCTAAAAATCAAATCAATACTATCTTCATATGGTTCAATAGTCTACGGAAATGACAAGTTCTTTAAACCAAGGTGGAATGCAGAGTACGTTCTAGCAGATCCGGAATTCTATCTACCATCAAATTGGACTCATCTATATGATCATTCCCCATTAGTCAAGACTCTAGAAAAATATATTGATTATACCAAACTGAAACCTAATGATAAAGACCATTCAGATACACGTTTGATAATGACTGCAGTAAATGTCTTAACAGCTGAACCTATAACATTTGATAGCTATAAAGAACAGATAAGACCAATACATATACTCGCTACTTCTGCTTACCCAATGTATGCGTTTCCT
>JBKPHJ010000016.1:0-10527 GCA_046729835.1 Thermoproteota archaeon
CGAGATGCCATTAGACGTCTCGTGGGCTCGGAGATGTGTATAAGAGACAGGAAACAGATGAATCGGCTAAATGAAGACGCATATATTTCGCTTTTACTGACATTAGTAACAAATTGTAATGGCATATCTGTCATATAACCTTCTAAAAGAGTACTTGGTTCATCTATAATTGAATATATAGGAGAGAGGGCGTTCAAAACTACTCCGAAAGGTATACATTCAATAACAGATATTGCGCCCCAAATCCGCGCAAAAATTATCGCATTTGATTTAAATCAGTAATACACACCTTAAGAGACACCAAGTAGTGCCTTACCTTAATGATGCGCCCATTCACGTTAGTTTATTAGACGTTATCTGAGTTATAATGCAAGTGGATCTATTAGGTCCTATTATACTTGCAATATCTGGTTTCGCCATAGGATTTGTCGGTGGAATGGTTGGAAACATACGGAATTATTAAGAAAGAAAATAGTCAAGCGTCCCTTCTGATATCTAAACAGTGTCCCAGCTGTAAAGAACCAAACAAACCAGATAGTAGATTCTGTGTTAATTGTAAAATGGTAATGACATTCGTAACATCTGCTATTTCTATTGCGGATTATACTTTCGAGCTACCGTGTGTCATGATTATCTTTGTTCTAAGATTATGGCTACTGCATTTCCATCGCCTTGTATTTGTGATTCTAGATTCTGGCAGAATACGTCTATTGGGGTGTCACCATTGCCACAATCATTGGCCTGATATGTTGCTTGAGTCTTTTCATAACTCGTCTTCTTCTTCTTGTCTGCAAAAGCGTTGTCGACGGTCGCCAATGCAGTTGATGCTACAAGTATAGCTGCTAGTGCCGCTACTGCTATGATTGACATATGGTTTACATTCATACTTCATATCTTAGAATGTTATGTTAATCTACATTAAGCAAATTCAGACGCTTACATAAATCTGATATTTATTCTACTAAATAATAAGTGGTCGTAGAATACAACCCAGCTAACCCATAGCTTCACTCTCTTTTTCAGACCATCCCCGCTTAACCGGTCGTGGATGTTCCATCCACCAATTTACAAGTCCATTGCAATTACCGCATCGTAACTCAATTCTTGAACCATTGATTTTAAAATAATCCATCTGTTTGGAGTTACTTTTGCAGCAACAATCTTCTGAGCTTGACATATGCTTGAACTCAATATATTATCGATATGCAAGATAATATCAGATTTGATCCATGATGCTACCAGATTAATATATGGTTTAGTACTTGTAGTAGCTAGTAGCCCGATATCATAGCATAAATCTTTCACGTAAAGTTGAAGAAATTACTGTGAGCTTATATTTTTCTAATCTCTTGTAAGCTGCTAGCATAATTTTGACGTCAGATTGCTATTTCATTGCCAAACATTCTTCTTCTGACTACTCTCGCTTGAACGGCATGATTTTCTTTGTACGTGACGGCTCATCCCACCAACCCATAAGGCCATGCACCTACTACATCTTAATTCTGTTCTTGAATCACTGATCTTAAAGAAATCTACCGTCTTAGAGTTAGTTATCTACCGACTACAGACGGTACGTTTAGACATAATAGACTGCCGTCAATAGTCTGTAAGGACACAATTAGGTTCTAAGATATAAGACTCTTGTTGATGTAATCTGGGCCCACTATAGCTGAAATTTGACCACACTTTGGGCAGTTTTCAATCACATTTTCATGAGTCTCAGATCTAAGTGTTTCTTCGTCTGGTGTGCCCTGAAATCTTGTTTTCATCATCAATCGGAATCAATATAATAGTTTGCCGACTGTGAATCACTTCTAGTTAAAGGGAGCGTCTTTGGAGGATTCTTTTCGAATGTGTCTATTATATCCTTGAATGACTTTAAACACTCAGTGTACTTCTCACTATGAAATGCCCTTCCTTTATCACAATTCCTCGGGTCTCTATTCTTATGGTCATGGCTCATGTTATTGCAATGACCGTTCTCTGTTTTCCTCTTAAGGTTATAGAGTATCCAAGACATTAGAAATAGAGAAATAGTCCACGTCCGATTTTCCGGAGCAATAAGAGGCCCATAGTATACTTCGCAATCCTTACAATTCAACTCTTTTTCGCTTATCTTGGACATATCGTAACTAATGACATGTCCCCAAAATTTAACCAGATTAGTATCATTATACATAGGAACCCACTCCTGTAATTTGTTGTAATACTCTTCGGCGTCTCGATCAGTGAAGCTCATTGTGTTGTATTATTCAACAGGTCATATATATCAGAGTGCGGCGTAGTTGCATCGACTTACATGAGTAAAAGGTCATTTTTCTTGCCCTATAGCTCATGAGTCACAGATTTAAAGTCTTCACGATTAATGCCAGAACTGCAGAGACATTCTAAATGCATCAAATATGTCGTCACAACTCGTTGCTTCCTTATCTAATGAACTTTCTCCATTCTCCACTGCAGTCTTCAACGAGGTTACCAGCTTCTCAAACTTTGTATTAATAGCAATCGAACCCCCATTATACTCGAGTACTTTCTTTGTATGTGTCAACATTCGCTTATTAGTTCCATTACTCTAGCTCTCCGCCGTTCCAGTTGTTGTTGCATAGACGAGCTCAATTGTTGCAAACCTCATACTCGTAATAGATATTATGCATGACTTGGAGTTTTTGGCGTTTACGTAATATAAGACCATTAGTAGTACGGGACTTCTTTTCTTTATGATAGCTACCGATAAGTGATATCAATCTCCTTAATCTAATTTACCTGAGGGATCTTCTCAGATATCTCCTTACTTCTATTTCTAAGAGTTACTTCGGTTATCCCTGCGGCCCTTGCTACATCCATTTGGTTTCTTGGCTCATTACAGAACTTACATGATAAATAAAGAACTGCCCCTGCTAAGCCCATAGGATACTTTCCATCAGATATTCTGCTTGAGATTACACTATGCATATAATTTAGAGCATGCCTTTGCGTTTTTTCGCTTATGTGAATACTATTGGCAATTCTTGAAAGGCATTTCAGCGGATCTATTACAGGGACCTTGAGGTCCAGAGTCAAAAGTATTATCCTATATATTCTAGAGATCTCTTCATATTTGATATTAATAAGTGTCGCTATTTCTTTTAATGTTCTTGGTATGTCAGCATCTCTGCAAGCAATATACACGGAAGCACCTATGGCCGCACTTATTGACCTTCCTTTGACTATTCTTTCTTTCTGAACCTTTCTGTAGACGTATGCTGCCTTTTCTATTGCTGAGTCAGGTAATCCAAGCTTACTCTTCAATATTCTGAGCTCATGAAACGCAATTGTTAGATTCTTGTCTGTCGAAGACCTAGATTGTATTCTACTATCCCATGTTCTCAGTCTTCCCATCAGCAACTGCATTATAGCATCCAAACCTTTTCCAGTTGCATCTTTGTCTACTATTCCAATAACAGTAGCAAGACCTTTATCATGTAGTGATAAGGAGTTAGGCCCTCCCACTCTAGTTCTTTCTCTTGCCTGATCAGGACTAAAGATATTCCGCTCCCGAGCATTTTCTGACACCTTATCATCACCATTAATAACTATGCCGCAATTAGGACAAATGATTTCACCGGACTGTGAATCTGTAATAGTAGATGAGTGTTTACTACATATACCAAACATGAATGAATTCTGTACCATGAGAATTAGCTACACGTTAAGCATATATAAACGGCTTAGAAAGATGACTAGAATATAGCTTTTGACAGAATAAATAGTTTGCATATTTCATTGCTTACTCTAAAGATCTTAGATTTCTTACTTCGAGGGTCAACGTTCTCCTAATTGGAAAGATGCAAATGGAATACAAGTTCAGTGAATAATAGATTATGTTTTCAATTATTGATACGCTGCAGTAAAAAGACGTGTAGTAACTTCCTTAGGTGGAACATATTACACTGCTTTCAATCATTCATGGCAGGCGAAAGATAATATTGGATTTGCTCAATCTTGTTACTAGCACACTATATGGTTTAGTACGTGCAGGAACTTATAACAGAAATGAACATGTAATCTATTTTCAGCCTGGTTAGTCAGAGAGGTGAAGATGATCCATCGGAAATTGCGAAAATTTACATTTCTATGCTGCAGGATTGATAGAAACAACTTACGTAAACATAGCAAGCCTTAAATCGTCTAACCAACGGTATCTCCTCACATCTTAAGAAAGTCGCAGTGCCAGGGATCTGTGTCGGCTGATTCTTTTTAGTGTTAAGACCTGATTATAGAAATCTTTGACTCCTTTATCTCTCCTTTCTGATGAGGAGAGAATGAAGACATGGATTTGTTGATATTTACAGTGTGAATCCAATCCAAAGCTGCCGCAATTACAATATCTCTGTGAGTATCATTTTACAAATTCACTTCCCTTTGTGACATGGATGGCAGGGCAACAACAACCATCTTTTTTAAAACAGTTTACACAAATTTGCGAGTTTATAACAGAATTATCTGTCCTACATTCAGATGGGATGCATTCAACATTAAGCAGATCCGATTATAATGTTAGTCTCGCCTCTCTACCTAAGCCTACGTATTGAACGATGATATAAATGATTTTGATGCCCTCTAATATTCTTACAGTTTTCCCATCAAATGGTCTAGGTCTACAAAAGTTGAAATAACAGATTCGGCGAGTGAATTGTCCACATGTCAAGTCCAGAGGAAAGAGAAAGAAGATTAAACATTCTCGGCAGCTCATTCGGTCGCGATCTTGATGTGGAGATCAGACGGGAAAAGACCAATTTAAGGAATAGTTTAGCTCAGGACTTTGAAAGAGAAATGGTTTTGGCTGAAGCATGCGCTAGTCATAATGATTTCTCAGGAGCATTATATCACATGATGATGGCAGATATGGCTCACAGAATATTGAAAGAACTAGAGATGGATGATTAGTATAGATGGAAGAGATCCATCTTCGGCAGCCACATCGTGATAGATGTTACGGTAATCTAAACCCGTTACAATGTGAATTATAAGAAATCACCAGACTACGGTTTTTAGCTGTGAAAGCATCTTTACGTTGAAACTGTCTTTATACCTTACATATATTGCATATGCCATGATAGAAAGGATCACTACATATCTTAGCGGTAACTTTCGCTTGACACCTAAATATCACTCCACATTTAGTGCACTGATGAAAGCACGTCTCAAACAACGCATCTCCTACATTATATGTCGAATCTAACTGTCGAACTTCAGCCATTACTGCTATCAGATATCAAAGATTAACAGACAGCCTATTTCAACAATAGGGAATAAAGTTACTCAAAATTCATCAATAAAATCAATCTATTCCATTTGTAGATACGGGTAGATATGTTTGTCTTTACCGCACCCTGGATTCGCTATAGTGCGTATTATGGCTAAATAGGGGATGTTTTAATAATATGTGATGATTAAAAAGTCAGTTGTGGCAGAATTCAAGTTTGTGACAACTCTTAGTCAGATGAGAGAACACAAGCGTATAACCTGGATTCCAAAGCGTTACCATTCAAAGATAGCAGAGTCCCTTGACAAACAGGTCAGGGTAAAGATAGGTTACGATGTACTATGAACTGGCGTAGGATTGATAATATACTGGTAACATGGTGTATTGAGCACATCCAGCAAGAGATCGATAGTGGCAACTTGGTTCCACCCCCTATAACAACAGCAGCGCAGTTCAATGCATGGAAGATACACATGCTACACAGAATGATGGATGAAAGCGCTAACAATACATGGGTAGATGAAGGCAGAACGACATATGATCCGACAACCGAGTTAGAGGAAGATACATTCTACTACGAGAGCCTACAAGAGAAGAGGAAAGAGGTCTAAGAAATGACTTTCTGTAGGGGTATGTGCAAGAGATTATACATGGGAAGAATACGAGGCATTCACTCACAATACAAATAAGGAGCTATGTGTAGGTCGTGTGAGATTAGAGTAATGACTAATGATGTTCGATGTAAATGCTGCGGCACACGATTTAGGACTCACCCAGTAAAATAGAGTTGGAGCAACGCCTAGCTAACGTGAATACAGGTGTCTAGTAAGAAATGACTGAGCGTCCAGAACGGTTATCAAAAGAAGATCTTAAATTTCTTTTTGGTTTGTTAAGCAAGGCGGACGATGAAGCAATCGAAGAGATCGACGAAGACGGTGACCACAAAGCTGCAGCGATTGAGACAAGAAAAATGATCAGTCGTATTAGGTTAGCATTGATTGATCTCGATAAACCAGTAAGTGAGTGAATAAGAAATGACTGACGATATGACAGTGAGACAAGGTACTGACGGCCGAATAGGAATGAGTCTAGGAACTGTCTGACTATCCGAAAATAGATGAGGATGAAGCTGATAGCAGCATACCCGAAGATGAAAGACGCTACAGAAAGAGACTAAGACTTACTATTGGAACACTCCAGACATGTTCGATGCGTAGTACGTATTTGCATACCAACTGCAATTTAAGGAAACTGTTAGCATATAGATGTGATGAATATTTTCATACTCTCCAAAAGCAACTCATTAGAGCTAAGTATGTTTTCGACTGGAAAATGCTTTAAACTTGTCATGATCATAAAAGAAAAAAGAATAAAGCTTACTGCTGATTAAGTATTCTTGAACATGCAACAAGGTCCTGCTGTGAGTATAGTGGATTGCAACAGCAACAAGTGAGCCCGTCTGTGCAACAACAACAACAACAACTAGAATGGTGGAGAGCCAAGATATTGGAACTTATGAGCAAAGGTGAAACCAATCAATCAGAGATAGCAAGAATACTACAGGCGTCGACTTTGTCCCAGACAGACGACAGTGTAAAGAGTGATAAAATAAAGGCTTTAGCGCTAGCAAAAGAATGTTATGAGATGAAGCTAGAGTTGCTTACTAATTCTACGGTAGTAGATGATGCTATCAGGTTTGTAGCTCCACATTGGTATTGTCTCTGAGAAATAATGACCTAAATGGTAAGCAGGTGTGTATCGTCACTGGTCCTAGGATAGACCTCGCAATCACACTTATAGGCAGAATGAAAAGGCTATTCACAGATAAAGGACCTGTCACCTTTGACACCAAAGAAACTGTTATCGAATTAAATGGAGTACATATTGAAGCATACCCTTCCCACCATTTGGATGCAATGAGAGGGCTATCCAGTGTGTCCTTCGTGCTCCGAGATGAAGCTGACTTCTTTCCACCAGGTCAGCAGCAGGACGCCAGGGACGTATTGGAGAGGTACATTACCAAAAGAAATCCTTGGATAGTCATGGTATCAACACCTAACACCCCAGAAGGTTTGTTTGAAAGGATAGAGAAGGAACCTGAATCAAGCTGTTTATACCATAGACTCTTCTTAGATTATACGTATGGTCTCAATAGAATCTATAATGAGGCGGAGATTCAAGCATCGAAAGCATCTCCTTCATTTGAACGCGAGTACAACCTAAAATATCTAGGGTTAATTGGGAATGTCTTCCACACCAAGGATATTGAAGCAGCGATAGAGAAAGGAAAGAAATCGAATTCAATATCTAATACCTACACGCAGAAGTCCTTCAACGCAATAATACGAACACCAGTCAAACTACTGGACCAATACAACATTACCTTCGAAGGTAGAAGCAGAATATTTGTAGATGGTGCTAATCCATTCTTCATCAGAGCATTGAAGGATAGGGTAGATGAAGACTCTGCATATGAGAAGCAGATATACTACTACAAGAAACAATATCCTTCAGTCTATGATCTGCAAATCCTACAACAGAACATGTTTGTCATTCCAGTCCCTTTCTCGAAAGAACATAAGCACATACTAGCACATTACAAAGAGATGTGAGAATACAACAAGGGTCAGGTAGCCATTCACCATAGGCATAACAGTTGATAACTGCATTGCGTACAGCCGTAGAGAATGGCGAAGGTATGCTAGATAAGGATGTAACTAATCATGACGATCTGTTCGATTCGTTCAGACTATCACTTATGTTTTGGCATTAGGCTGATTAAAACTTTAAATGAGTAAGTTATGAGCTATTCGGAATGATCAAAGAGTTTGATGTAAGGATTCCTGATGGATACGATCTGAAGAAGATCGTCGAGCAGTTACTTTTGGAGTTATTGACATTTGGCCGCTTGGATCAAGCAGCTGTTAAGAGGATAATAGATCATTGTTTCTAGCCTTATAAAAACAATGATAACGGGATTAACAAGACAGAACAGGATAAGGCAGAGCAGTTTTACAATAAGACGGTAGAAGATCTTGCAAATATAAGTATTAATAAGATAGCGAATGGCATTGCCCCCTCCCCTTACTACATTCTTCCAAAAAACCATCTGGCGTACAACGTACTTATCAAATGGGATCCTATCCGTATGTGGGATAAAAACGACATCCTAATTTCGACACATTTGAAGATGATCTGAAAAAGACGACATAATAGATACACGGAACAAATATGTTGTTTCTTGGGATATTGCCCTTTGCATCAGGTGTAGGGAACTACTTGATACCTATAATGGTAAGATATCATGATATGGCATGGCCCAAACTCAATGCTGTCGCATTCTGGATGATCCCTGTAGCTGCGGCAATGATATGGATTGGTTTTTCTGATACAGGTTAGACCGCATATCCGCCTTATTCGACTATCAGAGCTCCAGGGCCAGCTGCGGATCTTTGGATTTTTGGGGCAAAAATACTTGGTATTTCATCGGTCTTGGGAGCAATTAACTTTGTAGTTACGATATTAAAATGCAAACATCCCGACCTTCCGCTTATGAAGATATCTCTATTTTCGTGGTCCATTCTTGTAACGTCTCTAATGATAACAGTTGCTGTTCCAACCTTTGCTGCATCACTGATCATGTTGTATACGGATAGACTTGGCATTTCAGGCTTCTTCAATCCTGAGATGGGAGGGGATCCTATAGCGTACCAACATTTGTTCTGGTTCACTTTCCATCCGGAAGTCTATATCTTCCTGATACCAGCTGCAGGGATGCTCTACGAGACCATTCCTAAATTTTCTAGAAAATCTATCTTTAGCTATCAATCAGGTGTAGTAGCCTTTATACTATTGGGTATAATCTCGTTCTCATCTTGGGCTCATCATATGTTTGCAGTGGGAATAGGTTTTACGGAAAAAACTGTTTTCATGATTGGTACCCTCGCGGCTGTACCGGCATCAGCAATGCTTTCAGAATTAGATATAGAAACCGAATGCCCACGCTGCCATGAAATTATGGAACTTCATTCCGAGTTCGAAGTATTAGCTTACTTCTGTGAGAGCTGTAGCTTCGTGCTAAAATGTGTCTAGCCGTCAGAGAAACTAATTATCCATTCTATAAATTGCACTAAGATTTTCTAAATTCTAAATTCGACCACTATACTACGTACAACGAACTTACTGACCAGGTCATCTGATCTTTTAAATCTCAACCTAACAAAAATAAAGATGGGTTTAATGTCTCATGACCCGAGACATGTCATTTCAGAAGTGGTAATACTTCATCGATTTTGTTTCTTATATCTAGTAATGAATTTGCTAGCTGATAATCTGTGTTAGTATCTTCCCCTTCTGTAGTTCCTTCCTGTTTTGTTGATGTTGTACCCTGTTCATCATTATCGTTATGTTCTGTTGATGCTGTACCCTGTTCATCATTTTCATTCTGTTCCTGCTCTTCCGTTATACTATTCTGTGCTGTTGATGCTGTACCCTGTCCATTATCATTCTGTTTTTCGCTTTCATCCTGTCCATCGTTAGTCTCTTCTTCTTCCGTTGTCCTGCCCTGTCCATAATCACCATTAGAACCGGATGAGCCAGTAGACTCATCGTTATCATTACCATTATCGTTATTTGGAGATGAATCATCAGTACTGAATTCATCAGAAGCTGGTGATATGGAGCTGGTATTCTGTGCGAAAACCGAATTCTTGTTGTCTTCATTCGAGCTTAGCATTATAGTACATAACAAAAGAAGTCCTGATAATGCTCCGTATTTGACGTATTGAGAACCGACCATACGATCACTGCACCCGTTATGCTGACAAATCTAATTTTGGTTAATTCAGATTTATCTGATAACTCTTCTATAACTGATTTCGATTTTGTTTTTGCATCTTAGCACTTATTTCAGATTCTATGTCATGAATATCGCACAGTTCTTCTCTCAAACTTTTTGCTTGTTTCAGATTCTTGTTTGCTTCTGCAATTTCTATGGCTCGGGCTATATCTCCGTATTTTAAGTCGGAAAGACGGCCCAAAATGCTTTCTAATGTGTCTATCTCATTAACTAGTATGTCAGATTCTCTTAGATTGTTAGAACTCTTCAGCTTCAAATTTAGATCTTCAATTCTCTCTTTGAGAACGCTTTCAAATTCGATTATATCTGTTATTTCTTGTCGCTCTTTGGTTGTTACAACTTTTTCTTGTTTTTCTTCAACATGATTCAAAACTAGTCTGACAACTCTTCTGGTCCATTCTAGAAATTCTACTTCGTCTCGTCG
>JBKPHJ010000017.1:0-4684 GCA_046729835.1 Thermoproteota archaeon
AACACTCGCACAAATACATTAACCTTAGTAAGCTTTGTTTATGATTAATAATAACCAGAACTGACGAGCGGTTAAATTAACTGTTATTTAGTGATAAATCGACCGTGAGAGCAGCGAAATTGTATGATAACACAATCAAAACTAACAACAGATGAACTTGAAGCTATGAAAGAATATGTACATGAAGTACAAAAATTGCATGGAGAACAATCAAAACTAACAACAGATGAACCTGCAGCTATGAAAGAATATGTACATGAAGTACTTGAAGAAGTAGACAAATTCAAGATGATATTGGAGAAAAATACTCAATTTTGGTATCAATAGTGTGACTTAAAGATAGCGTCGACTATCATGAAATTATGATACTTGTTTGCCGGTTCTTATCAGTTGTTGCTTCTTGATTTCGATGGCTTTCTGGTATTGTTCTATGGTCAATCCAAGATCACGTAATTGTGCGTTCCAAAGTGTGATAGTATTATTCAGATCTTTCTTCTTCCATTCGAGTTCTATTACATCGCCGGTCAGATTCTGGATCTTGTTTTCCAAAGTTGGTAAGTCATAATTGGCATATCTCATAAACTTTGTGATGTACCCGTCTCCCAACATTTTGTTTCTTTTCAGTAGATTGAACAATTTGATAAATGATGGCAAATAATATTTGATCTCGTTAAACAAGAATCAGAGTTCATGTAGCTGATTAAGCGCCCAGTACTCTTGTTGTAGCTCTTCAACTTCAGAAGCTGACATATCTAATTCGATCGCCACGTCAATGGTGCGCTTTCCGTTTAAGAACATCCATAACGCTTTTGTTGACTTGGATGTGCTGCTGCAGTTATCATCACTGCCGCTATTGATAGTTCTAATGATTTTTCCAATTGATCCGAACGATAAATGCGCTTGTCGAGCTATCTCTCGTATGGGCTTGCCATCTTGATAAAGCTTAATCACTAACTGTTCTTTGTCTTTCTTATTCAATACGATTTGCATAGAGTTTAATGGCAAGCCGTTGTTCTTAGCTTTATCTGTTATCTTCTGTTACCGTATCAATACTTGCTGCTGCAGACTGTTTCTAATTGCTATATTATATGCATTGGACTACACACTTTTGGTTGAGAGCGTGTTAGAATCATCACGGGGGATCGGATTTATAGTACGAGTCATACTGGTGAATAGATTGACACATGAAGTTGGAGATCGTGTTAGTAGAGATCGTATTATAACACTTACAGATGCGGTTCTTGCTATAGTTATGACTCTGTTAGTATTAGAAATAGTTGTACCGCAGCTATCTCGTTCAGAAGTTGCAACCGAGCTTCCAAAACGGTTACTTGAGTTGTTGCCAGATGTTTGGAGCTATACAATAAGTTTCATAATCTTGGGGTTTTTTTGGATTGCTCATGACGATCAGTTTCACTACATCAAGCGTGCCAATCGAATACTTCTCTGGATGACTATCTTTTATTTAATGTTCATAGCATTTATACCGTTTTCTACAGCTCTGATTGGAGCATATGGAGATCAGCAGATCTCAGTAATCATATATGGAATCAACATTATCATAGTTCTAGTCTGGACATATTTGCAATGGAAGTACGCTACTAGAGAACGTCATTTAGTAGATAGTGATCTTCACCCCAAGTTGATAACAATAATGTCGAGAAGAATAATTGTGGGGATAATACTGTACGTGATGGCTACTGCTGTGTCATTCTTAAGTACTCAAGTAAGTCTTATATTATTTATGTTAATTCCCATATGTTATCTCATACCGGCAAAATATTTTTGGCTTCGGTCTACTAAAAACAAGTAATGTTAGTAGAGAAATCTGAGTACACAGATTTACGTCGATTTGATATCTCACTTATTATTGAGCATATCGGAAATCTTCTCATTCAAAAGTTTATAATGCAATTCAGTTATCTTTCCATCTGAATAAGCATCTTTTATATCATTTTTTATCTCGGTGATAGCTTCAGTATTCGGATTGGTATCTGATTCAATTCTTTTTTTGAAGATTTTTTGATATGCTGTAGAGACTCCATTTTTTAGATGCTCTCAAGCAACTTGGTTAGAACAACTTTATCTTCATCTGTCGGAAGTTTGTCTATAAAGCCGCGCCATGTCTCGATTTCTTTTGTTAAAACATCTGTCGTTTGAAAATAAACTTATTGGTGGATCCCCATTTTACAACTCTTGCTGTCTCAATGTCTATCTGTCGTTGTTTGTATAATTCGTTCCACCAACGATAGCTTTTCTTACTATCATTGAATCCATATAGAGATCGATTGAATCCAAATACTGCTAACACAGATTCTGCAGAATCAAGCAGCATTTCCAGATACTTCTCTCTATCATAATGCTCAGAAGAAATTAGCTTGGCGGGGACTACTCTTTGCAGTGGATCAGTATGTTTTGAATCCGTGTAAATATACTCGATATTGTCTCCCATACCGGCAATAAGTCCCGACATATTCAATCTAATAGCTGCCGCCACGTGGGGAAACAGACTTCGATACTTCTCTATGTTTTGTCGTAATAATTTGGAGATAACCAGATCAGTTGTCTGCACTTCACCGTTCATAATCATATCTATACTTTGAGTAATATACAGTAGTGCCGTCTCGTATCCGCTTTTCAAAACTTCTTCAGAGTTATTGCAGTCAAATAACTTTGAAAGTAAATTGGTTTGAAACTGTTTTATGAATGCCGGCGAGTCATGTCTTCTAGTGTCTGTGCCCCGTGTAATTAGCTGATTGTCATGAGTGAGCCCGTAATAATGCTTTCTAGCTTCTAGTTTTTCATCAGCTTCTACATATAACAAAACCAGAAATTTGTAATGATACTCCAACGTCATATTAAGACCGGTCTCTGTGATGAGTGTATTCATTATCTCTTCATAATCGCTTCTTGTCGCATCTTTTTTCTTCAGAAAAACGGCGTCGGTATCAGCGTATACCAGTTGGAAGCCCGAACTTTGCACAATATCTTTAGTTTTCAATAATATTTGTCTCGATAGTCTGTTTATCTCTTCAAAGACTCGTACGTTGCTGTATCGATTCCAGATTGAGCCAGATGTTCCGTAGAGACATACTAATATTTGTTTTAAAATATCTAAACGAATTTGGCAGTAAGAGTAGAGCGGACTGTCCGATTCAAGCTCGTTTTTGAGTAATTGCTTCAGATATATGCGTCTTGTAACTATGTCTTTCATGATAGATGGGAGTAAAGCCATTTGATCATCTTTTGAAGATCTGTGCTCACATTCTTTGTTTCCATTATGATTATTTTCAAAACTGATGTTATGGTTGATAATAAGATTTGCGTATTCGTTATCATAATCCAGAACACCCACATTTTCGTGCAATCCGATTTCTGGAGAAATGATCATGCCCGCTTTGTCCATCTCAACAATGTTTTCTAATGTTCTAATTTTCTCATGACTATTTGATATTGATCTTGTGGATGGAATAACGTAATTTCTCTGAAGTAACTCAAATGTAATTCTACTATCAATTAGTCTCATCATTCCATATTTGGAAGCAAGTCTAAGCGGGAGATAGCTAAATCTTGCTTTCTCGATTAACTCAATGATTGGAGTATCTTTATCATGAGTATAAATGATTACTTTCTGCTTGGACCGTTCTTTGAAGAACGGAGCATCTGGGGGTGAGAGTAAGTTATGATCTCCGCAGAATACGATTATGTCGGAATTATTCTCGGTAAGATTTGAAACAAAATTCGGATCAGAAACTCCATTAAAGATAATTATTGAAGTTTGATTTTCACATCTAACTGCAAGTTTTGTTAATTTCTTCAAGGCGTGGTCATTACATTCGCTGATATCAATATACATGATAGAAAATGGGGGCGGAGCTATCTCTTGGCCATCATCTATTCTTGATATAGATATCAATCTCTCTGCTTCATATCCAATTTGCACTTTGCTAGTCGGTGAGATTTTTAGTTGAGTATAGATGAATTGTATTAATACCGATAGCTCTGCATTATACAGCGCACTCGCTCTAGAGTCACTATTTAGTGTCTGTATAAGTCTTTTGAAGTCTTGTTTGTATGTTGAGTGAGTATTCGCTAGACTTATTCCGATTAGCTTTGTCTTGTTCTTATCGGGAAGATCAATATATTTTTCGTCCCAGAATATTCGCTTTATAATTTCGTCATATCTTGATAGTTGTTGGATGAGATCTTCTCCGGCTGGATGAGACTTTGGAAGTACGTAGAAAATATATTCGTGCAGTCTTTGTTTGAAGCTAATAACTTTATTGTCTTCTTGTAATTTTATGAGTATAATAATATCGTTAGTATCACGGTCTTGCGAAACATCTAAAATCCAGCCAACTGCAGTTTGAATGACCATTTACCAACTATTTCAACACACTAAGCTCATTGTCAGTGGCTCTCAAATTATCCATAATCGTCTTCACAGAATTCTCCAATTCGACTATGTTATCTGTCAATTGTTTTATCTTCACATCTTTCTCTTTCAGCTCTTTTAGCTTGGCAAGAATATTGCTAGTAATATTTCGAAAACATTTCAATGATTCATGGATATTGTCAGACATATGCATCGGTTGTCGTAACTAATCTTGACTCTGTTAATATTCTCTATAGCCAGAGAGCGACGGGGAGTGGGAGCCAGAATACGTAATGTACGTCACTCTTC
>JBKPHJ010000018.1:0-3760 GCA_046729835.1 Thermoproteota archaeon
TTCTTAGAAATCTTATACCATCAACTATGTATATTCCATGTTGAGAGTTATTACCATTAAGTATTTTGATGTCTGGTGCGTTATCATTTATCCATTTCACAATAGACGAATTTGCTGCAGATAAAGGACAGATAATCTTTATAGATGCACCATTTTCTTTAGACGCCTTTACAAGATAATCAACAACTCCTAATTTGTTTATTCTTACCATAGCTCTATCATTAGGAAGTAGTAATAACATCTCATTCGTGACTGATTTCGCCAAATCAATAAGGATTTGACTTATCTTCTTAGTTTCATCAATAACTTCAAAGAATTCTGTTTCTATTCCTTCTTCTATTTCTTTAATTCTCTGCTCAGCTGGCATTGACCTATTCCAGAGGCTATTGAACAGATATTGTTGCTGTTCTACCATATCCTTTACATTACTATAGACAAGTTTTTGTGTCGACAGTGCTTCATGTAGAGTAGCGGTAGCAATGTATTCAGTTTCACTTATCGAGAAACTTGCTTTGACTCCTTCTAAGTGACGGATCTCTTCTGCAAATTTCATCAGCTCTTTGCAATAGCTAATATTATCTTTATTGATATCTGTAAGAAACCTTAATTTAACACCTCTTTCTTTTATATGAAGTAATAATTTCCTGTATGCTTCAACTTCAATAACCATTGAAGGTGCTCTATAGTCATAACAGCAGTCTATTTTATTCGCCCTAGACAGAAATTGTAACATTGCGTCCATTACATTTCCTTCGCCATGCACTACCTCTAGTTTATCTTGTTCTCTTGGTACTATTTTGCCTCTTTTCAGATCTATTGAAGATGAAGATGGTGAAGATGGTGTTAATGTCGGTGTCCAATATACGTTATTATTGTGATCTAACTCCATGAACACGAGCTGGATTTATTATAAGATTAGTAAAAATATTTTGCTCTTAATTTATGAATACTTTAGTTATAATTTTCAACCCTTAATCAACCTTGATTAGAAGCTTTCAAGCCGGTTCATATTCATACCAGTTTTAGCAGTACCAGCTGTTTCCTTGGTCATACCACATCTTCTTGCTTTCTCGGTTGCCTCTAGAACTATACCTGCTCCCTTGATTTTTTCAACAAAATATTTGTGTGCAATCCTCATTGAGAGTTGAGCAGCTTCGCAACAGACAATATAATGAGAGAAAGCATAGACGATCGATCATCCCCCACATTGTATTAAATGCCTTTACCACAGAAATCTGTCAAAAGCTATTATCTCGTAAGTATGATAAAGGTTATGTAAACTGTCCTCCTGATTCAAGGTGTGTGATAGAGCAATGAAGCAATCACTTTTGGCAATCATTCCTTTGCTTGTCTTAGCGACAACACTTAATGTATACGCTGGTGGACCTAGAATGGACTATCCTGAAGATGCTACAGAAGAAGGTGCATATTGTTGGGTAGATGGATATGATGCTGGATTTGCTGGAAAATATGATAAAGATAGAGCCATTGAGTGTGTAATTCTTGCAGATGATGAATATAACAGATCTTGGAAATATGCTTGTAAGGATGCTGGATATATGCCAAATGAATGTCAGTATTTCAAAAACCATCCAGAAGATCTAGAACATGCAGGCCTGTACGAAGAGAATAGAAGGCACTGTTACGATGTTGATATTTCTAGTTTTGATTAATTGAGTTGATTTAGCATGTATGTGGTTCCTAAATGATCTTTCACTTGGTAGAACCATTAGCCCAGTTCTCACAATAATCTACTGTGAAAGCATCGTAATATGTACAACCACTCACGAATCCATCATAATACATCGTTTGATCAGCTCCACCACAATGAACCCATGTATTTACATTGAAGCCACTATTCTTCCCATCTTCAAATCCAGAATTTCTACAGTCGTCGGAAACCACAGCTTCCGGTTGTACTGCTGTTGTTGTCTGTATGATTGATTGTGTCGTTGGTGGTGCTTGTAGGAACATTTGGTCCAGCTGATTCGATTGTTCCCGGATGGTATGCAACACTAATATCTTCTCGATAGTTTGGCCAAAATCTTATACCTTATAGCTTATACCTTACTCACAAAATTAAGAGGCTAATTACTACCTTAGTTTTTAACAAATCGAGGGAGGGTGGTACAGTTAATATCATTAGACAGATGTAGGTTTGGAAGAAGTCAAATGGGGAGACGAGTATATTGCCAATGGTGGTCTGGGAAAAGACGATCACGTACAAACGAACCTGTCCGACTTTTTCAATGAATTAAATAATATCGGGCACAACTAGCCTCAAGCACCAAAGCTTTGCAGTTGTCAACACATACAGATTTTTCTATAGTGTTTTCATCACAGCAACGAGAGCTACAACCAGTAATGGCCTTTTCCATCACTTTATGATAGTTTGAGTCTTTGCATTTCGGAGCATCAAGAGCTGATCCAGTAGCTGGCTGATTATTTTAGAATTGGCAAGGATAGAATACGTATCATTCCCGAAAGAACATCGAATAGAAATTGATTGAACTTGGCACTTGATTCTCTCATAAATAGATTCCTCATCATAATATTGTCAACGCAAAAAACTTTTTTAAGTTGTACGAAAATACTACCTGCTGTATTTACTATGTTTAGAAAAATCGGTATGGTTATTCTATTAGTCTCTGATTTATAGAAATTGATTACCTTTTATAAAGATGTACTTGAAATGCAATTCAATATGTTATGGATATGAGGGATAACAGACATTTATCACCTAATAGCATAAGACAGAGAGTTTCAGCCTTACAAACATTTTTTCTGATTAATGATATTGAGGGGATAAACTGGAAGAAAATAAAGAAATTCAGCGGGAAGTTTTTCAAGACAGCAGAAGATAGGCCTTACACAAGAGAGGAAATTAAGAAAATAATTGATGCAGCCTGCACTTTAAGGGATAGAGCTATCATTTTGCTTTTCTCAAGCTCTGAGAGACGCTTACGCATTGGTGGCTTGACAAGATTGCAGCTCAAACACCTAATGAAGGTAAACAAATACAATGTTTTCCTTATAGAAGTATAAGTATTTCCTTCTTGAGAAGTCCTTTGCGAGCCTCAACCCATTCCTCATCTGGAATAGTCTTAGTCATAGCCATTGTATCCAAGAAATAATAAAAAGCATTCCTCCCCAAGGGGAGGTTTATTTATAAGAACTAGTATCGAAGTTGTATTGTTGTATCGTAATTGTTCTTTTGCACTCTCAAAAATTTGATTCATTTACATAGTAGGTATTAAAAGTATAGTTTATAAGCCCCACGTAACTAAATGGATAGTTAGTTACCAAATAGGAAGCGATGAAATGAATGGCAGACACTATATGCTCCATTATAGAAAAAGTCTATAACATGTCGGAACTCAAGTCATGCCCAATTGAAACGACTTTTAAAATTATTGGAAAAAGATGGACAGTCCTAATCATAAGAGAAATACTCAGGGGTCATAGACAGTTTAATCGGTTTATGGAAAATATAGAAGGTATTACACCAAAGGTTCTTACAGAACGTCTGCGCGAGCTCGAACGGCTTGGAATTATTAGAAGAGAGATCGTATCAGAGTACCCAATAAGGGTAGAATATAGCTTGACTGATACTGGCAAAGGATTTGAACCGGTATTACTTAGCGCTGCTTCTTTCTCAATGAAATATATGCCTAGAGCCGTTTTTAAGGATGGGAAGCCTAGAACACCTAAGATGGTCTTGGCCTAAGTTACTGACTAGGTTAATTTGGTGTGGTTAATC
>JBKPHJ010000019.1:0-6751 GCA_046729835.1 Thermoproteota archaeon
CATCAACACCAATCAATTTACAGAGAATAACTGTGAAACAAGCAATCCAAGTGGCCTATGTATAGGTAGATAAAATAACGATAGGCCCTTCTTACCTTTTTCTTATTACAGTAAACGGTGTTCTGACAATACAATCTAAAACAGTCCCTTTCCGTGTATGCACTTTTCATTAGGCGTAATGTTACACGGGTTCCTTCAAAAACTTCAAGGATCAATTAAATTCAAATAGTGCGGGTCTTTTATTGCTTACGAACGATATTTAGAAATGCTTTACTGAAGCCGTGTTTTAGACTCGCGCACTTTAAATCCCTCGTCGAACTCATAGAGCACTAGGAATTCACAGTACACTAAGAATTTACGTTAATTGAACATCAGCAAAGCAAGAAACAATGAGATTGTACTTGCCGGATGACTTGAGTTGAAGGCCTTTGTACCGACAAACTATACAACCATGTCAGTGTCCGGGAGTCACCTGCTATTCAATTCCGTGAATTACTATAAGAGTCACAACAGGCATGTGTCTAAGGTCCACATTTCAAAGGAACAAGACTTTTTAATCATCTTAAAGTAGATCGATGAGGTGCTAAAGGTAGCTCTCACTTATGACAGAGGAACTATAATCATTAAAGGTCTGGCCCACGTACCCTTTGCTACAATAGATCCCAGAACAAATTCTTTGAGGGCGCAAGCATTGGACTATTCTAATATTGTAAGTTATATCCGTGAGAGTGCTATAATATGCAATGATTTCGTTTTAGATCTTGTACCTTCTCCCCGCTTGGCGACAACAAATATTTCATTAAGAGATTATCAACATAAGGCCTTAGACAGATTATAGATTAGAGTCGGGATGAAAGGCTTTATTGTGCTTCCAACTGGCTCTGGAAAGACGCTAATAGGGGTCAAATCAATTGAAAAGGTAAACGCCGCTACGCTGGTTGTAGTGCCAACACTCGACCTGATGAGTCAATGGACAGATGTTCTCACGAAAAACTTTACAAATGCAAAAATTGGAAACCTTGGTAGTGGAATGGACGATATCCAAGCAATAACAGTTGCTACGTATGATTCTGCTTATATAGGAGCTTCAACCCTAGGTAAGGTAGGTATTTGATGAGGTACATCATCTGGCTGCGCTTGGATACAGATCAATAGCAGAACAGCTGGCTGCTCCTTACAGGCTAGGCCTTACTGCCACCAAAGAGGATAAATTACGTTTAGACTTTCCGAAGTTAGTCGGCGGCGGAGTTGTCTTTCAGGCACACCCACTAGAGCTTGCTAAGAATAAGCACCTTGCAGCTCATGAAATAGAGAGAAGGCAGGTAGAAATGACCCCGATCGAAAAAGAACAGTATCAAAAACATTTTGGAACCTACCAACTCGGTATGAAAAAGCTTGGAATTAGAATGAATTACCATGGTGCGTTTAGAAGATTAATTATGATGTCGGTCAAGAGCAGTATTGCTGCTGCAGCAGACCTGCTCGAGAAGCACTGCTAGCAAGAAACAAGGCAATGGATATTGCGCTAAATAGCAGTTCAAGAATGGAGGAATTAAGGGAAATCCTTGCCGAGAATATAGGCGTAAAGACGATAGTTTTTACTCAGCATAATAGTCTAGTCTACGAGATCGCCGACAAATTCCTGATACCTTCCATAACTCATAAAACAACTAGAGAGGAGAGACACGATGTTTTAACAGGCCTCAAAGAAGGTCGATATTTAGCAATTGTCACGTCTAAAGTTCTAGACGAGGGGGTAGATGTTCCTGATGCTAAACTGGCTATTATAGTCAGTGGAACTGGTAGTGGTAGGGAATTTATACAGAGGCTAGGTAGACTTCTACGACCAAAAGTGGATCCACCCAATACTACCACCGTCACGACCGCGAATGTGAAGGCCAGACTAATCGAGATCGTTTCATCAGATACACGTGAAACAGGAACGAGTGAGAAAAGGAAGAAAGCACTTACTAGGATCTATCAAAAAGGATAATGGTAACGGGCGTGAGGAAAGCATTAAGGAGGCTAATGAGGATGGAGGAAAGGAGAAATGCTACTTTTATCACGACATGATAATAATCACAGGACGGAAAATAGAAATGATTACGAATTGTTACTCATGGATACCAATATTACTTTTCCCATATGTCCGAATCAAGGAAAGATAGATGAATAGCTAATGCTGCCAAGCCAACTACTTAGAGTCAGAACGAGAAAAGGTGAAATAATACCGCTCTTCTGCACAGGAGATGACAAAGTGGAACACCTTCAGTTAGCCAAAACAGCTGTAGGTGAATTCGAAGAATCAGCAGCCAAGAAAGAAAAAAAGGGTTTACTTGATAGAAGAATTTCGACCTTGGAAAACCTATACGATGATTATAGACTTGTTAGAGGACTCTCTACCTTACTTGAGAGAAGATGTCAATTTAAGCCTGTAATCACCCCAGATAGTAGTAATAGTGGAGGACGTGAGATTATACCAGTTCATGTCAGAAAGCTATTATGGGAGGAATCATCCAGACGGGGTTTTGCCCTCACTCAGTCGCAGCACGATGATATAGTACGTGCTGTCGCAACAAAGATGGAGATTTCTCAATCCCAAATCAAACAGCTTATGTGGAGCGATCTAGAAGAGAATACGATACTGGACCGATTCGATTCGATCGGATACGAAGAACTGATAGGATGGTATAACCTCTCATTAATGCAGACACTGCTCTTTAATTGTACAAAGCTGGAATTCAGCGTCTATGGCGGTGTGAACTGGAAGCATATTTTAAGAAACGTAAAACGTCTGGGTTTGATGTACGATTTACAGATGAGATTTCGAGGAGATGAAAGAGCAGATGAGCCTGACGAAGTTGACAATGATGATAGGACACGACTCGATTTGGTTCATACCAACCTTAAAGCCGACAATCATAAAACAGAGATTATTTGTTCAATAGATGGTGCTGCTAGCTTATTTAAATTAACTGAGAGATATGGAGCATCCATAGCTAAACTACTTCCCTCGATTATTGCATCACCGAGGTGGTCATTAAATGCATGGATAGTTAGAAAGACCATGTCTGGAAAGAAAATTTATTCGTTCAAAATTTCCTGGTCTGAGGCGCAGCAGTATGTTCTAGGCGATCCATTTCGTTCCCATGATGGTGGCAGCAAATCTACAACAGAATACTTTGACAGCTCTGTTGAAGAAAAATTTGCAAATAGATTCGAACAAATTGCTAATAAGTGGGAACTTAAAAGAGAACCGGATCCACTTGTCGTCACGAGTGGAAGTGCCTTTATTCCTGATTTTGTATTTGAAAAATATGGTAAGAAGGTATACTTGGAAATTGTGGGATTCTGGACCAAAGAGTACCTCGAAAGAAAGTATCAAAAAATAATTGACGTTTTCTCAAACAAAGATGTCGATCTGTTTGTTGCGGTCAATGAAGAGCTCTCCTGCTCAAAGATTATGAATCAATTCAATTCTGTCATTTCACAAGACAAGATCATAATTTACAAGAAGAATTCCGTTCCAGTAAAGAAGATAAATGATTATCTGAAATTGATTGATAAGGAGCAGATCGAAACCAATGTGGTTGATTCCAAACTAAGGATAAAATTTGATGGTGCGAAAGATGTAATTTCAATTCAAGAAATCGCGGATGGATACAATGTACCAACTGAAGTCGCAATTATTGTTGCTTCAAGAGATAATGATCGTGACTATCTAAAAGCAGAATCATGGTTTATATCCCGATCAAGAGTCAACAAGTTAGCCAAACTATTGGCGGGAACTACCAAGTTTATAGATGCATGTGTTATCTTATCGGAAAATTCAATCCCTGAACCATGCCATGCTGAGCTTATTTCAAAGTTGGGGTACGATGTTATCTGGCAGAGTATGGATTCTGGGGATGCTGTAATTATTAGACGTAACTGATAGATAGCTAAAGCGCGAGGTTAGGAAGGATCATTTCAATCTGGACATCAAATTATCAAATTACCAAATCATACATGTATTTACTGAAATAAGTTAACCTGTTTACAGTAGTTTAATATTCGCTATCATCGATGAGCTTTCAAAAACGGTCGAGACGAAAATTCCACCATATGATATCCAGGTTGTTTTCCCATTCATCCCGGTGCTCTAACATCTAGCCTGCAGATCAGATTTAGCGCAGTGATTAACTACCTCTCTTAATACATAGTTTTTTTGTTAACCCTAGTAGCTTATAGATTGTTCTCTAATTGTTGTTCTGTGCTTGTCGGATCTCAGCTTAATTGCATCTTTTTGATCTTCTTAGTGGTAGTCAAATTGAAAAGCCCTTATGGCGTTGGACAGCTTGATGCCTATCAATGTTACTGGTCACAAATAACATTTCATTGTAACAACGTACATATTCATCTTTGACTTGGTTCCACGTAGGAAGGGTTTCCGCGAAACGCAATGCGTTTTCCTCCTGCAGATGACGTTCCAGAGGACTGACGAGAAATCGGACAACATTTTTCGCAAAATCGGATGCTCTATCGCAGATACACAACGCACCATTGTTGATGACACCTAATCCTTGAGCTCCAATCGATGTACAGACTATAGCTTTCCCAGCTTTTAATGCCTCCAAAACCTTTACTTTTACCCCTCCTCCTATCCTAAGAGGGCAAACAACAACTTTGGCAGCTCTGTAGAAAGGATAGAGTGATTCCACATAGCCGGTCACTTCGAGAGACATGTAGCTGTTCATGTCGCTGTTATTGAAACAACCTAACGCTCGTATTTCAGCTGGTGGGCAATTGCCTACAAGGAATAGCTTTGCATCAGGAACATCTTTGAGAACCAGTGGGAAAATCTGTTTAACAAAGTACAATGCCGCATCAATATTTGGATCATATGCAAAATTACAAACAAACAATATAGAGGGACGATTATGATCGATTGGCTTAAAACTTCTGACACCAACATACGCATTACTAGTATCGCGGAGAGGGGCCGACTGCTCAATCGTTAGTGAGTGATCAATACCGTTAGGGATCATTCGAATGTCAATATTAGGGTCGAGTCGTCGTATACTTATTTCGTCTTCAGTGGTAAGTGTAACTACTTTAGTTGCCCGTTTCCAAAAACTGTGTTCCCACAAAAAAGTATAATGGTATTCTTGCCAATAAAAAAACCTATCGTGTGGCGATCTCGACAATTGATATCTCTGCGTATTGAGAATGTATTCCATATTATGTTCTACAAGCAATACCGGAACATCTAGTTTTCGTGGTAGCAACTGCATAAGGTAATAGCCTTCCACATGAACTATGTCGAAACTTTGATCGTTTAGCAAGTGAGAAATTCGATTTATGGCCTCCTCAGAATAGTATCTCTTCATAAGCCAAGGATGTGTCATATCGCAGCTGAACAAGGGGGGAGGATTTGCTACTTTAAACAGGCTGACGTTTTTGCAATAACGATACAAGTGCTTTGTATTTACATCATCTTTCTGTTGTGAGATAGTCAACGAGCACAAATGGATTTCGAACTTCTGTCCTAGCCTCGATACGAGTTCAAATTCTCGCCTTCGGCCTCCACTACTTGGAGGAAACGGAAGATGTGCAGTTAGGAATAATATTTTCATCTGTACCGGTCCCGGGATTACATTGAGTACGGTAGAATAGGATACATATCTAATAAATACTTTCAAATGTGTCTATGGAAAGCGACATCATATTACTGATGTACATTCAACTTCTCTAACGAATTATCGAAATTTAATGGCTCACCATCTGGATAACTACCATCTTAGTTTGAGTCAATTGTAGTATCCTCATCATAACTAACAACTAAAATTCGAGACCTGTCCAGTACAAACCAATTAGAATATCAAGGAAAAAAGAGACACCACTGAGTCCTCTTGAATTTAAGTTTGTGTTCGAGCTGGAATCCCAAGCTCACAGATAAGTACTAACGGGAACCTCTTTGCTACTTATCATTTGAGATGTTATGGCCTTAATTTTTGCTAAGCTTTGAGGATACGAGTTAAATATTATACATGCAATATAAGATGCGCTGTTCGATGACGTCACGAATGAAAAGCAGTTTACAGGTCAATAGAAAACGATCGATGCATTCTAAAAGTCGTAGTAAAAAAACAAATTCCAGGCCAAGAAATGAAATTACACGAAAGCCTGATGCATTGGCGACGATATTTGAAATAAATCATGTTGAGACTAAAGGTGATATCATAGGTCAGATGCGTGGTATGCTTAGAGGATATTCTGATGCCACAGTTGATTCTATCGAACTACTTCGTGCTGTAAGGGAGGAGTTATAATTCTTCTTTATTTTGATTCGGCGGTCTGGTTATCCTATATTTTACAAGACAATAACCGTCAATTCGCTGAGAATGAAATAAGGCGTCTAGATCATGGAGATAAGGCAATCGTTTCGAGACTTGTCATGCTTGAAGTAATAAGTGTTATCCGCTGTAGAGTTGTAGAATACGAAGCTTTCAAAGGAATTGACTGGAAAAGCAGACAAAGCATCAGAACAAAAGCGAATAGTAAAGTAGAAGAATTCATCACTTATATTTTAGGTCTTTCAGGTCAAGGCAAAGTTATCATAAAAGATCCTGATATAAGCGTTAGAGATTATTTGGAAGAATGCTTCAAGATCCTCAAAACGCATACGGGAGATATAGCAACTAAAGAGTTTTGCTTTGTTTGTCAGCGGAATATTTCTCAAAGGTACAAGTTCTTTGGACTAGGACATTAC
>JBKPHJ010000020.1:0-2130 GCA_046729835.1 Thermoproteota archaeon
ACAAAGTTGGATGCATCTTGTCATACTTTTTACATCTTCCACCCGTAAACAACATGCTGTGACACAATATTCGCAAGCTTCAAAGCAATCATTGCAAGCGTCTATGCAACTTTGATATTTTTGGTTTTGTAAAACACTACTCATACATATAGATAAGCACACTAGCCTATTTAAGCGTTACAAACTTTTTCGTATCGCTCCAAAGATTTTATATAGTTATGTTGAATAAGTATATTTATGCAACTATTCAAAAAATACAAAGATAGCGTTCACAGTAGCGGCACTTACAGGAATATTACTTTAAAAGTTTCAGGAATGCATTGTGAGGGATGCGATAAGAGATTACAAAAATCTTTGTCAAAAATTAATGGTATAAAAGATGTTAATCCAGATTTTAAAAAGCAGCAGGTTAGAATAGAGTTTGACGAAAGCAAGGTGAACTTGGAAAAAATTAGAGGTGCTATCAGAAAGGCTGGATTCGTATCAGGAGCTGAGCAGATTGGTGGCTAGTACTAGTTCACAGGAATATATACAACGACAACAGCAAGCAATTTTCGAAATTGGAGGAATGGCATGTGCATTTTGTGCATCCACTATTGAGAAAGGACTATTGCAGGTAACGGGAATAGAATCAGTTAAGGTTCTGATGAATACAAGCGAAGTTGTAGTACGCTTTAATCCAAGACAGATTGACCCTAACTCTATAAAAAAACATCTTACAGGATTAGGGTATTACGCCTTTGACGAATCTGAAAAAATGCATAGCGATATAGTGGTGCTTAAAGACTTACGTAGAAGAACAATAGCTGCGGCAGCTATCACAGCTCCAGTGACTGTTTTAGCTTTTCTATCCTTTATGTTCGGTCTATTTGATTTTGGCATAGGTTTTAAGCTATTTGAGATGGCCGCATCAGCTGTGGTATTATTCTATTTTGGATGGCCCATTCACATTGGTGCTTTTAATGCGTTAAAACGACGGATTCTAAATGAACATGTGCTTTATGGTGCTGCTGGCTTTGCTGCATTTACTGTTGGTTTGATTTCGCTATTCTATACATCTGTTCCAGATTTCTTTAATGTAGCTGCCCTTCTTACTACCTTTCATCTAGTTGCAGGTTGGTACGGCGCCAAGGTGAGACATGATACGACCAAGTCACTTAGGAAGATATTAAATCTTCAGCCTCCAATGGCTAGGTTAATAAGAGAAGAGGAAAAGAATGGAGTAAAACAAAGCAGAGAGGAAATAATTGTTCCTATGGATGAAATCAAAGTTAATGATCTTATCGTTGTAAGAGCAGGTGAGAAAATACCAGTAGATGGTAAAGTAGAATCTGGTGAATCAACGGTGAGTGAAGCTATCCTTACTGGTGAATCTGGGCCTGTTCACAAGAGAAATGGGGATAGTGTGCTCGCAGGTTCTACTAATGGAGATGGATTGCTACTTATCAGAGTGTCTAAGGCTGCAAGTGAGACTATGCTTATGAGAATAGCGGGAAATGTGAAGCAAATTCAAGAGGCAATACCATCACTGCTTACTATATTTGACAAAGTAATAGACAAGTTTGTAATAGCAGTTTTGGCTCTTGCTGGTCTAACAGCAATAGGGTGGGTGGCATTTAATCTAATAACTGGAGCAAATCAATGGGTACAGACGGTATATGCACCTCTATCTGTTCTTGTTATTGGTTACCCTTGTGCAATTGGTCTTAGCACTCCTCCTGTTAAGATGCGGGCAATTTCAATTGCAGCAGAGAAAGGAGTACTGATAAATGATGCTTCAGCGCTATTTTCGATTACTAAAGCAGATACAATAGTGCTTGACAAGACTGGAACTATTACGGAGGGAAGGCCTAGAGTTAACGAGATTGTTACGTTTGATGGACGTAGCAAACAACTGCTACTTGAACATGCTGCGAGTATAGAAATGGGCTCAAGCCATCCAATAGCTAATGCAATTGTGGAAGAAGCAAAAAAGCGTGGAATCAAACCAAGAATCTCTGTTCTAAATACGAAGCAATTTCCAGGCAAAGGAGTAAAAGGAGCGATCGTTGTAGGTCATGAGATAATTATTGGTACAGAACAATTTCTAAAGGAACAGGGCATAGATACTAGTTCTACGTCGACTGACGA
>JBKPHJ010000021.1:0-1348 GCA_046729835.1 Thermoproteota archaeon
GTCTTGGGTATGGTTGCCGGTCCTGTCATGATGAAAGTAATCAAATCTATACGACAGAAACGTAAGGTAGACAGGCTATTAAGAGAAGCTGCTGATCAACAAGAAAGAAAGGATATTGGTAGCAACGATGATCAGCGATATAGGATTTTATAGCTACGCCTGTGGATAGTATCATACACCTCTCAATACATTAAGGTAGATGGACGATCTCCGCCGTATTTCATATGATAAATAAGTCTTCATAACATTTCGTGAAATATAAAACGGTTAAACTGGAAATACAACTTATTATGAGAATACTTAAAAATATGGACATAGAGTACAGTATTATCAAATGTTCGGAGTGGAATTCTTTGTAGCTTTTGGAATAGGAATGCTCATTTCAGCTATTGCTGTAACTTTCTATCCTAATGCAGGAGAGAATTTTAGACAATTATTTGATAGATATAAGGAAAAATTTAATCGATGATGATCAGATTCAATTAGTATGCCTGTTACATGATCCGTTTATTACCAGCAACATTATACATATTTCTTGGTATTCTATCACTTAGAACAGAATCACTTCAATTCAGTTCACTACCTGATAGAATAATTCCTAATCAGTCAAAAATATTTAATACTTTGATTGTTGTCTACTTCTGTTCTAGCTCAAGAATAGGTGTATATTGGATTTGGATTTCGTTACTATCGGTTAGAGCATAAGTTGAACTATTAAACAAATTTTCTCTGGGTTCGAGGATATGCATTTATAGTTATTCTTAGTTTTCGAATGTTAATGATGAAAATCAGAACAATAGACAAAGATGATTACGGTAGCAGCATAAAGAATATTCCACCGATGTGCATGCGATCTATAAAATTGACGATGGCGGCTTTCTTTTTGTTAACTGCGATGATCGTCTTAGGTCCTACATCAATACTACTACAACAACAACAGCAGCAACAAGTATTAGCACAACAACAACAACAGCAGCAACCATCAGCACTAGGATCAGTGCTTAAACTTTCGAGAACAAATGTGCCGGTCGACATTCCGTTACTTAAAGGATATGAGAATGGTAATGAGATTTACTTTATAGCAACAGATGTCTCAGATGAAAAGACAGCAGCCGATGCTACTAACATGACAGGTTTTGAAGTAAATTATACTCCATTATTGGCCCAAACCCCAGAACCAGCTAGAGCTCAGGCATATGCTTTTACTAATGGAATCGCAGGAGATGGTCCATTTGGCTTTCAGCTTCCGGTTACGGCTGCTAAACCAGGAGACGAAGGATACAGCCCACTATGGCAGATTAATTTGGTCACATGGAATGATAATGCGACTGCCAGAGAATTGAGATCA
>JBKPHJ010000022.1:0-8925 GCA_046729835.1 Thermoproteota archaeon
TTGGATTGCAAAAGTATCAGATGACAAAAAGCCAGTATTTGTAGCATCACCTATAGCTTTTGATTGGTGCTTTGTCAACTATTATTTTCACAAATTCTTAGGTTGGAATCCATTTGGTGTATCTGGAATTGATCTAAAGTCGGTATGGCTTGGCAAAACTAATAGCAAATGGCATACACTTGCGATGGAAGATATTAAGACAAGGCTAGGCTTGGATCATATAGTTCATACACATAATGCATTGGAAGATGCTAAAGAGCAATCAATAATTTTCAGGAAGATGATAGAGTTTACTCCACAGCTGGAGCGGGAGTATAAATAGGATTTAGTTAATGCATTTGAAGCTTATCTACAAGAAGTAGATTAGACAATGATTCAATATCTATCTTGAATGGCTTAAATTGGCCCTCGGTTTCAGGACTGAAATTGATCCAACCTGCACTGCTGATAACTTGGAAACAGCTTTACCCTTATGCCTAAATTGGCGCTACATTTCCATATACGAACTAGCTAAATAGTATCCCGTCACAATTGAGATGTGAAGACTTCTGATCTTTGTCGTGCAGCAATTTTATTGACTACATTAGGTGCATTTAGACGTGAGGGGAAGAACTTGCAAGGGTTTCCATACAGGTTTACTCCAAAGTGTTGGTACGAGAGATGTATGAAGTACCTTCTACATATGGGGAACTAAGAATAGAATTCGAAGCTGAAAGTATCAATAATGCTAAAATCAGGGTTATTTTGACAAAGGTAACAATATTAATGCTAGATCCAACCACTTTTACTTTAGTGGGAATGAGAACATCGTGGTATCTGTGTTTTGAGTGTTACTTTTTCGTCCAACTCAATAACCTTTACCATACCACATGTTTAGGTGCCTTGATATTACAGTTTTTGTTGATCAACTAGTGCCGGAAATGCAAGGACATCCTGAACGCAGCTAGAAGGTCGTCATGTGAAGTAGCATCCTTGTCAAGTGAACCAGAGCAAGGGGAAACAATGTTTACGCGGCGGTACTTCCACGGGTGTTACCCCTAACAGCAAGCCACACTGTAAATGAAGTTACTGCTGCATCGATTTATTGTTTGGGTAATTTGGTGGTATAGTAAAATAATTCCCATTTATGATCTTTTTTAGTTAGTAGTTGAGTTTGTGGGTTTTACTATTGAATGATATGTCTAGTCTGCAGATTGCTTTCTATATGGAACTGATTATCATGTAATGTATATGTAGCTGATACTCGTTACCATTATCGTTTACAAAAGTTTGATAAAGGGACTGATAAAAGGTATCATACTCAAAAAGAGTTAGAGAGACTACATTTAGGAGATTAAGCTAATAACAGCTGAACATATGTAAATGATCATATTTTGGCGGAATCTTGTACTGATATATACCGACTGTTACGTATTTTGGATATATTTCAATCTGCATCAGATACATCATTGTCATAGTGCAATCAATATTCGCAAGGCTATTGACGACAATCAAAGATTAGTTAACAAACGAAATGGATGGAAAGAGAGTCCTAAAGACATGAATTTTATTACTTAATAAATTAACAATCAAGTATCATCCACCATACTTGTAATAGATGTTCAAGCTTCTGATCTCGTTGTTTGGAACTACTGTAAAGAGAATACAAGCTATCCTCTTTGTTCCTTTGGGATGCAACTGGTAATTTGTTGGACCAAGTAGTAGGAACATAAGGGAGCCTTTTTTGCAGACTCTTGCTGCTGCCTCAAATAATCTTATTGGCTTCGGTAGGTCAGTGTCATACATCTTTCTGGCTGTATTCCTATTGTATGGCGGATCCTTCCTTAGTCGATTGAATGAATCATTTGGAGTCTTATTCACGGTTTGTCCATCATCAACGATCTGAGGATTAGTTTCTGGATTTATGTCTACAGTCAAACATCCTCCATTAACGCTGCCACTGCAGACTTCAATCGTATTCTCTTCATTCCCAAAAACATAATTTATCATTTCTAGATAGTGAAAAGGATATTTAGCTCCACCTCTTCCTCTAACTCTTACTTGACCCGATATATATCCCAGGTTGTCGAATCGGGAACTTATGATGAAGGCTCAGGGAAAATCACATTGCAGACTTCTTCTGCTTCACCCAATTCGGAGACGCCTTCCGTAACTGCTGTTTACACTGGGTATCTAATTACAGAACCTCTAAATCGATGGGGGATATTCATTGAAGAACCGGAATGTTTACCCAATGTTTGCAAATACACGCTTGTAGGAACATTTGGTTCAGCTGGTTCGATTGTTCCCGGATGGTATGCAACACTAATTTCTTCTCGATAGTTTGGCTAAAATCTTATACCTTATAGCTTATACCTTACTCACAAGATTAAGAGACTAATTACTACCTTAGTTTTTAACAAATCGAGGGAGGGTGGTACATTTGAATTAACAGGCAATATCTCAGAACGAGACAGTTCAGAAGATTCTCGAGATTCTCAAAGTAGCATTCGCCGCATAAGAACGTGTATTACATGCATCTCTTAGAGATACGATCAATAATTCCTGTTTTGACAGTTTTGATGTCAGCTCAGCTTCAGTGGATTGAAGTTCTCTGCTTCTTCGTCCATCCAATCACACCTTCAGTATATCATCCTCATCTCTCAAAAATATTAGTGTGATTCTTCTAACAAATTATGTACGTGCTCTTTTAATCCTTTCATTGTTGTCGGCTTCGAGATGTAAGATTCTTGAGCGAGATCAGGAAATATTTCTTGCCATGCTCTATAGTTTACCTCAAATGCAGTAATAAAAGTGACTTTGATGCTAGAATCTAACTTTATTATTTCCTTATACAGATCAAACCCGTTCATCTCTGGCATCCTTATATCTATTAATGAAATATCATAATAGTTTGGTTTGAAATCTGATAACGCTTCTTTAGGATCGTTATAGGTATCTACCTTGAATCCCTCCTCTTCTTCTAATGTAGTCTTATACAGTTTGGTGATATCGGGATCGTCATCTACTACTAAGATGTTCATTGTTTCTGCACAATGTCCATTATATAATAGACTTACATTTAGACTTGATCATCATGCAATGAGGTAGCGTCAGCTGGATACTTAGATCATGCTCTAAAGAATACTTGAGGGTCTGATGCACAAATATGATTAGTTATGATATGTTGCGTAGAAATCTAGGTTATAGACCTAGTGATACCGTATTAGGAATAGCTTTATGGAACAGTGTATATAGTATGTAACGTAAATCAGATAAACTAAGATATCTACGAGAAACACTTTTGAAAGCTGGAGTGACTAGATATAGATATCTTGCACAATAATATCTATAAATGGTTTATCGCTAGAGATTCTATCTACAAATCTCATGTTAGCATACTATACTTAAGTAGCGAATTTTAAGTAAGGCGTAAATTATGATGGTTGATACTTTCTAAAGTACTCTTGCTATTGGGGATATAACGGAGGATTAGATCTGTAGTCACGGTTGAATTGCTGTCCATTCTTTTTTGTTTGTTAGAATAAGCTTATCCATATAATTCTATGAATGAGATATGGCGTGGTTAATAGTCTAGTATAATTATTAAGAGTTTTCACCAACCTTTTTCTACTAGTCGATTCTTCTTACTTATTCATGAAATCAATAAACTTGATTTTTACCGCTAGTACACTAGCCGTACTAGCAATTACAGCAGCAGCTGTAACAACACAAAATGTAGCAGCGTTCAATGAGAAGAATAATAACTTTGTCTCCAATAGCCATAATCATCTAAGGATAGGTGATTTTGAGGGAGGTCCAGAGGAGATCCAGAGTAGCAGTGGAGGTCAATACAATGATGAGAACACGCATAGCAGCTTTAATTACAACTCAGAGAGAGCAGAAAATACAGGAGAAGAAAATGCAGTGAAAGACAATACTTTCAGTAAACCAGATAACGACAAATAAACTATGTAGCGATTAACTTAAAACGCACTAATTTTACAACCACTGAAGGTTGTAAAATTGTATTATCATTTCCTGAGCAGCATCCTCCTTCATTTTCTGTACTAATCGAAGGACTACAACAAGATTCTCCTGTCACATTCAGATCCAATCAGTCCTTCCGAAGTAGTTTGGTTTGACCGATGACCTATAATGTTGTATTTCAGAGAATGGTAGAATGTTATAATCTTAGTATTATTACTCCGGTTTTATATCTTAGTATTATTAACCTGACAATGTATTTATTTCATAATATACGTAAAAAGGAGATCAAAGAACTTATGACAGTTAATGAATGATAGAGAACATCCTGCTAATATGTTATATCTCTGGAATCGAAAAATATGCTAATATGTCCGTATACATGATTGGATTGATGCCAATCCATGTTAGTATCTACTTCAATGGGACTGGAGATTGAGGTGATGCACTGACAAATGGAACGACAATCGCCATCACACAACCAGTACCGACAGTGGAGGGAGATGGAGCCACTAAGTTGGCTAGGCCGAGCAGACTCATTGAAATGGTATTGGGAGAGCTCCAATTAGCACTAACTATACTGCCAGTTCCTAGTTGAGCTTTTGTTAACAAAGATGATAGTTTAGGGGGAACATTCGTTTCACCTTGGGCATTAGTATTTGACTCTGTTTGTAATGTTGCTCCAAATGTATACTGATGTATGGGTTTATATGGAATATATGGAACTCACACACAAGAAGCATGTCCTTTATACAATGATGAAAGTAGAAAATACTTGTTAAGGGCTGCTCCTACAATGGCAGAAGATGCAGAAAAGTCTAATGTCAATATATTAAACCAGTTCCATTCAGGTTTGGAGCACACATTTCTGTGGGTTGCAGAGGCAGATAATCTCCACATAATAGAAGAAATGATGGCCAGGACTGCAGGTAGATTTAATACACTAAAAATAGTACCACTGATAACTTTTCAAGCAGATCTGGTTGCAAAGGTTATTTTGGATGCCGTTACAAACCCAAATCCTAATCTTCGATATCTGGTAGGCAAAGATGCAAAGGACTGGGTGGCTAGTAAGAAGAGCTTGAATGAAACTGAATTCTTTAACGTAATTAAAAATTTTGCAAAATAGAAACGAAGATTTCATCAAAAGGAGCAAGAAGGTAAGCCTCCTCTACCTAGTTTCTGATTATCATTTGATGGCATGATAGTGACTTCAGATAGTGGTTTCAGATCATTTGACGGCATAGTATTTCAAACGTACCTCTTTTCGTCAGATCTCATCTTTGAGAGGCAATTAGGATTTCTAACCCGTTTTCGTACTAACTAACTACTATATAAAATGGACACAAGTACTGAAAATTACCAACAGGCGAATCTAGATCCGCTTTCTGGAATATTTAAAATTTTCTTGGGTCAGTGAATAGCGGGACACTTATTATTGAGCTTGATAGGCAATCCTTGTTGCGGCTTAAAGTTAATCAAGATGATATAAACAAAATAAACTTAGAGTTTGGACAGAAATTCACGGAGATACTTTTGAAAGCGTTTACTGAGATGATTTCTGGTAGGATAAAAAGTCTTTCATAAATGAAGTATTCGTAGTTCAAATCTACCTCATCTTTTACTGATTTCAGGTGAATAAACTGTTTAACTATGTCGGATTAATCTCAAAGAGAAATGATGTGAGGTCTTTCTTGTGAACACAGAAAGCCTTGGACGCATTCCAAACCCAACCATTGATAAATCCCTTTCAATACATCTACTAGATATTCTGTTGGTATATCATACGAAAAATGGATCCTAGACTAGAACTCATCCACAATACTCTTTCATTAGAATTAGCTTTTTCTGTCATTGTTACTGTATCTAGAACTTATGCCTGACAATATCGGATTCTTGAAGTCGACTAAAATTATATTAGAAGTAGGTTCGTATAACAGGATGTGTGGTGAGATTAAAGAATCTATTTTAAATGAGACTTTGTATAGGCCATGGTTGGAACAACATTTGTCTTTACGCCCCATCATTTCGTACAGCTTGTCAAATGGAACACAGCTGTTAACATGATTATTGTTCTATCATGAACGCTGCGCCATCATGCGGCTTACATCCTTCGACATGGGTAATACATCGATCACAAAGTTTGTACAGAGGGTAACGTTCACTTGGAAGAAGTTCGGCAACCCCTGCAGGTAACACAGCCTTCGGGATTAGGAATGCAGCTGGGGACGTGTTCCCGCTAATAGCGATGCCACGGCGTGCTTATCACAAAGAACATCGTACTTATGATTCTACTTCTTTTTTAATGGTTTCTCTCGATGGTTTTTTATCATAGGTATAGCTGTGTGTCATCATCGATTTGGCAATCACTCTCCAGATACGTATACAGCTCCTTTTTTAGGTCCTTTTGCAATCCTAGTCCATTCTATGTTTAACACAAGATAAGCAAACTGAAATAATTGAAAAGAGAACAATAAATTGAGGTATATACTGCTACAAAATCTTATTAGATGAACTGAACCGTTCAGATTGTGTTGCCATATGTAGTTTAGTATAATAAGAAAAAGGTAAGAAAGGGATTGTTGTTTTATCTATCTATACATAGGCTATATGGATTGCTTGTTTCACAGCTGTCTTCTCTAAATACAGATCGTCTTTACATGTCGAATGAAGATACTACCGCCTTTCATATTCGATTAATCGGAGCTTTATGAATAATATAATACAATGGGCATATAATGGATATACTGTAAATGGAGTAGGGTTGCAATATTACTAGTATATGCTCAATTCTGTTAAGTGTAGGCAGCTTAAAACCAATTTTCTAGTTGGTAGTAGTAGTTGTAGCATTTTCTATTAAATAAAATATAAGTAAAGTAATGCATAACTGGACATTTTCTATAACAAATCTTCTCCAGATAAATGAGTATTGAAGAAATGGCAATGAGCGAGTTCTAAACACTATAATAAGTGGACTTTTATTAGCCGTTATATAATGGCTAGTGACACTATAAAAGTAAATGTGCAATAGCATTTGAGTTGCGATACAAGAATACTAAATATACTAATTTAGTTTTTCTAGTAATCGTTAAATGATTGCTTAGTGATGTGAGCATATTGTGTCTTGACCAAAAGCTCTACTCATGAAATATTCAAGAATGCATTTACGGATTTTAGTTTATCACAGACCCTTCCATTTGTAAAATGGGCCGGAGGAAAAACTCAGTTATTGGATAGACTCGATAAACTCATTCCTACAACATTTAACCGCTATTTCGAGCCTTTTTTGGGAGGCGGTGCGTTATTTTTCTACCTGTCTACTGTAAAGAACCTCCGGTTTACTGCTTATTTGTCTGACGTAAATCAGGAATTGATTAATGCATATAGGACTGTTAAGTCAAGTATCGAAGAGTTAATAGATATTCTACATATATACAAGACAGAATATCACAAATCACCAGAGGATTTTTATTATAAGTTAAGAGATAGATTTGATGTCGAAAAGAATACTGATATTGAAAGAGCTGCTAGACTAATTACACTTAACAAAACATGCTACAATGGGCTTTATCGAGTAAACACCAATGGTAAGTTTAATGTACCTATGGGGAAATATAGAAACCCGATTATATGCGATAGTAAAAACCTACGTAATGCTAGTCTGACGCTGAGATCATTCGAATCTCATCTTTATTCGCAGGATTACCAGAAAATATTAAGAGACAAAGCTCAGACAAATGATTTCATTTACTTAGATCCTCCATACAACCCTATGACTATTACAGCAAGCTTCACGGGTTATACTGACTCTGGATTCACGGTGAAGGACCAACGATGTTTGGCTGAAACCTTTAAGAAACTAGATGCCAGAGGATGTAAGATTCTTCTAAGTAATTCTGATACGGAGTATGTGAAAGAGTTGTACGCCGATTATGCAAAAAATATACATCAGGTGAATGTACTAAGAAGTATTAATAGCAGAACCTCGAAGAGAACAGGACATAAGGAATTACTAATTCGTAACTATGATAAGTAAGTGTAATTACATAATAACCCAGCTTTCTAGCGATCTAGATTTGACTGGTTTTATATAAGATAGGAGCCGAAGGAGGGTTTTATGGAGTTGTATTAGCAACGATCCAGCAGAAGATCGTTACAGTATAATGCATATACCGAATCAATATGAATATAAAAAATAGCTGCAATGGTCTTTATCACTCGCTGGAGGTCCACATGGAGGTGAATCATGGTCAGTAGACACAGGACATGTTATAACATATTATTATAGGGAGAGCGGCTTCTCTAATAGGCATTTAGTTACTATTAGAAGAATGAAATTGGTACATTTAGTACCCCGTGATTTCTTTCTTAATAGCTGTCGGTAAGGTCAATAATGATATTGACTAGCTAGAGAATTTGTAATAATATGTTTGATTATATCATTATACATGTTTTTGGTTTTAAATATGAATATTTATAATTGAATATTTATAATTGAAACGGTCTATAGTCGATTTGTCTCTTACCATCTACGCCTTCACTAACCATGATTGAATGATAGTCGCCAAATTCTATATCCGTGTGAGTGACAAGGAAGATTTGTTTGAAACTTTTATCCTGTGTTAGCATGTTAACTAGAATACGTCTCCGGTTAGAATCCAGACTCGCCATGGGCTCATCCATTATTACAGAATTTATTATTGGAGGTCTTATTTCAGAACTCTTGAAAGGCCTAATTCTTGCCATCAGTTTTGATATAGCTATTCTCAACGCCAGACCTAAGGCAGTTTCATCGCCTCCGCTAAGCTGATCCTTACTCTTTAACATGTTGTCTATGCCATCCATAAGTGTTATCTCTAATCCATGGGATTCAATACCCCCTCCTCTCCGGAGGGTTGAAGATATGTTATCTATCGTATAACGACCTTCTGTAAGTTGTGTAAGATAGTGATTCGTAGC
>JBKPHJ010000023.1:0-4879 GCA_046729835.1 Thermoproteota archaeon
ATTTGTTACCTCTCCACTTTCATTTATTCTAACAAGGGCAGCATGCCATTAATGGCAGTTAATGTTTTTTGATCTTTATTGGATATTACCTCATATTTTGTAGTGTTGTCAAATTTATTTAGAATCTTGATACCTTCTGGATCTTTATCCATGTCAAGGAGTATATGTGTAATCTTCTTTACCAAAGACGGATCCAGCTCGGATCTATGGGAAACTACGTGTCTCGGCACGTCAATAGTTCTCTCAACCACCTTCAACTGGGATTTAATAGTTTTAGGGGTTTGCTGTTCAAGATCTATATTCGAAAGAACTCCAATGTCCGCTTTCCCTTCTACTATCCATAATGGAATATTTTGATCTTCTTTAGCAAAAACATACTTAATGGCAGTACTATTATTCACGAAGTTTGTATTATTGTAGATGTGTTTACTACTAGTACTAGTAGTGGTGGGTCTTTCACCGATGCTATTGAATCGTCCTAAGTAGGATTCTGCTGATTCACCGATAAGTCTAAAGCCCTTTTGAAACAAGTAAGCTTTTGGCAATAAGTAGCCCGATGTGGATTCCGGAGCTTCAAAAGCAATAGTTTTTCCAACAAAATCTTTTGAGGAATTTATAGGCGAATCCTTTCTAACGATGAATACAGAGTGATATTGATCTACTCCTTCCTTCCAACGTACCAAAAACGGTATGGCACCGCTTTCTTCATCGACCAAAGCAGTCGTAAGAGGACTGTCAATGTACAGATCAATGCTCCGCTGTTTTAACATATTAATCATATCATCAACCGTTTGTGGGATAATTACTATGCCCTTATATTGGATTGTTTGATTACCGAGCTTAGAGGCGATATAATCCGCTGTAGGCTGAAATTTTATTATTTGTTTGACTGCATCAACATCAATAGTTCCTACACTTACCGTATTTGCGTTTCTTATCAGTTCAGCTCCAGTTTTTCCGGGAATTTTAACAATTAAAGGCGAAGCAATAAATAAAGCAGATATTGAAATTGCAATAATCGCAATAATGAACCTTAAGCTAATTCTGATCAATTTTTAGACCGAGTGACAATTACTAGGAATAATGATATATATCTTTTCTAGGTCATTTGTATATCGACACAACAGTCTCTGCGTAACTTAAAAGATCATTATAGCGTGATTCTGCAAATTGAAGGAAGCTCTTTCCATCATTATCCATATTAAGGTAGTCTTCTAGACCTCCAGAAGAACTGTTTGGTAGGTTTAATACTGGACAACTACATGATTGAAATTGTACTTCTGGAGGAGCTGGACATATCTCATGGATGGACACAACAGATCCATCTGGACACGTTTGTAGTTGTTCTTGTGGTTGTGCTGGTACTGCTGGACATTCTACTTGTGTTGCCGCTGACTAAACATTGAACAAGTGATTCACTCTGCTCGCATAATACTTCTCCCTCGGCAAGTGATCCATCTTCACACTCAACTAATTCATCATCGTTATCGTTATCATCATCGTCATCGTCATCATTATTGCTTTTCTGTATCAGACTGATATTGAAATGAGCTCAATTCATACATCATATGAGTAATATTTCTATAAATTCACGCACTACATCGTAGTGGGATTCGTAAGGTGAGTGGTACCTGACGCGTCGTTAACAAGGAACGAGATTTAGCGATATCCAAACTGTTTTGTAGACGAGTCTGCTATTGTGCTTGCATACAACTAGTCATTTACATGGACTATCCCATTGCGAAAGAAGAAACTGCGTCATGTATTTTAGTCATTCTCAGAAAAAATATACTTACGGAGAGATTGGGATCTAGATTCTTAATTACTGGCAAGTTAACATCTTGAGCAGTAAACCCCATCTGAATTTTGTTATTTCCCATACTGTCTCTAATTTACACCCTCTCATATCTGATGTTAAATGCGTAAATACCTGCATATTCTCAGCTGGACTTTGCATAAGAAGAGTAGCTTCTTTGTTAGCACGATCAATGACACGATCAATATGTATTATTCCACTCTGGATATGGAATATTGAAGAACACAAAGTAGCAGATATTATAACAAATCGTGACTGCTGCTTTAACCATATCATCGGATTACCGAAGAAAAATGCACAAGACAAGCCATTCTTTGACTATGAAAAGTTACTATTTGATACTCTTCAACAGCACAAGCATATTTGGATAAAGAAAAATAAAATAGTGTTTTCCGAAAAATACTTCATCCTACATTTTGGGAAACTGCAATAAAGTATTATTGGAAGCTCAAGACAATTGACTCAATTATAACTATGGCTGCAGAGGTGAAAGGATTACATACAATCCAATATCAAATGATTGTGGATAAGGTGATAGACAACGATGAAATCAAAGCTGTACTCATTTCAAGGATATAGTTGAAGACATTGAAAAAATACAGTTTATTTTATTCTATTTTTTACCGTTTTGATTCTACTTTGACGTATTTTAGAAAGCAAGCATACTCTCTCCTCTCCTCTTTGTAGGCCTCCTTCATCTAGTCGCTCGCTCTAATTATCTGTTGTGAGTACACATCTAAACCTAGCCTTACCACTCATCATTAACTCATATGCATCTGGTGCATGCTCAAGTGGAAACACTTGGTTTATTGACCTTACACCTGACTGAATGCTAAAGGTCAGAGTAAAGGTCAGAGTATCTTGCGAGTCGATAGAAGTGCCACTAGGCCAACCCATAATCGATCTACGTCCTGATATTAATAAGAGTGGAGGTACTTCAATATTCTCATCAGCAGCACCTATGACGATAAGCTTTCCTACACGTGCCCCGCTATTTCGAAGAGCGTTATATGTAGTAACACCAGCACACATAAGAGGTGCAGCTTCTATAGATGAAAGCTGCTTAGGGATTAATGCTAGAGCTTCAGTAGGTGCAATCATATAGTCTGCATAGCCACCGTCGTAGGAAATCCCAGGTACTTGAGCATACTTACATATGAGAAAATCCCCATGCCTGCAGGATTCACAATGGCCACAATGACCACCATACCAGCCAACAGCTATTCTCTGTCCGACTTTCCATCCAGTAATATCCTTGTTTACTTCATCTACCACGCCTGCTACTTCATGTCCAGGGACTATCGTGTATTTGATTCCTGGAAATAATCCCTGTTTAGGAACAGAATCACCATGGCATACGCCGCAGGCTTGGATTTTGATGCGTACTTGTCCCTCACCTGGTTCTGGGATATTTCGTTCTATGATTTCGAAAGGCCCATTAGGATGCTCTCAGGAAATTTTTGACTATCGAAGCTACTAGATGGCAATACACACATGGAGTAAAGAATGAAAATGCAATCAGTCCTGACAACTGGCTTCTTGATCAGTCATTACTGGATCGTCCAGGCAACGAAGAAATTCAGCTTCAGCTTTTCTACGACTACAGATCTAATCCTCCATTATATCCCCAATGGCAAGAGTACTTTAGAAAGTATCAACCACCAACACTCGTAGTCTGGGGGAGAAATGATATCATATTTCCTAAGGAGGGGGCTATTCCATATCAACGTGATCTAAAGAATATAGAAGTCCATTTATTGGATACTGGACATTTCGCGTTAGAAGAAGAAGGGGAACTAATTGCTGAGTTGATCTCCCGCGTTCTAATAAACTAGAAAATATACTGTTGCTAGGATATTAACAGCAAAAGCGAGAGGTTTGACATATGACTCTGTTAAGATTATGGGAATCAAGATTGGTTCCCTTTATGGATATAACAAAAATATGTTGTATGATTCAACACTCTTAGAATTAGATGATTTATGTAGATGAATAGGCAGAAGATAGAGTTGAATAAGATTATCGTTGGTAATGAAGAAGGCATAGCATTTTTTATGAGAACCTCTTTCATAATTTAGTATTCAAGGCTACTTTATGAAAGTATAAACTAGACTTCCTGGAGAAGAAAGCATTGCTACAGATGGAGATAGCTTCTGTGGTATTACTGATGATATTGCAGGAGGTAAGTTTTCATCCTTATTTGAAGGGATAGTAGACTGTGATAATTCAAAAATACCAAACCAATTCTTGGTAGAGTACTCGTATTCAAAGAATCCTGTAGAGATAGGAGAAAAAACATATCTTACAATGACTGTTAAGGATAGGAGTTCTGGCAACCCAATCTCTAATGCATTTGTGAAAATGGCTATTCAACCTCATTCGCCTTCGTCCGGAGTTAACACTATTAGTACAGCACTAGCAGCAGCAACAACCTCAACACAGGGCGCAGTAGAAGATAAAACAACTCAATCTATATATAGGATAACAGTGGACGTGCAGCGTTTACGGTTCGACTAGGACCAAAATCGGATGTGGATATTTATGATACAGAGATTGAAGTTAGAAAGATAGCTATCAATCAAGTTTCCAGCAAACAAACCTCCAACTAGTATAGAGAACTTCTCTCTTATCATAAAGTCAGGGAGGGGATGAGTGTTATTGCTGTTGTCATTGTTGTTGTTGTTTAATATAATCTTCTGCACGCCTATCAAGTTCGTCCTTGGATAAATCTTCTTTATGCGTTGCAATAAACCAGTGATTTCCGACCGGATCCTTTACACCGCCGCTGCGATCTCCGTAGAATTGGTCTTTTGGTTCCATCAAAGATGTAGCTCCAGCTTCGAGAGCCCGCTTGTAAACGGCGTCACAATCAGCCACATATAGATAGATCGAAGACGGCATTGCTTTCCACGTTTCTTCTCTAGCATCGCCAATCATAATGACCGAGTCATCAATTCTAACTTCAGCATGTCCTATTCTTCCATCAGGCATTGACATACGTTCTATTTCCTTTGCGTCGAATGCATGTTTCAGGAATTCAATTAACTTTTCAGCACCCTGAAC
>JBKPHJ010000024.1:0-3797 GCA_046729835.1 Thermoproteota archaeon
TCCCAGACATAATGGAGTAAAATGGGTCAATTTGACCACATTTTCTACTCACACTTGAAACTCAACCATATTTACAGGTCGTATTAAGGATAATTTTGCCAAATATCTTGAAACTCACAACACACTCGAGAAGGAAAATTATGTCTTCAAGTATGACACATACGCTACTGACTAAAATATTCTGTTATGGTCCTTTTTTGGATCATATCCAATCGCCTTGTCTCGCTTTAACATAAGCCTGAAATACTCCTCTTCCTCTATAGTCTTATTTTGATAGTCTTCTCCGTAGTTTATAAAACATTCACCTGGTGCAAACTTCCTTTCTAATCCTACACTTATCTTCCATTTCAGAATCGGAACGACATGATAACTACCTAAATGATTTGCCAGTTCTTGTTCTTGCTCTAGCTCTTTGGTTAAATCATTAGGTTCATCATCTGCTTCATCATCCCATTTTCCCATAACATCAGATTTAGACCATTTCTTTTCTAAGTTTCTGATTTCTTTCTCCAGATTCAATATATGTTAACCTCTCTTCCATAGACTTCAATTGCATTATGGCAGGCCCATCCTTAAACATTGAGAACCGAGCATGAACAGAATCGATTATCATCTTTGATATCTGATAACGTTCCTTCCTCTCTGCTTCTGATAGTTGTTCTCTGCTTCTGTAGGTTTCCCAAATAATTCTTTCCGCTTCTTGTATTGTCTCCAGACACTGCTTGTAGTAAAAGGCCAAGTCAGATTTAGCTAGGTCATAAACGAACTGTTGAGACATTCTCTTGAGAACAGTAACATCTCGACTAATGGTTGTACGGTCTACTCCTAGTTTGTCTGCTATTTCTTGTTCGGTCATTGCTTGTGCGAGCATTGACGCGACTTGTCTTCTTCTCTCTTCAAGTTGAAATTTCTTTGTGTGCACTGCCAAATGTGAAATGTGCAATTTAAGTTAGGTGGCTTAGAGTTATAAAGTTCCCCTTTCAATACGAGTTAGACTGCAGCATATCAAGATATTCAGTATTTACATTTCCCATGACATTCTTACAAAATGATCATATAATCAGTCTAGCTAAACATTATTTTCATTATTATGCGAAAATAAAAAAAGAAAGGTTCGATCTTATGTTAGTGTTGACTCAACATATCCTGATTATTTCCAACCGAGATTAGGTTTCATCATCGGTGCGTGACCACCACCTTCTTTCATCATCATACCTCCACCAAAGCCATTACTATCTCTACCATGCATCATCTGGTGCATTTGCTGCATTTTCATCCACTCCTTCCCAGACATCTCTTGTGAAGTTAACACTTGCCCTGTTCCAGGATCAACTATAACCTTATGGAATTCCATTCCTGGAGTACCAAGTATTATTGTATATACGAGGTAGGGACCATGTGGTCCACCAAACGCAGCTAATGCAAATGAGCTATTTCCTACAGATTGCTCTGCTGTGGTTATTGCTTGAGTGAGTGTTGTATTAATTTTGCCGTTGCTATCGCACAGATAGCAATACGTTTCGAATTCATATTATCGCTACAAAGCGTTGCTGATGTATATATGTAACAGGTAACTTTGTTACGCAATCTGTGCTATAGCTGGGAGAAGACCTCCGATACCTATCAAGTTACAGTAACATCTATTTATTACTACGGTTCTGACAATGGGCCAACCATAACCAGGTCTTGCTGAGCCAAAGTCTACTTTTTCGCCAACTACCGCCTCATTTAACTAGGCTTTCTGGGAGTCCTACTAGACCCTCAAATTAGTTCGTTTCGTATACCAGGGTCTGATATTTGGAACACGTCTGAAAGTAATGATTCATATATTAAATATACTGGCTAAACGAATTGAATATCCGGATGCAAGAGGCATCAATTAATGGTGAAAATTTAGAGTATAGTGTTCAAGGATCTGATGATGAAGAGGCTGTAGTCTTGATTCATGGAGGAATGTTTGCAGACATGTACATACCTCTAATGTCAGAATCTGTATTGACGAATAGCTACCGTTTGATAAACTATCATCGACGTGGTTATGCTGGAAGTACTCATAACAAACTAGACAATGTAAGCATTCAACAGCAGGCCGCTGATTGTAAAGAACTCATGCGAATTCTCAATATCGTTCGTGCACATATTGTAGGACATTCAAATGCGGGGCTTATTGCTTTGCAACTTGCAATAGATGCAAATGACATGGTACATTCACTCTCTCTACTAGAGCCAGCGCTGGTTAGATTTATTCCAAGTGGTTCAAAATTTGGAGGTCAGCTAGAGATAGTAGCAAGTTTACTGCAAGAAGGAAATAAGTCTTCCATACCAAAATACAAGATAGACCACCTAAACACAAAATAACCCACCTAATGTCACCAGGGGAAGCGTCTCTGGTGGTATCGCTGTATCTGACCAGGGTTCAAAGTGGGGCCCAGTAGGCTAAAGGCAAATCCAACCCTGCGGGAACCTTACAATGAATAGTACTATGACTTGTGATAGATGTTTAATGCGATTGTTACATTGTTATTGATGTAAGTAGAAATTAAATCGACATCCATTCTATCAACAGGAAGATATTGTCCATAATGCAGAAGCTCTTGAATATATTTGGTAGTTCCTTTCCACTGGTAATCAAAATCGGCTATTATTCTAACTCTCTTACTTGTTTCAAATTTATTATATCTATCGCATAGCCATCCTAATTCAAATATAACTCCGCCCATATCTTCGTCCTTTTCAAATAGTGCAAAGAACAACTGCGGGGTGTACTTGTCCAATATATTGCCAAACTTACTGATAATAAGTCCTTCATTCTTGTGTATGTCTTCCATTATTATGATATTTTCACAAGGGTAACCATACATTTCATGCAATCTTAATTTGATATCTTGTCTCAACTTTAATTTCTTAAATGGGCCTAAGAGCATTATAATTACCTTGTCAAAATTGTTTTGACCTTTGTCAAACATGCCTTAAAGCAATTACGATGCTACCGTATTCCGTTCCAGTAGAGTTAGGGTTAACTTTCCAAGTGTCGTAATTTCTACCCTTTCATCCAAGTAAAGAATAATTATATTAAGTTTTATTAACTTCCTAAATCCCAGATTGGTGACTAAATTGGTAACGTCAAGACGGTTGAGTTTCCCTCCCTTTTCTAACTTCTTAAGAAGATCGAATATATCTAAAAAGTTCGGATCATTGAGTATTTCCTCCTCTGCTTCCACCAAAGACCTAACACCAGGCATAAGAATTTGATTAACCTTGGGACAGATGGCCCTCAGTCGTTCGGTTGGATATTGCATTTTTGTCAATAACTGACCAAGTTGCAGAAAATTAAGACAATAATTGATTATCTCATAAAATTCATTCTTTTCGCCTTGCTCAGCCCTTTTCATTAACTCTTTGTTATAAGCATTTAATGGCATTATTTTGTCATCTATTATCTCACGTAAAAAATCTCGGTAGTCAAAAGACGTTTTCAAGTTTTGGCAGGCGTATTTGCATATTAAATCACTCCATATCGTGACATCGTTTAAGTTAAATGGCTCCGGAATCGAACCTCCACCTGAAACTGATACTGATGAGTGTTTCAAACATTAAGTATTTAGCGGAACTCCTATAAATTACAGTCGCGTGTAAAAGTATTTCTCCCTATAATTGACCTTTGGTGGGGCCCTTGGAGTATAAAGATGAAGCATTCATAATTCCTCCTTTAGTAACAAGGCGAATACAGCTGTATCTCTTTAGAAAATTATCTGATAGCAAAATGTCTTGAAGTGCTACCAAAAAAGGGTTGAGTT
>JBKPHJ010000025.1:0-7974 GCA_046729835.1 Thermoproteota archaeon
TATATTTCTTATTGGACATCTCCATCTAGAGTTTACCCTGTAACACTTCCGAGTCAAATTGTAGCTGATAAATCTGCAGATAATGTCTATTTCGTACAGCATGGTGGAAATAGAATATCAAGGATTGATACGAAGTCAGGATTAATGACCGAATATGACATACCCACAGGGCCGCTCTCAACTGCTCTTTTTCTTGCAGTATCTGATAATGGAGAGAGGGTTTGGTTTACAGAATATGCTGCAAACAAGATTGCATATCTTGATACTACAATTCCTGTTCCTTTTGGGTTACAGATTAACTTAAACAATAATCAGAATACCAATAAGAATCAGAATATTAGTAGTCTAGGTATCCCAAATAATGGTTCAACTACTGTGCCATTAGCTATAAAACCATCTAAGGAAAAAATCCTTGACGTTGCATTAAAACCAAGAACAACGAATAACGATAGCTCAAACAATGACACTTATAACAATGTTGCATCATTACCTTCTAGCCTTCTTTTCTCCTCCTTGTCTCTTGATGAAATCGAGCTATCGGTTATAGGAATGACTGACTCTGGGCTTGTTCCCGGCTTTACTTATGTAGCCACTCCTCAACGAATCGATATGTCAAATGATAATGAAAGCAGCCCGATACAAACAGGTAAAAGTTACAACTCACAAATAAAATTGAAATTAGAAGAAAAAGATGCTGAAAAGATTCGTAGTGGTGGCAAATATACTGTAATGATAAAATCTTCAGCTTTAGAGAGCATAGAACAACAACAACCACTCTTTCTATCACTGCTTTTTCCTCTTCCAATCTTTTTAGATCTGCCCATAACTACCGTTTCAGATCAGCAACTATCGCCTAGTGAAGATATAACGAAGAATACTAATAATAAGCAGCTTGCATCTGCAGAGAATTTTTTCGGTATTAGGGATATTTCATTACTATCTACAATTCGTATTCTTACCTTAACTTCAGCGGTTGCTTTGACTGGATACATAGTCTATGCAAAAATAAGGAGGTCAAGAAAGAGCGGAAAAGAAAGATAAGATTTTACAAATGTAAACGTATGTATTAATATAAATCACTACAGCTACTTTAGTAATGATCATAGAAGATAAATATAGAGGTAAGAGAATTGTAAGGATGAAACTAAGTACCGTTACAATAATAGGTGTCGTAATAATTTTAGTGTCTACAATAGCTGGTTCACCTGTAATTCCGGATCCTATTGCTACTGCACAAGGACAGCCGGCTAGTGTTTCAATAGTTCAGGGCGCATCAAATCAAAGCAATGGCAAATTCTTTGAGCCGCCAGATGTCAACGTTAAAACTGGGGATACTGTTAAATGGACCAATAATGATATTACCGCTCACACGGTAACTGCCGGAACTCCAGACCAAGGACCTAGTCAACAGTTCGATTCAGGACTGATAAATCCAAAGGGAACTTACGAAGAAACATTTAGCAATACGAGTACTATAGATTACTATTGCACTATACATCCATGGATGATTGGAAAGGTAATAGTAGCTTGAACTAGACCAACTGACGACATTTGCTAATATTACTTTTAATCTTTGCAGCAAATTGATTGATAAATTTGGCATACTGATTCAACTATAAACTTAATTTATGTATTTAATCACGAACAACTGTTTACGTTTAAAAACAGTAACAAAAGATATCCTGATAATAATCTCATAGCAACACTCAACTTATTCATAGCAACCAGTTGAGTCTGAATTTTTCAAAGTAGATGACAATAATGCAAAATATGGTTGGTTCGTCCAGAATATCGATCTAGAAGTAAACGCTTAGAATCACTTCCTAGTGGGTGTCTAGAGTTCCTTTACAATTGTAAGCTCCCATTTTTAAATAAGTGCTAAGGTAATGTAAATATATAGATAGAGTAATGGATCGCACTTATTCACACACTACGAAGGAGGATACTAGTTCAGATCTTGGTATAGGAAATCAGCAAATTATCAGTAAGAGGACAGCATTAAAAATAGGAGGAATGCATTGTGCAGGCTGTGTAAGCGCTATTCAGAATTATATTTCAGAACTATCCGGTATAAACAAAATAGAGGTTAATCTAGCTAACGAAAAAGCTCTAATAGAGTATGATCCATCTAGGACTAATCTCGATGTTATTGAAAAAGCAATTCAAGAAGCAGGATATCAAGTAGTTTATGAAAAATTGATGGTAACTATTGGAGGACTTTCAGATGCTTCTGATGCTGAAAGACTGGAACAGAATATCTTACATCCAGGAGAGGCTGATGCGGAGCAGAAGGAAGTTAGTAGTAATAGAAGCAATAGTATTAGATCCGCTTCGGTTAACTATGGTAGCTCTCAAGCTATCATTGAGTATAATCCTATACTTATTTCTTTGGCAGACATCAGAAAGAAGATTAGCGATCTTGGATACGAGGTACTAAGCGAAAGCCTATCTATCACAGCGCAAGATATAGAAGCAAAAAAACTTAAGCGTCTTTTCCTTGTTGGTATTGTCTTTACCATACCGATTGTTATATTCAGCTACCCTGAAATTTTTCGATTTATCCCACTAGCCGGATCAGACATTTCAGCATATCTAACATTTGCATTTGCTTCGATTGTCCAATTTGTAACAGGTAGCAGATTCTACGTTGGAGCCTTTAGAATTGTAAAAATGAAATCAGCTAACATGGATACTCTTGTAGTTCTGGGAACTACTGCAGCTTATGTTTTTAGTGCATTCAATACATTTCCAGTACCTATATGGCAGAACATATACTACGATGCAGCTGCTGTTGTAGTGACATTTATAATACTTGGGAAATATATGGAGCTAAAAACCAAAGGTAGGACAAGTTCTGTTATCAAGAAGATGCTTGAGCTGCAACCAAAAACTGCAAGGGTTAAGAAGCAGAATGAGAGTGGCGGTGAAGTAGGAGGAGGAGAAGTTGATACTCCCATAGCGCTTATCCAGTCAGGGGCTATTATTGTGGTTAGACCAGGTGAGAAGATACCTGTTGATTCTACAGTGATTACAGGTTCATCTGCGGTTGATGAATCTATGGTTACTGGCGAGTCTATGCCTGTTCCAAAGAAAATAGGTGACAATGTGATAGGAGGAACAGTTAATCAAGAAGGTATGCTCATAATAAAGGCTGCTAAAGTAGGTCCAGATTCATTTCTATCTCAGATAGTTAAGCTTGTAGAAGAAGCAATGGGTAAGAAACCCCCGATGCAAAAATTAGTAGATAAGGTTTCAGGATACTTTGCTTATACAGTTATGATAATTGGCTTTTTTACTTTTCTTATCTGGTATTTTGGAATATCTCCTGGAGTAGCTGCAGCAGCTGTAATTCCTGCTGTTGCAATTTTAGTAGTCGCCTGTCCATGCGCATTAGGTCTAGCTACTCCTACTGCAATAATGGTTGGGATGGGTAAGGGTGCTTCAAATGGTGTACTATTTAAGAGCGGAGATGCTATGGAAACGTTAAGTAAAATTACAGTTGCTATTTTTGACAAGACCGGCACATTAACTCAAGGAAAACCTCAAGTAACAGATGTCGTACAGATTAAAGAGATTCCATCTTCCTTATTGGTGGTTCCTAATGCTGGTGGCAGCGACAATAATAATGGTAATGGCAGTATTATTAGAGAGAGTGTACCTAGCAGGTCGTCCTCATTAGCAAGTCAAAACGGAGTTAGAATACTTGCGTTAGCTGCAGCAGCAGAGAAGAATTCAGAACATCCTCTTGCAAAAGCTATTGTTAACTATGCTAAAGACCAAGGTATTCAAATCAATGATATTGATGATGTATCTGAATTTGAAGTAGTACCTGGTCAAGGAGTGATTGTTTCTGTCTATAATGGTCTAACGATCAAAGTAGGCAGTCCATCTTTTATTTTAGAGCAAACCGCATCTACGACACAATATTCTTCAACACTGTCAAATTATAATCAGCTAACTAGAAAATTGCAAGATGAGGGAAAAACAACTGTTGTTGTTTCAGTAAATGGTAATATAGTAGGGATAATAGGATTGCTTGATACACTTAAACCAGGAGCTAAAGAAACCATCACTGCTCTACAATCACTTGGCATTAAACCAGTAATGCTTACTGGAGATAATGAAAATACGGCTAGAGAAATTGCACGCTTGATAGGAATAGAGCAAGTCTTTGCCAATGTACTTCCATCTGGAAAGGTAGATGTAGTTTCACAGATCCAAAGGACAGACGAAGGTACTAAGAAGAAAAATGTTGTTGTTGCGATGATAGGTGATGGAATTAATGATGCAGCAGCATTAACAGCAGCAGACGTTGGAATAGCAATAAGCTCAGGGACAGATATAGCGATTGAAGCTGGAAAAGTAGTCCTTATAAGAGATGATATTTATGACGTTATAACTGCTGTTGAGATTGCAAGGAAAACTGTTTCCAAGATAAAGCAGAATCTGATCTATGCCTTTATGTATAATACAATATTGATCCCAGTTGCAGCGACTGGAATCCTTTATCCAGCGCTTGCAGGGATAGCAATGGCAGCAAGTTCGGTATCAGTTACTTTGAGTTCACTAGCCCTTAAAACATGGAATCCCAGACGTAAGAAGAAAGAAGTTCCTACTGCTTAACATATTACAAGTGCATCTACTCTATCTACTCTATCTTAATGCTAGAAATAGATGCTTTCATGGCAGATCAACTGTATTTTGATGGTTGCTTATCAAATCTTGATTTACAATGAGGACAACAAAAGAAATACTCTTTTCCTCTCACTTTAGACTTGAATTCGGAGGTCTTCTTATCTACTTCTATTCCACACACAGGATCTTTTGCGATCCTTTCATGTTACTACTTGGTGGATGAATTTAAGAATGATGCTTTACAATTGTAAGCCAGTAAGGATTAATATCTGCTAATTTTAACCATCAGAATGTTTATGCAGTCTAAGAAACAAGATTATATTCATAATGACAATAACAGCAAGAATACGGTTACGATGATATTGCTTTCATTAATACTTATAGCCACCGCGCTTATTGGTGACGAAGAATTAGGCAAAGCTCAATCCGAAAGTATGGATCCTATAACAATGCATATTCATCCTCACCTCAGCATTCTTGTCTATGGGACTCTATATAGTGTACCAGCACAAATCGGAATAGTTCCCTCTCTATGGAAAGATCACTCCCTAGACAACTATGGTATGCAATCAATGCCAGAAATGAAGATGTCAGCAATGGCTCCTTTACATACGCACGATAATAGTGGAATCGTACATGTAGAATCTACCTTAAATAGGAATTATACTTTAGGAGAATTTCTGAATGTATGGGGATTGAATCTTGATGGTAAAACAGTAAAAATGACAGTAGACGGTAAACCACTGCCAGATTTCAGAAATCATATTCTACGGGATGGTGAGCAGATCAGATTAGAAGTTCGATGAAAAATTATAATAGAACATGCTTATAGCAGTACGCATAGATCACTATCTTAGATCTTGAGAAAAATAGATAGGTGTATGTGAATATTATTTCGACTGACTTATCCGCCCAGCAAATTTAATTAATCATCGGCATTTCCCTACCGTTCAGTACCAGAAAGCATGTAAATAATTGCTCTGAGAATTTATAAGAAATAATAATTCAAGTAAAATGCATTATCAATTCTTGTAGATTGATTTTTGTTCTTCTAGTTTTTCAGAAGACGGTAGAGCATTATCCTTGTTATCCAAGGATAATAATTTTGTATCACTTGGTGGCATTTGTCGCTGTACCCTATAATCAGTGTTCTGCCCTGGGTTAGTATCAGAAGAAAAAGTAGACATCTCTTGATCCTTCTGAACAAATTTTGCCTCCTTGCTTTTATCTTTGGAAGAACGATTCATGAACCAGATCAATCCTCCCATGGCAGCACACATGGCAGGACACATTGCAACTGCCGCTAATGCAGGTACAGCCGTAGCAACAGCAGGATTATTCGTAGTGGAGAAAGCGAAATAGGTTCCTGCAGCTATTCCTACACCTAGTAATGATAGCACAATGATTTTTCTTTTCGTAAGTCTCCCAGTATTACAACTCATACACATTTTCTGTGCAATCTCCTTGAGCAATTGTGATATATAAGCGATGTAGCTTACAAATGTAATGCAACTTCCCCTACTCATGCGGACACATCTAGACATGTTACATTAGATCTCGCTCAGGATGGGTACGATCACTTTACAAATGAAAACTATACTTGTTATATATGGCGGTCTGTAACTAAAGCATAATAATATGATCTACATACTAAAGTGGAAAGATATTGAGAATTATTATCGATATTATACAACAAGTGGTAGTTATTATTTTATAATCGCTACTAACGAACCTCGCATTTTAAAAGACGAAAGAGGAGACAACAATGCACATACTAACCAAAAATGCTAGAAGTTCTGCAAGTTAGATATGACTAAAAATAACAAATCTGGCTACACCAAAAATGATAAAGACAGTAGAGGTAGTAATAATTACTTTGCAATTCGACGTCGCAAAAGAATAAAACGATTACTAACATTTGTAATTCCTATCGCAGCTGTGATAATAGCATTCGGAGTATACGTTGGTATGCAAGCCCGAGAGCAAGGCTTTGGAGCTGAGATGGTGTTACATATACATCCGAAATTAACCTTTATAGTGGATGGAAATCCTACTCCTGTTCCTAAGAATATAGGAATAGACCCCGCTCTATGGAAAGACCATTCTCTAGACAAATATGGTATGGCAGGTATGGCACCAATACATACGCATGATAGTAGTGGTACTATACATGTAGAATCTAATGCGAACAGGAATTATACTTTTGATGAATTTCTGAAAATATGGGGAATAGATCTCAGTAACAAAGCTACACAAATAACTGTAAATGGCAAACCAACAAGCGACCTAAATTTTGTTCTGAAAGATGGCGACGATATAAGTATGGCAATTAAACAGTAGTACAAATAGTCTTAGTATAATTATTGCCGAATAAAAAGCAACAGTTATCTTATTTTAACTCTCTTTTAGAGAGGACTTCAATTCTACCTTTGTATTTTTCCTTATACAATGCTAAGCAAGAACCGCAACAGAAATAGCGACTATATTGACCAACCTGTAACTTCTTTACGGATTTAGATATTTCATTTCCACAATAATCGCAGCTCGTTTTGACTAGTGTACCTGACTTCAATAGTGGTGATGTTGATATCTGTTCGTCCTTTATAGTTTTTGTGACTATTTGATAAGATACAGAGACTAATCCATTTATAGTGGCAATCTCCTTTCTCACCAAGTCTTCAAGTCGATGAAGATTATGATCGTAGCGCTCCTCTTCTGCGATCATTAGTTTAGCCATCATATTGTATTCACCTGTAGTCAAATACACACATTTTACTTCTGGAAATATGGAAAGCTTATTTGCAATATCGACTGATTTAGCGGCATTTACCTTCAAAAATACCAAAGAGGTCAACAGTTTGCTGTTATCCAATTTATCTGCATTAATAATAGGCTGTACATGTTTGATTATTCCTAGGTCATTCTTCATTTTGTTGAAACGAGACTCAACAGTAGGTGTACTAACTTTGATTTCTCGAGCTATTTGTCTGAAAGACTTACGACCATCTTTCATTAAAGAGCTAATGATTGCTAAGTCAATCTCATCTAGTTCTGTGTGCACGCCTATTATATTGACAGATATGATTTACCTAATAATATGTTATGTATACTAAAGCGCTTCAGAATTGGTGATGTAACAGCAGCCTCCGACAAGTAAATACGTCTGGAAATTAATCTTGAAAATGATATTTTTTAACTAACCTTAATGAGATGGGACATATTCCATGCTGCTTTTAAGATACTGTTCAATCAAACAAAATATTTCTCATGCTCTTCAGGGAGTCTTTCATCTACATATCTGGTGATGTTCTCTTTTGCATGCTGCCTCAAATAAGCAAC
>JBKPHJ010000026.1:0-1829 GCA_046729835.1 Thermoproteota archaeon
GAAAAAGAGACTTACAGGCTTTATTGAGCATAGGGTTTGTTGGCGAGGTGACCACATATAATAAATTCAAAGGGATTATGGATTTTGTTGATAATCATTCTATGACTAACAAAAAGATAATTCTTTTGTTAGACATGGATCGAACGGGAAAATATATAACAAGCAAATTAGTTTTTCATCTTCACCAAAGAGGCAGCAATGTAAATCTTTGGTACAAAAGGAAGTTGTGTCAGATAACAAATGGAAGGGTACGACATATAGAAGACCTAGTTGCCTATCGAGATTTGATTGCAGCGGAGTCGTTAAAAAATTATGCTTGATATTGATATGTCTGTAAACCGAAGACAAGACAAATAACAGCCAAAACACGTTCCCTTTCAAAGCACTTATATTCTGGCCAGCTTACCTTAAATTTACTTAATAGTAATGAGGTTATGAGATTGCCTAACACGGGTATTGTTAAATATCATGTTAAATTAAAATTTGAAGTGGATGGCTTGGTCGAGAAGGCCGATATAATTGGGGCTATTTTTGGCCAGACTGAAGGTCTTCTTGGGCCGGAGATGAATCTAAATGAGCTGCAGAAAGTTTCAAAGGTAGGAAGAATTGAAGTAAACGTCGACACAAAGTCAAACATTGCTAAAGGTGATGCTGTTCTACCGATGAGTACTGATATCTCAACGGCAGCGTTGATAGCAGCTGCTATAGAAAGTATTGACAAGGTCGGTCCGTTTCAAGCTAAATTCATCCTCATGGGAATAGACGATATTAGAGCAATAAAGAAAAAGATTATTGTTGATCGCGCAAAGAGGATTGTTCAAGAATGGGCAACAAAAACCATAAGTGAGGGGGAGGAAATGCTCAAAGATGTATATGATGCTAGCAAGCCTGGAAGGCTCACGGCATTTGGAAAAGCACAGCTAGCATGCGGTACAGGTGTTTTTGATTCAGAATGGATTATCCTTGTTGAGGGACGAGCTGATGTCATAAATCTGTTAAGGGCAGGTTTCGACAACGCCATTGCAATAGAAGGGGCGAAAGTGGATGAAACTATCATTAAATTGACTGAGGGAAAAAGAGTCGTGGCGTTTCTTGATGGGGACAGAGCTGGCGACCTTATCTTGAAGGAATTACAAGGTTTAGTCAAGGTAGACAACGTGCTTAGGGCTCCGAGCGGAAGAGAGGTAGAAGAATGTACACCTCTTGAGATAGCCGAGATATTACGAGATGCTATCGCTCAACCGGCCATAACACGCCATGCTAAGCCTCAGGGCAATCCCCAAGTCCATTATGAGAGAAAATTCGATTTTAGAAAGGAAAGAGATGAGCTAAATCAAAACCTTACCCTAGAAAGTCCAGCAGCAATTGATTCAGACCAGGGGGACAAGGAGATCTTGCAGACCGACCGCAATGAGGAGTTAATTTCAACTGTGCAAAATGCATTTTCAGAGATAAACGAGACTTTGGAGGCAGTTCTTTTAGATAGTACTATGAGGATCCTTGTCAAGGTACCCGTATCAGAAATTGTGAAAAGGCTTGACAACAGTGAAGGTGGAAGATTCCTTGTAATGGATGGGATAGTAACCCAGAGACTCATAGATGCCGCAGATAGGGCAGGAATTGAATATATAATAGGGCATAGAGCAACGGTAACCAAAAAACCTTCAAGTGTAAGGGTGCACACCTTTGAAGAATTAGGTATATCTAATTAAATGCATCCCAATTTGCAGCATATTCTCACATTAGCGCAGCTTATGAGATTTGGAGCAAGAGAAAGATACGTCGAAATCACCACCACAGAGCTAGGGAATTTTATAAGCAGATCTCAG
>JBKPHJ010000027.1:0-2414 GCA_046729835.1 Thermoproteota archaeon
ACCCAGGTTACCCAATTACCACCATTCTGAAGTAAGAATGGCATTAGAGCGACCATTTTACCACCGCCACCATTCATCATTAACATCATCAGTAACGGGCTAAGTCCCATTCCGCCACCGCCCTTATCCGAAGTTCCAGCCAAATCTCCGACGAATCGACCACGAGATTGCATAAAGAGCTCTATACTATATAGAACAATGAATCTTTCTATAACTTGTGGATTGACTAGCTTTCCTTTATAGAGAATGTCCCTCCAAGTCCCCCGATAGTACTCTTTTTCATTTTAAGTTGGTACGATATCTATCAAACTGAATATTGGATAAAGATTTTGTGTGTTCATTAGCATTACCTTGAACATTTATGAAGCGAAAGAATCCATCAAGTCTTGTGATATACTGTTCCTTAGTCTGGGCAGCGTTCATAGCAAATACAAACAGTAAGTATGGATCTTCTAGTTCTACTGTTGACTTTAATGATCCATTCAATTGTATGGATCCATTTGATTGTTTGAGAACCCTGATAAAGGAGTTATATCAATGCGGGCCCGTCGGGAATCGAACCCGAGACAGCCGGATTTCTCTCATATGTTAAAAGTCCGGTACTCTACCTGGCTGAGCTACGGGCCCATCTTACAGATAGGCTTTGTACGAGTATAATTTATTCATATATATTCGCACTAATCAAAATGTAGAGGGCTTTCTCTCTATACAAACCAATCGGAAGATCATTTTTTTTCCATTTATATGCAGAGAAACAAAACGTTTTTAATTAGTACATTTGATTCACTGCTTTGAGTTTGCGCGCCCGGGTAGTATAGAAGAGCTTAATTGAAACGCTCTGTAAAGTCCGGTCCAGTATGGGGGACTGTCACTCCTCCGACCCGGGTTCGAATCCCGGCCCGGGCGCTTAATGGATTTCACATTCATTTTAAGAGTTCCAAATACTCTCTATTTTTAGCGGCTATAAATGACAACCGGATGTCTTGTGACAGTTCGCTGTCCAGATACCCACCATCAGGTGTGAATAATTCTCCCCCAGCTTCTTTTGCTATTAGATATCCTGCTGCAATATCTGTTATCCTTATCTTGTTGCGGATATCGATATACATATCGACGAGGGCTCTGGCAAAAAAGCACAACTCGAGAGCGTTTGCGCCAAACTGTCTAATGTGTAAACACCTTGAGATAATTTGGAAAACATTCTCCATCTTTTCAACGCTAATTCCTGAAATGTTTACCCCAATAACGAAATCATTCACTCTCTCGAGCTTTGAGCTGCTGTCATGAATCTTCAGTCTAATTCCATTCATAAAAGCTCCTCTATTAATTGAAGACTCGTATATGTCGCCCCGGTTCAGATCGACTATCACGGCGTCCGAGACCGAACTCAACTTGCAATGTTTAGCATACGCAAGAGAGCAACAGGAAAATGGAATTCCCCTTGTCGCGTTCGTAGTACCATCCAAAGCATCCATAACCAAATATCCATCATCTTTACCTTCGATTGTACCACACTCCTCCCCAATTATTGTGGGTTTAAATTCAAACCTTTCAAAGATACCGAGTACAGCGTTTTCCGCAACCAGATCCAGTTTGGATGATAGGTCGCCACCGGCTCCTCTACTAAATGTCATAGCCCCCTCTGGCTTGCCCATAAGATTTTCCGTCTCTTTCAGAACCTCTGCTGAAGCTTGCTTCAGAATGTCTATTATTTGCAATTTATCCACAAAAAAATCTATACTCTCTCTACGTGCTACTCATCTACCTTAACTGTAAATGAGCTCAGACCGATATTTCGTTCTCGCGCTTATTTTTCCTATTAATAAGCTTGTACATGTAGACTTTGCCCGCAAGGTAAAGGCTATAAAGATGAGATTTTGATTGCATACCTCTTAATTTTGAGGCATCAGTTATAAAGTTATTGTGTCATTTCCAGCCATGATGCGCGATCCGTATTCAGCCCCAGTTCGAATCATCATAATAGCCATCCTAGTCTAATTCGACCCTGGGATTTCAAAATGAGGGTGATTCGTAGGTTATTACCATAAGCTCCCGATATGACGTTCCACTTTTAACCATTGACGACAAAAATAATCTTGCCGGCCATTAGACGTAATAAGAGACTAGTTTTTCGAGGGACTAGACGTCTCGTTACCGTTCGATTCATCTAAGGCCCAAGGGAACCATTTACCAATTACCGACTCCCAATCAATTTTGATAGACAGATATACGGCGATGCCTAATATTGCTACACTGAATATAGCCCCCAAAACAACGTATAATGGATCGATGTCAGCAGAAATGAATGTGTCAAAAAAGGGTCTTCCCAAGAAAACTGAACTCCAAACTATTATCTCGTTAAGAATGAACTTACCAGAAAAAGTGGCGACGGCAAATTTCCAAGGGCTATACCT
>JBKPHJ010000028.1:0-2286 GCA_046729835.1 Thermoproteota archaeon
AAGGTAAATTGCATTCTGGTTTTTTATTGTTTGGTCTGAACGGGTTATGAAGCTTTGCATAAATGAGTTTGGGCGTAAAAAGGCAAAAGGTATTCCTGACTCTTCAATTATTTTTTCCACCTCTCTATGCAATCGTCCACTTGTATATCCTGGTTCCAGATCAGCACCCATAGTGGATAATTTCACTATGAATTTGACACCATTTTTCTTCGCCCCTTCTACGAAATTAGAAGAAATATCTACCATCTCAACTGAAGGTGGGATTCGTAAGAAAAGTCTATCGATACTATTTAATGCATCAGCAATGGTTTCTGGTCTAGTATAATCAATATTAGCGATCTCATGTACATGGTTCAATTTATCAACCTTAACTTTGGTATCAACAGCCCCTCTAATGATATTCCGACCTGAAGATGCAAGTCGGTTTATTACCGCATTGCTGACAGTACCTGTTGGATCTGTTAATAAAATTGTCCTTTCATATTTTTTGGCCATCAATACATTATATCAACAAACTACTATTATTTTGGCTGTCCACAAAAATGATTTAACATTCATTATGTATTACAAAGTAACACAGAGATGAGGTGATTGATATTTACTAAAAGACAGAAGATAACAAGTGTATGTCTACTGATGACAAAAATATCCAATCGTTTTCTAAATTGTGCTCAATATATCCTTTTAATAGATCCCATTCTATGATGATAATCGCTATTTCTAACTTCCTCATCTACAGTAACCCTATTACCAGAATAGCATCTCTTACTTGTGGATAAATGCCAGTGATTTGTTAGCCAGATTCATGTCATGTTGTTTATGTCATATCAAAATACCAAAGATTCCCAGTACCATTTCGATTGCGCAGAGTTTGAATTCTGTTGGCTTGAACTCTTTGTAAAATGAATAACTAATAGGTGCTTAGAGGTGTTCCTCACTAAAGGAATGACATAAGAGGTTGATCGAGATATTGTTTAAGTAAATATCATTCATGTACGTACGTAAAGTTTTGCATTGCACGATAAGCATCATCTTTAAGTATTCTGCCATGATCATAACCCCTTTTAGCGTAAAACGCGGAACCACTAACCAGTGCCTAATTGAAAAATGGAGAATCAACTTAGACAAGAAAAGGATGGTTCTTGCGAATGTACGTGTCATCCCGAATCTGGAGGGGCGGGCTGTCCAGGATGTGCTCACACGCACGGAGGATTAAAAATGGGCTCGATGGATCCTTTCGAAATGGTGATGCCTATGTGGTATAAGGCATCTTTTGCAGCATACTCGCAATTGATGACAGAGAAACTAAAGAAGAGGATAGAGGCGGCACATGGTCCGGAAATGGACAAAGTGGCTGGTGCATTAATGGAAAGCATGGATAAGGAGTGGCAGGCTATGACACAAAAATCCTCTGCGAAGAAACAATTACATGAAAAATTGATGAAAATAATGGGTGAAGCAAGTAAAAAATAAAGTATAAAATTTAGTTGTCCTATACAGCCGATATCTATCCCTCTTTTTTTCTCTCCGTACGTAATGTGTCGAAAGTGACAGGTTACGTTCTTGACCCCCCTATGACGTGCGAAAGATAGATATCCTAACTTGCGATTTAAATATGGTTAACGCCATCAGACTCACTTATTTTGTATTTGCCTATTTCGGGCCGACTTTTGATATAGCTGTACACAAGGTAGGCAACTATAAATCATTATAGTGAATATGTCTAGCGGAGGACGGAGGGTGAGAAGGACAAATGGTAGATACCGTCTTAGTAACGGGGGCAACCGGCAATGTTGGGAGTCAGGTTGTAAAACAGCTGAGGAAATAAAAAATACTTCAGCTGAATTGGTAGAGATGAATTTTAATAGATCAGAGACAATCGGTGCCGCATTTAAAGATATCCAAAAGCTTTTCTTGCTTACGCCATTTGTTCCAGACATGGTGGAGATGTCTAAGAATCTGGTCAGACAAGCAGAAGAAGCAAATGTGAATCATATCGTCAAACAATCCGCTTTTGGCTCAGACCTAGAGGAAGGAATAACAATGAATAAACTTCACCGTCAAGTTGAGGAGATAATCGAATCTTCTGGAATAAATTATACTTTCTTGCGCCCAACGTCATTTATGCAGAATCATCTGGGCTTTAGCAATCCTATCAAAACACGAGGTGCTTTTTATCAACCTCTTGGAGATAGTAGGACGAGTTTAGTAGATACACGTGACATTGCAGCGGTGGCGGTAGAAGCACTCACTAAAGGCAGAGAACACGAGAATAAAGCATATAGC
>JBKPHJ010000029.1:0-15903 GCA_046729835.1 Thermoproteota archaeon
ATCATGTGCCTTTGGTAATAATGTGGGTTGCTTTGATGAAACTTACCATTAATACGGATAAAGTATCGTTACTCAATAGAAAAACTAGGACTGAATTTTCTAATTCCGGTGTGGCTCAGCCGAATTCACATGACAATGATCATGAGATCAATTCTACTTAAGCAAATACAACAGCACCTAACAACAAAAGGACAAGAACAGAGTACTTCGAGGGGCAAATGCCGAATTTCACCCCTAGAAATCACCTAGTTTTTAGTAGTTTTTTCATCATGCAAAGCAGTTACCAAATCATGAGATACAACCTAAAACGAGAACAGAAAAGAGTTCTGTGACTGGATTTATATGCTTCAGTACATCGACTAGTCAAGAAGTTTAATTCGTTTTCCCTTATGCGATAAGAATCCCAGATTAAAGATGGTAGGATTATGTGTCATCGCCATCATCATCGTCATCAGCATCCCCGGCTCTTGCGCTACCACCCATCGTAGGATCTGATTCGACATCCATCATTTGCAGATCTTCCATTTCGAAACGATAGATACTATCCATTTCTAGTGCGTACTTGTTCTTCAGTAGGTCTACTAACTTTGAGCTCAGCGTCCCCTTGAAAATCTTTATCTTAAACTCATAAACAAAACCTTTCATAAATTCAGATATCTTCATAGTAGTCGGAACATCTAACCCTTCGACGATTGTACGCCCATCTGGAAGCGATTCATATACTTGTATATCTACCCTATAGTCCTTATCATAGATATCAAGAATATAGCCGGTCCTAGATACGACCTCAGGTTCTCCAAAATTAACAGACTTTATTTCATCTTCTGCCCACTTGGGAAGCACTTCTGGTTCATCTTGGGACGTCCGCGTTGCTCTGGTATTTTTTGCCATCTTGAATACTTTATCGATATAAACCTAGATAAAAAGCATCGTACTCGAACTAGTAGTTGAACCCTGAACAAGCATTTCGTCATCACGAAAGCGAATATGGACGAGAGTATTCCATGTCGAAGGCAATATGATGGCAACGTCCTTCGACTTCTCTAATATTTTTTATGGATATGCTCGTGCCAAAAAGCGCATTCAGGGAGATTACGGGCTATCTCCTGCTGTTATTGTAAAAGCTAGAAGCTTTTGATAAAATCGGTTCATTAAGCAATCGAAAGGGATCGCAGCCATATTTTTTGGGACCAGAATATATCGAAAAACCATTATCGTGCTGTATCCGTTGTCCGTTTCATCTTCTAGGAAATACAATGGATATTACATTCTCCGTTATTCTTATCTCAGCCCTCTGCTCGAGAATATCACTTGAAAGCTCCGAAACAAGTGTCTGAACATACAAAGACCATTTGTAACCTAGATCATGTTGTATATTAAAATGGTATGAGCCATTTCTAAGGACGATGTTGTGTTGCATCCATGATACGGTGAGCCATGTCCGCAATATTTCAACAAAGTCATCTAGGTCGTGGCTCTCATTCATAAATGTCAAGATATTCTTGAAGTTTTCCTTTTCAATCTTTTGGGCTAGATTCATAATTTGATCATTTGTCAGCTGATTAATCACCTCTTTGAGGAAAGGTTTTGTCATTGGGAGTAATCCCATCTTGCGTTCATACCTTTCCCACTGTACGTGATTAGAAAATATTCTCGAGACAAAAGCGTTTAGATTTATCTTTTCCAGCTCAGCATCCTTTCTAAGCTCATCTATGAGAGCAGTGGGCAATCTAAAGGTGATAGTTTCTGTGGGATGAGTTCGTTTCGCTATCTTGTCTGAGCTGCCGAATCTATCTCCTTCGTCTCTTCCTACAGGTCGTTTTCTGCCCCTGCCATAGATATTCAACGTTATCAATTTCATTCAAGTATGTGAGATTAAAAAGATTGTTGGTTTTGGAGACGAATAGTTCATCGCTGCTCCTATATTCGCGGCCAAAATGTGTTGTGAAGTATTTGATATGATCATATCTCTGCCTTCCCTCTTAGAGATATTACGAATACATCATAATGTTATGTTGTGTTGTTACAGAATATAGTGTAAGCAATAATTTATAGAAATAGTATAAACTACAAACTAATATAACATCTTGGTTGATTAGTTAAATACGATATATTCGCTTATACTATTCGCATTAAATTTGAAACCCGATGATCTAAAGAAAATTTGGCTTTGCTCTGAATGTGGTATTTGTTTCATTTTCTGCTCTGATGTAGACGACCATAAAACATTTGCAGGGCACTCGAAGTTTATAATGTATGATATTCCGTGGACTGAAGCTGGAACATTCGCTACACTCTCACCCTCCTCATAAATTCTCGTAAGAGACTATCTTTTTTCAATCTCATAAATTTGGTCGAGTATGATTGGGATATGATTTTTCACGTATATAGCAGAGGCATTGACCATAGCATTAGATGTGTATCGATATGGAAACAGATAGGATTTGCGCTATTCTAACTTATATCTCTATTCGATTTAAGTAGCATTCAGGCACTAACTATTCGTTAAACAATTTGACATTGGGTAAGCTATACAAAATTATGTGTACAAATAATATATGATGAACTAAATTAACATTGATAGAGGGCTGGTAGTTCAGTGGTAGTAATGTTCGATTCGCAATCGAAAGGTCGCGGGTTCAAATCCCGCCCAGTCCACCACATCTTGGTGAGAGTTAGTGGTAGCATTTTAAGCACGATTCCCGTTATTTGCTAACAATGAAGGGCCTTTCTGTCGTCCAAAAATCCGACATTTGGTAGCAAATTTGCTAGCAATTCTATGCTACCATGCAACAACATTTGATGGTGTTGTTAGCAAAAGTGATTTTTTGCTACCATGCTAAGAAGTCTTGCTAGCAACACTATGGAAACCGGTGTAGAAAACTTACACTTATTAACAACCTTGTCTATGTAACAGTTGTGAGTCTACAAGGGGTCCAAGAAAAACCGGTATCGGATCATAATAATTACAAAAAATACGGATGGAAAAATGTGGCTATTAAGGTAAAGGAAACTGATCTCATATCGCTTAACAGACAACTTCAAAGGCTCGGCTATGAAACGCTGGGAGATCTTGCCAAAGATCTCATGGCAGGCAAGATAACTAAGATAACAGAGGAGAAACAGATTGAATTAATGAAGATGAACTTACAAGCTGCTGGCCTGAATACTGTCCAATCAGGTAACTATTACGATTTCTACAAAAATATTGACATTGATGATTTGCTCAAAGAATATATGAAAAGATATCATTCAAAAACCTCACGCAGTTTCGTTGGTTATTTCAGAAGATATTCTGACGTATTCTTTGGACCCTCTCCTGATACAGAACTATTCAAGTTAAAACCACACAAACGATCATGGATTCTGCAATCAATGAAGCGGATTGGAGACTATTATTTTTGGAAGTATAATACAATAGAAGTTCAAGATCTTGTCAAGAGAATAATTGAAAGGTTTAATCTTAACAAGGATTTGGATATGAAAGATCGGATTTACCTTGTTAATCCTGGTTTCCTACAAATAAAGATAAAAGCATTAACAGAAATTCCTGGTGATATTGGTTTCACGGTTAGAATGGGAATGCTTACTGGCTTAAGAGAAGAAGAACTCTATTACATACATGATAAGGAAATTTGTACAAATGAACTTGGTTGTAAGTGCAAGAACCTACATCCTATAGAGATGGAAAATGGACTCACGATCGTCGGAATAAACTGGATAAGAGCAAACAAGAAAGCATTTGTTACGATATTGCCTACGACAATGTGGAAGTCGTTCAGAAATCTGCCAAAATTCGATAGGCATGATATCATGGCTGCTCACAGTATAGCAAAAAGAGATGCACAGATCTTGTATGTCGGGCTTAGAAAGATTCACTACAATGTTATGCGATATGACGATATAATGACAGCGGATGAAGCTGACGCCTTAGCAGGGAGAGCAAAAACTACATCTGCTCAGCATTATGTCTTACACGATCTGAAGTCATTCGCAAATAAATATGCGAAAGCATGGGCCAGATTTGGCTTAGCCATATCCTGAGACATATTTGGTTTAGGTTCCCGTCTTCATACCTTATCGTCGAAAGTAGAACAGATTGCTTTTTCTAGCCACGATTAGCTTTAGGTCATATGAAAAGTGGCCACGATAAAAATCCTTCACAGAGAAATGGTAAATTATCAAGCAAAAAGCGACACAATTCGAATCTTCAACGGATATGGGATTCGATTGTCACGAATTACGAAATGATCCAAGGGGCTCAATTCTCTAACAGCTTCATAATACTTTTGGCCTTAAGTGAGGCTAATGAACCTTTAACTACAACCCAAATTTCAGAAATCATTACCAAGCAAAGCAGTGGAAACATATACAAAATTTCCTCAACGCTAAAGGACTCTTTGGAGCATAGACTCAAGCGCGAAGGTTACGTTCAAGGTGTCGACAATGAGCGTAAAAGTCTATACTCAATCACCCCTAAAGGGGTCAAGTTATTGGCAGGATGGATATCTTTTCTAACAGCATATTCTTAAACTTTGGAACCGGCTTATCCCCTATTGAATCTATTGTGCTGTGATATTTCAGTAACACTAAAGGGGTCGTCGATGGATTGTATAAAATGCAAACGGTTTGTAGGAAGCCTGGAAAGTGTGTATTATCTCCATAATATCCCCTTTTATCTCATGGCTATCACAATGAACACTTTAATCTCGATCAACCAAACACTGTAATTTATCCAGTATCTTGGATAGAATCTGCAATGTCATTAGCCTCTGTTACTCTTGGTTCCCTGGTACCGACTACTTGTACTTTGTCATTTTGGTCCGTCAATCTCCTCTTTCAACAAAATCAACTGCCCTATGAACAACGGTAGCATTTGGAAGCAAACATATCTTCATTGAATGAGCTCGCAGGTAGGCTGGATTATCTGGAGTATCCTAGATATCTCAGGTTGGCTATGTCCCTGACTTGATAATTTTAGTGCCTTATTTCGCAATTTGGCTATCCACAGACGAATGCAACCTTCATCTTTTCAATCGATAGGTATAAGTCCCATCGATTTTCGTGCTCGTTGGTACTTCCTAAAGCATGTCCATAGGGTCGATCATCATGAAAGTACATCGTTATCATTTTTAACAAAACAGCAGTTCGAAATGTGACTCCATGACAAGGTACCGAACCAGCGCTGTTTATTTATCTATTACAGCTTGTAACGAGATCCGCAGAGATGACCTCCTTAACTACAACAAGAAAACCAAATCATTCGATAGCTTCTGATCTATCCTTTACTATGCAAAACTTTCATGTCTTCCCCAACCACTCGGGGTACGGAACAATACAAGTAGTTAAATAAAATATTACGTAATGTTATAGCGCAATTGTTATGTCTGAAAAAGATTGTAGAACTGTTGTACTACCGCTCCGACTTTGAAATACATAACGGATCAGGGATGAAATTAACGGCTCTATTGCAAACAAAGGATTTGGTATCGAGAAGCCAGGCGGAATAAGCGTAGGGATAAATAACAAGATACACGATTTGGATATTTCAGTAAATGATCGAAAACATAGATATCTTCAAGGATTTTCCAATGAGTGATGTCAGGGCAGGCCGTTCAGACAAATCGTTCCTACCTCTACCAACTTCTTTTCAGATACAGCAGTCGGTCTACCACTTCTATCTCTGTCTTTCAAACCATTCGAACCGTTATTAACAAATCCTTTCAGCCATTCGTAAGACGACACTCTAGACCTGTGAAGATCTAACTCAGCCACACTTGCCGCTTCTTCCTTATCAATTATGACACGTCTCACAAGCAAATATCTTTTCCCGCACATTAACATCAGACTTATGTATGTGAACATTGTCCAAACATTCAGCTGAAATGTTCATATCATCTCTCAAATCGTAGTTCCAAGCCAGATACATAACTAGCGATAAAAGTCAAGTAACTATACGTGGTTTTGTTAGTCCGTATAGCGAGAATATGTTGGATGATCCTCTCAGTCAGGTTCCTCGCATAGGTGGTGTGCTCTAATGATTTAAAAGTTAATTAGATTAAGTAATAATAATAAGGTATTGAGTGTTTTCAAGCAGTAGCAGTACAACGTAAATCTTCCGAACTAGATCATGAATTAAGTAATAAGAAAAGAAAAGTAATAAGAAAAGAAAAAAAATGCATCAAAATATCGTTTTAACGGTTTTCAAGTTCCAAATTATTGTTATGCTTATAAGAACTTGCATAATTTTATTCAAAATCAGGATACTCAATTTCAGCGAAAGCCTTTTCGTTCAGCTATCAACTTTAGCTTTGCAAATATTCAACCCAAATTAAAAGTTAGTGAACCTGGAGATGTTTATGAACAAGAGGCAGACAGAGTAGCAGAAAAAGTGATGGAAATGTCACGAGATTCAGACTCCGAGTTATTAATAAAAGACTCAGATTATGGAAGAGTAAATCTGAAATGTACAAGGTGTGAAGAGAAAGAGGATGAGGTGAAAGTCAGTAGAAAGCCATTATCTACGGAGGGTAATCTAAACAATAGTGAAGAGCTGACACGTGAGATTAATAATGTTCGCATTTAAGAAATATTTTAAGGACACTGAAAATCAATACGATGCTAAACTTGGCTTCAAGAAAGAGATTGAGGAAATGAAGAAATTACTTATTGGGAAACAACAAGAGTTTCATTCTATCTCATCAGAATGCTCACGGCCCCCCGCGGAAGCAGAGGATGTTCACGATAAGCTATTCGAGCTTCTTGAGTAAGGAGTTACGCAGAATGATATCATATCCTGGAACAATATAGTGAAGGGATATACAAAAGACTTGTCTAGCCAACGCCAAGGCACATCATGATTCGAAATTGGAGTCATTGAGATCGGAGTACGAACAGCTGACAGCCAAGCTAAAGGCTTTAAGAGAAGAAGAAGAAAGGATATCGCTAAGCATAGGAATCGAAGCGTCGTATGGAAGAAAATAGATTCAGATATATTTGAAAGACCTCGATGCGAAGATTAGCGACTCGATTAAGACTGCAGATCAGTCTCTCAGAACTACGAAGCAGCAATCATTGTCTTTCAGAAGATCGGTGCTACTGCAGAATTTTCCCCGCATAAAAGCCGCAAGAGGTTAGTTTGTTGATCTTGAAGAGTTGAAATCGTCTGTCATAAGAGCTATGGGCATAATGCATTCCAGACTGAATCACATGCCAAATGGTGGAACAAAGGGCATGTTACAGAAAGCGATAATGAGCCTAGAATCGGAAATAAGTGTCCCGTGAAGGCATGAGCGCCGGTAATCCGACTAGACGGCCGTATAGCAGCTAAATCAGACACTTTTAACCCAGATCAGGTTTAAGACTTGGTCCGAGCCATTTACTAAACACATCCGCACTGTAAGCAATGTGACGTTAACCCGCAAGCTTTCTGGAATGAGGTAGCAGAGCGTGTATTCTTATGACATCAATACCTAGAAAGGGACACTACTAAAGCATCAGCACGTTTAGTCATATAACGTGATGAATTCCTACTCGCAATCAATCCTTTGATATGGAGAACGTCCAATGCTATAACTTAGTCCGGCTCCCGTTCAAGATTAAAAGCAGATTTTAATTGACTTTAATGGTATTCGTGCGATTGTCATATTCAGTTATGATATCTCATTACCCATTCTTGTATCAACCCCATGTTTATGATGAAGATTTGTATATTTGCGTTTTTCATCAAAAGCAGGATTGGAATCTACAATGTGTAAATGTAAATCGGATGAAGTTCATCAAAACAAGATCTTGGGTCGATATTTAGAATTTTGCAATTTGAAAATGGATTCCTTCGAACGTGTCAAACTTTCTTACAATTATAAAAAACAGAGTATGACGCTAGGGAGAAAGAACTTTACTAAAGTAATAGAATTTAATATTGCTGACTTCATAGATTGGGATTGCGAGAATTACCCTGATAATCCATGTTTTTCGGTTATTTTGAGCTAGTAAATAGCTGGTTGTCTGATGATATCGCAACTCCGTTGATATATATAGATGGTTTCCTAGCTTCAATAACTTCATTATCGCTCCTAGGTGCCTTGTTTGACAGGGTTCCCCTTCGATATCCTTTATCCAAATCTCAACATATAATTGCAAGTTGATATCGAACATCTAATGATTGCAGGTATTACTCAAACATAACACCGGGAAGAAAACGCATTGAGGAATGTAATATTTGAGGCTGACAAATAATAACTGTAGTAGATTCTTCTAGTACTTACGTTAGTTACAAATAAGTATAGCTCTCTTCACTAAACAAATAGGATACAGTAGATGACAAAACAACTCAAACACAGATCCAGATCCGAGATAATTTCAGCTATTCTTGAGGTTACTAATGGCAACAGAGCGAGAATAACTGAGATTCAGTTCAAAACATATCTCTCATATAACATACTCAAAGAATACCTGGTTACATTGCTTGAGAGTGATCTTATTGAATATATAGAAGGTGAGAGGGCATTCAAGACAACTCCAAAGGGAATGCAAGCATTACAAGTCTACAACAAGATGGACGAACTCTTCGTTAGAACTCGTCAAATTTAATGGAAGTAACTGAGAAATGTGCGATATTGTATAACTCAAGATAATCATATTTAATATCTGCAGGCCAACGTCTATGCCTGAAGGTGATTAGGCAATTCATCGAATCATCCATTACCAGATAAATAAAGCATACAGCAATATGATCTTCAGTTTTTGTAATAATACCAATATGTCGATTATTAGGACTTGTTCTTTTTTTAGGAACACTCCATCGGCTGCAGATTCACTGTCTTCCTCAGATGTACTCGAATCTATACATGATTCGATGAGTCTGTTGCAGATTCGCAGACATCTTTCGTATTGCCTTCTATAGACATACATCCATCAATGAATTCCTCGTAATAAGCATCATTACCGCCTTCTTCATCTCCACAGTGATCATATGTTTCTTGGCTAAAATGACCTTCTCGTCCATTCCCATACCCAGCATCTCTACAACTATCATTCAAGTCGGTCCCTGCACGCAGATCTGCCGCTATCATCAATGTACTTGACAGTCCTAACGGTATTGCAATAAGTAATATCGTTCTTTTAACATTTAGTTTTTTTAAAATGCCACTCCTTATGAATAAGATATCGATGACCAATAATGTTCTAATAGGCAATTGCAATAAGTTGTGCTCTAAGGAGAGTGTAATGAACAGGTGATTCATGTTTTATTGGATGGTTTATTTGTTGTGGCCGTCAGATCAGTTAGTCTATCTTTATCGTGCTTACGACATTCTGTCGCTGGTTTTCGTGAATTAGCGTTAGTCACAGGTATGCTGATTACGTTTCCGAAAGACAACTTAATTGGTAAATTGACCAGATTATACTCTAAGAATGATAAGATTTCGAATCCTTTTAATAATTCTATGAAAAAGGTTTCAAGCCTACAGTTGTATGTTTCATCATAGGCTTTTAATGGGATTTTGGGGTAATTATTACCATCTAATACCAATGTTTATATAAGGATCGTCACTAATGATAACTTGAAATGTCATCATCATCATCATCAGAAACTAAAACACCAAGAAATAGCGCAGGTAACAGAGATAGAGCCGTGAACGTAGGTCAAATATTCGATGCGATAAACGATAATTTCACAAAACTAGTGAATGAATCCGCAAAAGTTCAGCCTCAATACGCACAAGCAGTCTCGAATTTGCAGCAAGAATACATAGAAGCAGTCAAGAATGCCATCCAGACAACAACCTCAATTCAAAAACAACTAGCTAACAGCAACAACAATTTCAGTAACGTCATTGTCTCAGACTCAGCAGCACCATTCGTTCAGGGTTTGGTAGCACAATCAACTGAATTTACAAACAACCTCATCAGACTAACAGACATCAACAATCAGTTAACAATCAACGCGATAAACGCCATGAAGGAGAATGTGAAGAACTATAGCAGAACTGTTGAAGCTGCTGCTAATTATAACACAAATCTAGCAGAGGCTTGGGTATCATCCACTTCGTCACTTCAGCAACAATTTACCCCCAGCAGACAATAAAGTACAAATAGGCACAGATACATACGTATCTGCGTACAAATTTTTTCCTTCCACTAGTGAACAACAAAAACAGTAATCGTAGATAACAGAATAGTTGAAACTTCTACTTCATATTTTTGCTTATTATTCAACATCAACGGTAGTACAGTCAGGCCCTTGTAACTGGGTAGTGCTGACGGACCACATTTTATCCGAACAATAACCCCATCTGACTGCTTATCGGTATTAGATTGTATTGGTTGGAGAAACCATCCTTTACAAGATCGGGACTCGACATTCTCCTAACACCATAGTTATTCATTGCGCCTAAACGATAAGTAACCTATGAATGCCAAATAGTCCAGATGATTACCTGGTCTCAAATTCCCGTAAGTCAGTCCCTCTATACGGTGATTTGGTAAACTAATTTAATGAACGATTTTACGAATTTCAGCTGTTATTTTTATGTTACCATGGTTATGATTCCTCTTAACTCAAATAATGTATACTTGAAAATAGTTACTTAATGTGTCAACAAGCTTAATGATACCTCTAATGGAATTGCTGATCTAAGAGAACAGATGATAATGTGTTTAAGGAGACGATCGTGTTTCTGCTGGCCCTTCTGCGGTTATCTTGTCACATACGCAGTCAATTCTTTTTTCCATCCATCAGCTTGCCTTGCCGTCTGTTGTTGGGGTGGTTGAGCACCAAACCAATGGTCATATGCGTAATTAAACCTGTCCGACCAACTCTCGCAATTCATTTCGGATTCTGTTCTAATAGTACCTAATACATCGTACAATGTGGATTTGGCTTCCTCCTCTCTGATCTGCAATTCTTTCATGTATTCTAGCATCGATCTATATACCTCATTATCCATATTAGCCAGATATCCCTGTATAACGGGACTGTCTGTCTCGTGCCACACTATTAGACCATTAGTCATTTTTGAAGCTATGGCTAATGTTGACATTACGAGGCGGTCTGAAGGGGGACTGTAATTTTGCGTAGTGTAATTGAAGGTAATAGAAGGATATACAACATATCTAGTAGGTTTGTTGTCAAACAATTCCCTGAATATTATCAATTGTTTTTCCAGACTAGAAACGTTGTAATAACAACCACTGACTAAAATTATGCCATTTATAAAATCCTCGTATTTATTGAGTATCACTTCTGTTTTCTGGCCCTCAAAATATATTATCGGATAGAAATTTACGTCATCTCTCTTGTGTTCGAGTGCCTCGGCCAGCTTGGAGGACTCCATGAAGTCTATATTGTTCTTGAACTGGGTATCATTTCTTGTACTTATCCAGTTGAAATCATCTATAGTGAATCCACCGAATGAGTGCGGATATTTCTCCTTGATGGAATTAAAATAATTAATCCATCCCTCCCAATCATAATTACCAGAAGGGCCACCTTCCGAGGGCGGAAGTAGTATTAAAATTATCTTTAGATTTGTTTTATCAGCTGCTTTTAGCAGTGCTTCAGTCACGCTGACGGCTCTTGGATTCTTAAAATCAGGCATTATGAAATAATATTCATTAAACCCCTGAACAAGAAAGCTATTTATCACATTAGTTTGGTTATTCTCCTCTGAATTCTCTAGAATGAAACTCTTATTAGTGGGGATCCATGCTCCCATAGTAAGACCATTATACCTATTGAGAAAAGCGTTTGAGGGATTCTTGGTGTGGATGACCTCACTTCTCCTATCCTTCCACTCTTGATCCTTCTCTAATGAACTACTGCTATTTATCAATCTATTTGAAAGTAGTAGTTGTTGTTGTTTCATTTGCATTTTTGATGATAACTGGGAGGATACAGATTCGAACTGTAAGGTAGATTGCAACAATATCAATATGAGAACAGTTACAATCGACAAACAAACCCAGATAGTTATTGGGGAGTTTGGCAGGGAGAATATCTTTTTTAACAATAATTTCTCAGCCTATTAGGATCATCAATCCACTATACATTTGTTGTGCCTTGAATGCTACCATGACCATCAGCTAATGTGGCAGGGAGACGTCCAATGCCATCAAATCCATTAGTGCCAGGCAATCCTCGTATAAGATACAAAATACTTAAATTCAGGATCAGGAATTTAAGCAACCTAAAACAAATTGTACTAATGGTTCAGATTCTATATCAAGATTTAAGCAAGTCCGATCCAAATTATTACTACATCGGCATACCTAAAGATTGGAGTGGAGCTAGTGACAAAGAGGTGACCGTAATCGTCGACGATGTATGTGTCATCGTTCCTCAAACAATTGCAGGGGCAACAGGAGAGCTAATAGTGTTGAGGTTGCTTGAGGCAATGATGGCCGGAGATATAATTGATGCAGGGGACATACAAAAGGCTATAGAGCATATTCTCTAGTTTCTATATCATTTTTCGTACCAACCTATGATATCAAGTGTCTCCAGTACTCAGAACTCGGCAGCTTCTCTTATATCTAGCTGCCTCGTCATCATTGCTGTCTTAATTCTTTTTCAAGTTTGACGTAACGTTTGTAGATCTGTTCTTCAAACGTGACGTAACCGGGCTTAAAATATCCTATGAAGAAAAAAATTCATCGAACGGATATTCCGAGATAGGCTTCTAACGGTGAAGCATAAAGAACAGATACTCCTTTTTTTATCCTGAAAGCACACAATAACAGTAGTAGTAAAAGCTGTTCTGGAAGGAAGTACGAGCAAAATTTGAAACTGTTCTATGGGTGCGGGAAGGTCAGATTCAGAGCCAACGTTTAAGTGTACTTAATTTGGAATCCGTTATGCAATAGAGAAGAAGAATGTAATCCTATTTCTCTTTCCTTCTCGAAAAACTTTAATTTTTTCCTCTGTAACATGATTAGCGCCAAGTACAAGATCTTTTAACTTACATCAAACTCAGCCACAGAATGCTGATGGTCGAAATCTTGTTCAGGTCGGTCTTGTATACGCCAGCCTATAGTTTGTCACATAACCCCCCATGACTGTGCTCAAGTAGTAACTGAGGTCGTTGTAACACATGTACATTATTTAGTGAGCTCCGGTACACTTCTCGATAGCACAAGAATTTGCAACCAGAGGATTATATTTGCTCCGAGTAAATGCTACATAATCCTTAGACCTAACTGATGAGTCCTACGGGATCTATGCTTAACGCTGTTAATTTATTTTGTCAATCAATCCTTCACATAACGTCTTCATCTATATTTATCTTAAATAATGTGAGAATCTAGATATGACTAACGCTAGCAGATATGATATTTACCGACCTGCTACAGGATTACTTTATTTGGCTAGCTATCTCCTGTGAAATGGACTTGTATTGTTCATGATTTTACCATCCCCAATATCATTATCTGTCTTCTTACTCTCTTTCGTTTTTCTTAATATCATCAAGACAGAAATTCTGAGAAAAGCTTGAGTTTGAGGAATAAGAGGATTGTACAAATTAATATCTCTCAGTCGTTTGAAGACATAATTTGTTACCGCAAGCGGTATTGTCGTAATTACCGAGAAGCTTTGATAGATTAAAGCTGCTGTATCGTTTGCTATCTTGGCAGTTATCAAGAAAGCTTGACATTCTAATTTATACTCAGAACATGGTTAATTCTAATTTATTAATATGATTAGAATATAATTAAGTGACGAAAATTGAAGAGTAATTTACATGATGGCATGGATTCTAGAAAACAAAGATATTCTAATTTTAGAACCAGATATCAGCCCGTTCTGCTATTCGTTCTAATTTCAGTAGCAAGCATCGCGTTAGCTAATCAATACCTCGGAAAAACTTATGGGGTGAATCTAGCACAAACTACATTCCCACCACCCATATTTTATCAATTAAGAAACGAACCTTCTTATGTGATTACTCTCCCATTTAGCCCTACTGGAATTTCATCCCCTGATCCAGCAGAGATTTCCATACCTACTGGAATGACGGTTATATGGTTTAACGACGATAATGGAGACCATTCTATAACTACAGTATCCAATAGTACGTATTCTCCTCCAGAAAGTTTTGATTCAGGTCTTATCGTTTCTGATGGGGGATCTTTCGTACATACCTTCGACAAGCCAGGAGTGTACCACTACTACGACACTGCTAATCCGTCTTCACATGGAACGGTAAAAGTAGGCAGTGCTATCGAGGAAGGAAAGAATATGAACATGATGATAGGAGGAAACGCGTTACCATTCAACTCAAGCGAACCTCAAAGGGTAGTACTATCATTTGTTCCAAAGACAGTTCAAATTCCTCCTACAATCGCCCTGACTTATAATGTTACTATCTCTAATGCTTCATCTGGCAAGGCTCTATTTAGCCATAAGTATGACGACTCTGATGGGATATTGGACTTAGAACTAGTGCCCACTCATGCTGGAAAGAATACTTCGCAGTTTATGACGTGGGGCCCAGATTTTATAGGTCAGGAAGCAATACAAAACACTGGCACATTTCACATAAAGGGACCAATATTGATAGAGAATTCACCATATGCCGTGAATGTCAAAATAACCGCTAAAGATAACACTGAGATCTCTTCTCCGTGAAAAAGAGAGACATATATCAGAATCAAAGTGAATGGCGATATGATTAAATCGTTGTTATGGATTTGTTAGCGTATATTAAAATGATTGAGACTAGTTATGACTCTTACTACTCATAAAGCCGTCAGTTAACCTTGTTATGCTATACTTATAAAGTATATATTTATCAATAATGCATTGAATGTGGTTATAAGAAGAGTATTAAGTAAAGCTTGGATGGTGGTTTTACCAGAAGTACAAAAAGAACACAATGCAGTATCAGATATAGGTCGATCGATAATCCCATGTAAAGTGTGAAAAGAATTGGTACAAATACGGAAGATGAAAGCTAAAAAAAGTTATGCTTACCGGTTTTGATTTAGGTCTGAAAGTGATAGTGTATGTATATGTGTGTGGTGGTCTGGTTTAATTGACCCGTAAATTTTTAGCGATTTGTCGATTGCTACCAGTTGACCTATTAACAAATGATTATTTTTTCTGGAGGACAAATTAAGACATGAGCGAGAGGGAGCGTAAGGTTTTAAGTCAAGTATGTAAGGAAGTCCTAAAGATCGATGCACACATAGGTTTTGCATCGGTGGTTGATGGTACTGGTAAATTGCTTGTTGCGAAGTCTAGGACGATGAATTGGGATATGATATGTGATTCATCGTGCTGTTATAGCTGTAGCTCTTTCTACCGCGACTACCTCATGTTCGTTCTCCAGAATCGTAAGATCTCCCCCTTCTCTATTGTATACGTCGATCAAGGATTCGGGAGGTCTTATGACGATACAACAGTAGACTTCGAAGTTGTGGGATATAACAATAATATCAATCTACTCCTGACTGCGTTGCACATGTTCAGAGACAGGTTCCTTTGTATTTATTTTCATCCACATTACAATACTGATATGTTCTTCTCTCATGTACTGGCAGAATTTAATAATATTATAATAAAGATAACCACGGCAATCCAGTAGAGTTAAGCAACTCTCACACCCAGGCAGAATGATGAACCAAAGAAGAAGCATTTTATATCGCCAGTTCATCTATACACAAGGCATGTCATCTAGTATATCAGACACTAGGTTATTCGTTGGTATACTATTTGGGCTCATCGCTACCTTAACATATTGCTTACCCAATCTATCCAGTGCTCAAGTAGACAATAATACAAGTTTAACCGTAGACAATCAACCACAAATTGATAAATTCATACCAGAAGTAACTTTGGACAAACAACAGATCCAAGATCTGTCTCTTATACACATCTGACGCTGCCGACGATTGACTAGTAGT
>JBKPHJ010000030.1:0-5977 GCA_046729835.1 Thermoproteota archaeon
TAGCGAAATTTGCGATTAGAGTCTTCCAACATTAACTCCAAATTATTGAAGATTACTTTATTACAGATACGACTCCATCAACACCTGTAAGTGTGCCAGCTACGTAAACAGCCTTATTGGATGGATTATATTCTAGCGCAAGAGGAAGACTGTTTACGTCTGTAGTGGAAGTCACTGTATTATTCTCACTATTTAGAATAGATATAGAATTGGATACAACATTACCCACGTATACTTCAGTATTGGATGGATTAAATAGCAAAGCGACAGGCTCGGTACCAACTACGACAGTATCAAGTAACGTGCTATTAGAGCCATCAATTACAGATACAGTTCGTGAGCCGCGATTGGTTACGTAGATATCATCATTAGTGGGATTGAATTCTACGGTAGTAGGCTCGTTTTCAACTTCAATATTATGCGCTACCACGTTATTCATGCTATCTATAGCAGAAACTGTTCCTGAATCCCTATTGGCGACGTATAAGTTGTTGTTTGAGGGGTTATATTCTAAGGATATGGGTGAGCCTCCTACTTCTATCTCCTTAATCACCGTATTATTATTAACAGTATCAATTACTGAGACAGTATTTGAGCCTTCATTTGCTACGTAGATATAATTATTGGAGGGATTAAATTCCAAGTCTACAGGATCTATACCTACTTCTATATCATTGGTAACCTCATTAATATTGCCATCAATTACTGAAATAGAGTTTGAAATCACATTTGCAACGTAGATATCGTTGTTGATTGGGTTGAAGAGCAGTTGTTCTGGGAAGCTGCCGACAGTAACGTTCTTAATCACTGTATTATTAGCAGGCTCAATCATAGACACTGTCCCTGAATCTCTATTGGTCACGTACGTATTGTTATTGAATGGGCTGAAGACTAATGCCTGAGGAGATGCGCCAACGGCAATATTCTTAATCACTGTATTATTTGCAGTCTCAATCACAGAAACCGTTCCTGAATCACGATTAGCGACATAAAGGTTGTTGTTGGATGGGTTGAAGACAAGGGCCTGTGGGAAACTGCCTACCGGTATTACTGAGGTCACCAAATCCCCGAACACCTCGTTTACTCCAGACGGTAATGCGCTGGCCATTAGTACAATGAATAAGCATAAGCATACGAGGAGAGATGATAGCATGCTTTAAGTATCATGATTAATTGGATTAGTATATAAAACTTCTAGTATTGGCATGAGTGCGTAGTAGAAATGGAACATACAAACTAGAGAAAGAAGCACACTTTCATTATGCCGTAAATAAATCGCCCATTTTCACAGCAGCAAGGTACAGTAACTATTCGAGTTGATAATGACAGCCATGCGGAAGTGAGGAGAGTAGAATCTTTCTTTCTTCTTGCACGTATAGAAACTTATTGGAAATTTGTTTCGCTTGAGATCCCAACATATTTGCAAGAGGACGGTGTCACTCATTTCGTGACCGACATCGCAGACTGGTTTCTATAGAGAACGACCGAAACCAAATACTGCTAATACAGCAGCGCTTTTGAGTTCATATCTCAGTCAGAAGTCTCGTCTTTATCTGGTACGGAGGAGAGCTATAGATTTTATAACCGAATATGATGAGACAACAATTTCTATCAGACTAAAGGTAAAATAATGAGCCTGATCAGCTGGAACTGAAGTCTTTTCCTAAACAACTTGGTTCGTCTGCTGCCTTATTCCTTTATCTGCTAATCTGTGATTCGTTATTGAATGTGAGGACGAGATTATCATCTTCATTTCTAAGAGTCACTTAAGTAACTTATCTTGTATGAGGAATAGGTTTAAGGCGAATGTGGTATCCTTCCACACTCTACGCTGATATGTATGTGACAATCTCAACGCCCTACTCCGCATACAACTGCCATTATAATTCCACATGATATCTTCAGATTCTACCGTAATATTACATAATTCACGTGCGTCATCGGAACATTCCTATCATAGAGTTGGTCTTCCAGAGACAAAAGGAAAAAAAGGAGGTTTGTACTGGGTCAACAAAGTGGTTCTTGTCATTTCAAAGTGTAATTATCTTAAACCTAGGAGTATGAGTTTCTTCATCTTCGGGTGCTGTTACTGTGCCAATTGTGTTACAATCTGTTTTTGTTTCACCGCATTTCCGTAGTTCGGATGACGAAACATGCTATCCCTTAAAGCATTCTCAAGTGCTCGTTCTATTGCCTTGATTTGCCAGATGAGACATCTTTGGTCTACCACTTTGGTTATTTCATATAATCTTTATTTATATTAGGAGACTTGAATGAGTCGGATAATCGAAATGAGTTACCCTGATCCAATCAACCTGTTAATGAATCAATTAAAAGCTATAGGAGTCTCTATTCCACGATTTCCCCTATTCGCATTCCATGAAAGAATCCTCCAATCATTTTAGATATAAACTAGTATCCTGATCTTAATCTATTCATAGATTATTTACATGATCATCATAAAGGAAATTAAAAATTTAATCCATGCAGAATTCGAATTTCAGAATTCGTAACATATATGTTTCAACTTTTCCATTGGAAAATGCCAAACAGCTAGGCACATATATCAATCATATCCATGATATGCTCAGAAATGATAATAGATATCACCTATATGCTGCCCTAGAAGAAAGATCTATGATAGGTATCTCTTTGTTATATATTTTCGATAAATTAAAAATGGCGTTACTTGACTATATGGCAGTTACTCCAAATTTTCAGGGGCGTGGTATAGGCAGAAAGCTATTTGAATTCACAAATAATGAGCTTACTCGATGCATTCCAGATAATATAGGAATGTTATTAGAAGTACCGAAAGAAAACGTATCTGATCCAAATGAATGGCTAAAGAGGAAGAAAAGAATTCAGTTCTACTCTAATCTTGGAGTGAAAGTATTGAAAGGTGTTAATTATTTACTTCCAATACAGGTAGACGGAGATGTAGAAGAGATGTATCTGATGATCAAACTTTCAAAGAATGTAACTTCGATATCAAGAAAGAGTATAGCTGATTTCGTTAATTCTGTATATACAGATGTTTATAACTATAGAAAGACTGATTCGCTTCGGAGGACTATCACTAACTTGCCCGATGTCATTGACATTAAGGGACTGAAAGTATGGGATTTATAAAAACACATTAAAGATCCTTCGGAAGATGAAGTTACTCGATATACAGTATTACCAGGTGGATTAGCTGGTTAACAAAATCCATATCTTTGCACGACTTGGCCATTAATTTAAGCTCCTTCAATCACGCATGATTCTAAACAACATTTGAACGCTTGTCAGTTTGTGCAAGAGAGCTTCTAGCTGTCATTTTGATAGAATCAACAGTATCGCCGATAGTTAATCCTAATGTATCTCTTGCGTGCTTTGATTGTGTCTGGAATATTTTTTATCCTAAAATAGTCTTGATCACCTTTGTCATAGAAAATCACAAACAGGTAGCATGATGAAGGTTGCAAAAATCACAACTGATATTCTGTATTCCGTCATAACAGCTTTCAATATAGTCTGGTAGAATATGAACTTAATCGGCCTGGCCAAACTTGTGCACTTAGTCAAGATGAAGAATTCAGATCGCCCTGCATCTAACGTTCATTAATTAAGATGTCTGAGCCACTCATATTGACAGAATAATTTTCGGAAAATAGGTTTTAGGTCAACCTTTGGTACAGAACATAACCTGAAATTTTGTTTTTTGCATAAAAATATGAGTTACTTACGTTCTTTGATCCTTCCTCTCCCCGTCTTTGTGGGCGAAAGGTTTCCTAGTTTCCTACTGAACACACTAAGTAGAAATATTTCAAATGCTTACGCTGGGGGGAAGTTAGGCAACGATCAATTTACAAATCTGAAGAATGAAATTACAAAATGCATTACAATCTTTTGAATGAGCAAATGTCAGACATACTCGGCGCTAAGTGACATCCAAATCAATGTTAAGACGATCCTCTTGAGTTCAACTGGTAAACGTCGTGACTGTTAGAAGGGGATTGCCTCATATCTCGCTATCCTAACAAACTTGTATCCCGACCTTTCTAATCTCTCATGTAATCAATATCAATTCTTTTTACTGCTTCTTCATCCTTCAGCTGTTTTTCGACAATAGGCTTGCAATTAATGCAATACATTCCAACTATTTTGAATAAAGTTCTCTCTGTCTTCATACTCGTTTGAGGTTACAACATCAACATATAATTAGGCTAGTACATGAAGTAAGGAGGTCACACTTGCATGTTTTCACGGTTACGTTTTTCTGCATTTTGGTGTGTTTTCATACTATTTTTCTGGGCCCAGTATTTAGGTCAAATTTGATTCACACACCCTTGGGCCCATCTTAACTGAGGATATGCTCTCTGTGAGTGAATTGATGTCTCTAAAGTCTTTACGAGTCCTGTTATGATGATAGAGTCGATAACTCCAACAGAATCCGCGTTTAATACAGGTAAATTGTATTTTGTTCTTACACGAGTTGCAGTCTTAAGAATTCTGTCAGTGTCTTTTGATGATGTGTTTGATTCGTTCAGGATGTCGTCGCAGCAGTTCTATCATTAATCAAATAGGAGCTACCTACCTTTTTGAAATCATCGCGGCTATCGAATATAATGTTGAGCTATTAATAAATAATCTTCGGATCGAGAATAATATTAGAAATGCCGCAAACCTATTGATACGTCCAGAGCTAACCACTGAAGTCTGGTGGTAATCTAATCTAAGCGGGTATTAATTGTTAGATATGGAAGCAGTAAGAGAAGTCGTCTATGCCTGACTATCAATCTAAATTAGATCGTTACTAGAAATACTGTAATTAGTATCGATTGAGTCTATCAAGAGCAACAAATCTCGTAAAAATAATCAAACATCACTAGCGACTTGTTCATATTGAGTAAACAAAATAGTTAAAAACCTTATCTAGATTATGGAAGCACCACAATTCTCAAATTAATACATAAGACTTTTTTATTGCCCGAATGGTGCTGGTACTCCACCCAATACAGAGGCTGCTTTTGGATCTTTGTCCTGAATTGGTTCTTGTGTTACTTGGAATTCAGAATATGTATATGGATTAATCATAGTCTCTTGAAAGTCCAGTATGTTTGAATTATTGAATGCTCCTATGCTAAGTTTAACCCCTTGCTTCTAGCTGTTCATTTCTAACCCTAAAATGAAGCCAAATAATATCATCTTATGTGTATCACATTAGGGTTAGCTATAAAATTTATACCATTTTTACTGTAGAAAAATATGCTATAAGATAGTAATTCATACTCCTCTTGCAGTATGTGGAATATTTATAATTTCTTCTTATTTGACTGTCCTGCCAGTCCCGTTTGAAATTTTGACATCAGGATATATTTGGAATGTAATATGGTTATACGCCAAGTAAACTTTGGATAGGTCTCCAGTATCGAGAATCTCATGATTTCCTCCACTTACAGAAGCCGGACCGTCTTGAATGTCAGGAACCTGTAATGTCTGAGATGATGACTCATTTGAGGTTAGCAGTGGAGAGGATGAATAATGAAGCATTTCGTTTTCATTATGATGATAGTTGGTTACCATATTTGACGGCGGTATTGATACATCATTAGTTGAGATAACGTCCTCTTGTTTGACTTCTGGGTTCAGATTGGTGATGTCTGCATTATTTTCCTGAAATTGTGATAGGGATTCATTGAACCCAGTCTTTTGCAAATCTGCCATTTTGCCTTCCAATTCACTGATAGTCAGTTGTAGCTCATCCTCTCTGTTTTTTAATTCTACATTTCGGTCGCAGAAATCTTGATAGATTCGAACTGAATTGCTTATCTCAGCTTTCAATGAATTTAATTCAGCTTTGAGTCGATCATATTCTAATCGAACCCTGGGGAGATGCTCGTTTGCAATTTTGAGAAGCTCTACAATTTCACCATCACCCATTCCCGAATTCAGAACTAGTTTGACAAGATTCACATACGGCCAAGGGTTATCC
>JBKPHJ010000031.1:0-2076 GCA_046729835.1 Thermoproteota archaeon
AAGTTAAATTACTAATATCAAAGATCATCACAAAGGGAGAGTCGATGTATTAGCACAATATCCTAACGGTTGTGGGTTACTTAATTGGAAATGCTACGATCTAAGCAAGAACATAAGCTGTCGAGAGAAATGCTAGTATGTTGATTAATCACGTACAAATTCCGTAGTATATCATTCCTTGATTTCCGGCTCGTTAGATTACAAGATAAATACTTTACATAACGTTAGTGAAATTTATACAAATGTTGACGGAAATGGTGATGCTCATAGAAGGGCAGCTGGTAATAATGGAAAGAAAAAGAATAGGAAAGTAAAGTTATCTGTAAAAGTAATTAAGCTACTAGAACCAATTATCGAATTACTATTCAAAAATCAGTTTGATTCAGCATTCGCAGCTATTCAGGTTAATGACCACAGAGAAATAGTCCCAATCCACAAAAGTAAAAGATTCTATTTATGGGTTCACAAGACCTACTATGACGGAAAGGGAGATATGCTTGGTAGTGACGTTCTAAAAGAAGTAGTTGACACGCTGGAGGCTAAGGCGTTATTCGATGGTCCTGCAAAGACATTAGACTTACGTGTCAGTAGAGATCCACATGATGAACTAGTGTATTGGTATGATTTATGCAATGAGCACTGGGAGGCTATCAAGATTACAAAAGATGGATGGAATGTTGTGAAATCTAATGAAGTACCTATAATGTTTAGGAGATATTCAGGCCAACAAGCTCAAGTATATCCATCAAAGAACTGTCCTTCTGTTGGTATTATAGATCAGTTTTTAAAATTGATAAACTTGAATGATAGCGAAAATACCAGACTACTAGTTAGATGCTACATTGCTTCGGTCCTTATTCCAGGAATAGCTAAACCAATTCTTATGATTCATGGTCCAAAAGGGGCAGCAAAGACGTCATTTCAGGACTTGGTAAAACTGTTGCTAGACCCTAGCAGTCTAAGTAACTTGACCTTACCTAGAACTATGGAACAGCTAGCACAGCAACTTATGCATAACTTCCTAACATGACAACTATAACAACGTTTCTACATTGCTGGAATGGCTATCTAATGATTTTTGCAGAGCAGTAATGCTGCAAGCGTACTTGTGTTTGTGATAAAGCCCAGGCAACTTAAGCCCCTTGGAATATTTCTAATAGCCATATCAGTGATAGTACTAATTGGTACTAGTTGGTGCGGAGGAGAGCTATAGATTTTATAACCGAATATGATGAGACAACAATTTCTATCAGACTAAAGGTAAAATAACGAGCCTGATCAGCTGGAACCGAAGTCTCTTCCTAAATAGCTTGGTTCGTTTACTGCCTTATCCCTTTATCCGCTAATCTGTGATTCGTTATTGAATGCGAAGACGAGATTATCATCTTCATTTCTAAGAGTCACTTAAGTAACTTATCTTGTATGAGGAATAGGTTTAAGGCGAGTGTGGTATCCTTCCACACTCTACGCTGATATGTAAGTGACAATCTCAACGCCCTACTCCGCATACAACCGCCATTATAATTCCACATGATATCTTCAGATTCTACCGTAATATTACATAATTCACGTGCGTCATCGGAACATTCCTATCATAGAGTTGTATAACTTTTGGTCTTCCAGAGACAAAAGGAAAAAAAGGAGGTTTGTACTGGGTCAAGAATCAGTGGTTCTTGTCATTTCAAGGTGTAATTATCTTAAACCTAGGAGTATGAGTTTCTTTATCTTCGGGTGCTGTTACTGTGCAACCAATTGTGTTACAATCTGTTTTTGTTTCACCGCATTTCCGTAGTTCGGATGACGAAACATGCTATCCCTTAAAGCATTCTGATTTCGTTAATTCTGTATATACAGATGTTTATAACTATAGAAAGACTGATTTGCTTCGGAGGACTATCACTAACTTGCCCTATGTCATTGACATTAAGGGACTGAAAGTATGGGATTTATAAAAACAACATTAAAGATCCTTCGGAAGATGAAGTTACTCGATATACAGTATTACCAGGTGGATTAGCTGGTTAACAAAATCCATATCTTTGCACGACTTGGCCATTAATTTAAGCTCCTTCAATC
>JBKPHJ010000032.1:0-2619 GCA_046729835.1 Thermoproteota archaeon
ATACACAAAGCTCATGATTTGGTTAAAGTCGCTGTGACCACTAAAACCATCAATGCGTTGGGTTTCACACTTGACTGGTACAACTTTCACTTTCCCACTCTGGTCCAGCATCCCTATTTCATTCATTATCCCATCCACTACTCGTCTACCCAAAGTCCCGTTTATCTGATATGACACAAATATTATCTTATTTTCTCTTACCGGAGCAATTGCTTTGAAGTACTCTACTGAGGGCCCGCCTTCGAGCATGCCAGAAGTAGCCATTATAATCGAGGGATTATTGTCGTCCAATATCTCTTCCCTTTTTCCCGAACCATTCACAAGAGTAAAGTATTCGGATTGAAATGGGTTGATCCCCGAGGAAACAGACCTTCTGACATTATATCCAAGATAGTGGGCATATGACATATGAATAGCACTGGCCTCTGATATCATTCCTTCAATATATATGGGACATTCGACCAAATTTCCCTCTCTCATTTCCTTATCTAGAACCAACATGATCTCTTGCGCTCTACCAACTGCAGGAACAGGTATCAAGACCTTGCCCCCCTGTTGCAGAGTATGTTTTATACTTTTGGCAAAATTAGTATAAACAGATATTTGGTCAGGCATAACGTCCGAGGAATTGCCATAGGTACTCTCGGTGATCAGCGTTTCTACTCGAGGATAGACAGATAGCGCGGTATCGAGCAGCTGAGTCTTGGCAAACTTGTAGTCGCCTGAATATAGAATATTATGCGCCCCTGAAATATTCAAGTGTATGGTGGCACTTCCCATTATGTGACCTGCGTTATTCAGTGTAATCGTGATATCGGGGGAGATGTCAGTAGGCTTCCCATAAGGCAGGCTAATGCAGTGCTTAATCACCTCGTGAACGTCTCGCGTCTCATAGGGAAGGTAACTTCCGTTTGCCTTTGCAATTTTGATCGAATCCATTTGAAGAAGAGTCATCAAAGGCAAGGTTGGTTCCGTACAATACACTGGTCCCTTATATCCATACTTAAAAAGTGCTGGCAAAAATCCTTGGTGATCTATATGTGCATGACTCAATACAACCGCGTCGAGCTCATCTAGAGTGAATGGAAACCAATCTATTCTAGGATAGGCGTCGAGCCCGGAGCTTTCTCCTGGATTTATACCGCAATCCAGCATTACCCTGCTTTCTGGAGTTAGGACTACGAAACATGACCTCCCCACTTGTCTAACCCCTCCCAAGCAAAAAACTAATACTTCGGCTTTATTAGCACTATTGATACCTGATAAATTCGATCTTGCTGGGGGGTCAGCTGAAATCATTTTAGCATTTTCCTGCCGTTCCAACGGTAACTGTTGAGTATTGCAAGAGTTTGGTTGATGCATCTCTACTAGATAGCTAGATGAGCCCACAATAAGAGGAGTCCGGAAGATTCTCCTACCCATTTCCTGGAGGAAGTTACTTCTCTCTTTGGCTGAACCCCTTAGTACTGAATGAATAGTCTTGATGCTCGAAGAGGGTATGTGAGGGGAAAGCCTAGTTCGGGCTATCCAACCAGTAGTAGACGCAATTTCGATGATCATAGAAGGGATGATAACTTCGGGTTTGCTAACCTCCAAGACAACTTCTCCAGTTGCGTCGTCGCAAAAGACCGCCGAAACAGAAACGTCTTTTGGAAGGAGCTTTACGACACTTGATCTTGTTGAATCTTCCGACAGCCGTATGCTGGGATCGGTCCTGATAATGAATCGCTTCTTCAATGTCTTAGAGAGGTTTGAGAGATAAAAAGTGAGCTCGGTTAACGCAAACTTAGGATTTCTTGTGTAGAGTGCAATTTTTGGACCTTCGAATTTAGCTGCTGTTATTGATGCCTCTTTGGGAAGCGACGAAAGTAAAGAATCGCTTAAAAAATCCGCATTATTGTGATTACATCCTGTTAACGGTCTGGACTGCCTCCTCTCATACGTAGAAGCGGCAGCATGGGGGAATCGATGGTGATAAGGGATAGTACCTTTACGACCATTTAATTTATCATTAGAGATGTAATCTTTAATTAGATTATCGCTTGAATCACTATCTTCTTTCACTTCAGTTCATTTCCAACCCTCTAAGGTATTCTACAATCAACTCGATTTATGGCTAAAGGGTTTCCTACCAGAAGGGGCTAATAAGATCACAACCTGATCCATTAATATATCTTCTTGATATCTTTGACCCCTCAGTATTCAGATTTCCAAACTTCGAAGGCTGTCGTTCGTTTTTTATTTGGATGCCTGATTTTTACACCTCAAGCAATTTGCTTTCATCAAAGGATTTTGAGTTGTACCAGTTGTACCTAAAGAAATCAAGGCACCAATCATGGAAAAGTTTTTCGGGATCACTTTTGTCGTCGCTATAGAACATCGATGTCATATCTGTTATCCCTTTAAAATTGGGGAATAATATAGTGGCCTGTTTTTCATTAAGAACTACGGCAATTTGAATTCGATCTATCATTCTTCGCTCGACGGCTCCTTTCTTCAATAAATCTTGATAGCCAGCTTGCTTAAGTAGATCAATACGTTTCCTTGGAACCATAGCGTTTTGAGGAAGTATATAACTAAACTTTAATTTCCTGCTCGTTATTCTAGGCAACAATGTTT
>JBKPHJ010000033.1:0-1617 GCA_046729835.1 Thermoproteota archaeon
GTTTTTATCAATCAATTTGATTGGTGGGCTAAATGCAAATGTTGCCCCTTTATCCCCATCATTATTATTCTCAGCCCATATTCTGCCACCGTGTCTCTCAATTATACCCTTAGAAATAAATAGCCCCAAGCCAGTACCCCAGTCTGAGATTTTGTAGCGAATTTAGTAAAAAGTTTCGGCAACATGTCTGGGTGTATCCCTGTTCCTGTATCCTTTATTTTAACAATGATATTGCTGCCACTGATATCCCTTTCAACAGTAACAGTAATATTACCCTCACCTGTGAACTTGAAGGCATTACTTAATAAGTTATTAACAACTTGACACAGCCTGCTTCTATCTGCCTCTACGACGTTTCCATCTTTGTCTTGAAATTTATGAGATAAGGTTATGTTATTTCTGTTCATAATCAGTCAGGACCTCCAATATCATCTCTTTAAGATTGAATTTTACTTTCATCAAAAATAGAGATCTGCTTTCAATTTTTGTAACATCTAATATATCATCTGTAAGTTGCTGCAGTCTTTTTGAGTTTCTAACAATAACCTCTAAAAGTTCTTCTTCTTCCCCTCTGTTCATTGCTGTGTCGCTGTTACTATTTCGTGCTCTTATCCATTGAAGGACTTCAGATAGCACATCAACTTTAAACGACAATATTGGAATCATAAAAATACAAAAGAAGCAGGTAATTAAATTCTCAAATTTGAGCTCGAATAATTTGTTTTATCAGGACATCTTGAAAAAGTGCCTAGTCAAAGGTAGCGAAGTTACGTGGAATCATCCGTGATGTATTGTTTTATTTTGTTTAGTTTAGTAGACCTATTTGTTTGAACAGACAAGGCTTTATTGATTTGTCTTTTATCTTACAAGCTGTAAAGTGCCACGCGGCTTCTAGCGCCAGAAACGTAACCACAAATCCCGACACCGAAAATACTACATAAGACAGATTTTCGAACATATAAAACTCATATTTAGTGAGGATTTAAGAACATTTGTCAGGATGAAGTATGATTAATAATATGTGCTGCTTATCAATGCGTGCCATGGCAGAACCTTTGCAAGACAAGAAATGCATTCACATTCAATAAATTCTGCTCTCCAGGTGTATACGATCATCTTAATCGTTTTTAATTAAATATGAAATAGACAATAGAGTAACATATTAGATTCGATTAATATTGTTAGTTCGACACATTATATAATAAGACTGATTCGAACTACATAAACATAAATTACAGAATCTCTTACTTTGTTTAACCAAAATGCAAGGAGTTGCCCATAATAATAGTAGTGAGTCAGGCTTTCTAACATTTGAGGAAATATGTCCTGCATGGTCAAACAAACTCAAGAACGATCTCAGTAATGACGAGATACAAATACTCGTGCGCAAACCAGAGCGATGTATTGTAGGCGAGGCATGGGGGTACTCTACCAGATATCTAGGATATAGGGTAGTATATCTGATTCCATTTGTAGGATGCTGGGAATGTATTAAATATGGTAACAAAATAGGGAAAACTGCAAAACGACATAGTAATTCATGTAAAAACTACCTTGAACCGATTCTAGATGACCTTGTCCGTCATTGGAATGAAAAGCATTCAGAAATTACACTGA
>JBKPHJ010000034.1:0-8051 GCA_046729835.1 Thermoproteota archaeon
GTCTCAATCTATATAGTTCAACAACAAACTTGTAACTTATACTTACCTTGCCACCTTATGCCAACCAGTCGTCTTACCATTCATACCAACGTGAAATTGATTATATTAGCCAAAAGTGGCATTGTAATATATGATATATACTAGAATTAGCTATTAGTTTAATGTATGGAAGAATGGGATCCCGCTACAAATGATATTGTACTAAGATGTAATAGTTGCTACCGGACAAATAAAGATGTTAAAATCATTCGTACCTCCCGTGAAAAATATTTCTGTGAACAATGCTTAAGTATATTCGATTTATGCCATAGCTAAATTCAGGTAACGAATAGACAGGTTCCTTTGAAAAGATCGAATATTACCATTTGAAATTGGATGAATAATTAATAATTAATAGATATCGGCCGGGAAATCATGTGATCCTGCAGTTCAGAAGGGCGGGAAAGAGATCCCTATGACTAATTTCACTGGATAATCAGATCTCAACTTAACGATACTGGTATAGCTGCGAACATTCTCTCTTATTATATGAGCACAGTTGCATGTGAGACATCATCCGCGAAGTAACACTGCATGGATTATAGTTGTCATCGTACCAATATAGACAAATTCTTAAATTTGCAGTGAGTGCACCACGACAAATACAACAACCTTATTTATGACTTTAACCAAATTATCATGAAAGTAAACAGTGAAAACAACTGATCACAGAGACCCAATAACCGAATATTTAGACTCCGTAAGAAATATGTCAATATCCACCGCAGGCGAATATAAAGTTCGGTTAAACAATTTTAGAAGGTTTGTAAATAAAGAATTAAACCTCTCTATAAACCAGCTAATAAAAAGACTAGACCAGGGACTTGTAGATGTCTATAAAGTACTTTCAAGATATCTAACATACCTCTGTTCCACTGATAACGGACACAATCTTTCACCAATTACAATTAAACTACGAATCAGTACTGCAAGAGGTTTCTTGGAATCACAATCCGATAAAATAGAAATATCACCACGAAAACTCAGACTTAGGGTGAAAGTCCCAAAGATTATTAAAAGAAAGAAAGACGCGCTGACAAAAGGCGACATAATGAATATAATCAATTCATGCTCTAATATACGACTAAAGACTTATGCTCTGTTGCTTGCCTCTACTGGGATGAGGGCAACCGAAGCGCTGTCTACTAGAATGTGCGATTACGAACTCGATTCAGACCATCCATGTGTTGCCATTAGAGGTGAATATACAAAAACAAAGGAGGATCGAAATGTTCTCTTGACCAGAGAAGCAGTTCAACAGATTAAACTCTGGATAGAGCACAAGTATCGAACGAGGAGAATATCATTTTATAGTAGTAGTAATAATATTGAACAAAGTAAGAAGAGGGCTTTATCAAGATACGTGACCCCTAAGAGAAATGATGAACATCTGTTATTTGCAACAAGAGAAGAAGAGGACATCAAACCACGAAATTTGTACAAAGGATTATCCCAAGAATTTTCGCGCACATTAGATCAAATAGGAAAGGGCTCTAGAGAGAATAACAAATCCGGGGCACACCGAAAGATTACACTACATTCTTTTAGAAGGTATGTAAAAACGACAATTTCAGATTTGGGTCTTCGTGATTTTTCAGAGTACTATATTGGGCACTCTGGTAGTACATACTATACGAAAACAGAGAAGGACATCATAAACGACTTTGAGAAGATCGAACCGTACCTGACTGTTCTCGATTATGAGCAGTTAGAAAGGCATGGTGCAGATATACAAAGCAGAATAGATGAATTAGAGGAATTAAATCAATCATTAAGAGAACGTGACAGAACGAAAGATGATGCAATTGCACAATTATCAGACCAACTTATGACCTTAACCGTACGATTGCAGGAGATTGAAAGAAGACAAAATGGATACTGACGGGTTTATCTGATGTCAAGAATCTTCTGTTCATCATGACTATACTATATTTTGACCAAAAACTCTTGTAAAATAATCCTTATTGCTCCGTGTCGCAGTCCAGTGCAAAGGCTTGACGATATACCGAGTTAAAGTTTCATATTAATATAGGTATTTCAAGTGAATCGTCTTTTTTACAACTTGGGCATTTAGTTACTATTACTCCATTCTGATATGCCCTATGTACCATCGACATGTATCCGTCAAGGTCAAGTGCAACATTTGTATAACCACAATTCTTACAATACCCTTCAACAGCAACAGAGTTTGGATTGTCTCTACATTTAAATCGAACTTTTTCAAATTCTCCAAATGCATGGCATTCATCCTCTGCTCTTCTTTCAATATCTAACTTTGTATGATGCATTAGACGTTGTCTCATATCAAGTTCTAACTGTAGCACTGAGCCGTACCATAATGACCAAAAGTCTGTATCGCTATCTATATTATACTTTGGTAGAATCAACAAGTGTTGAAAGAATCCGTGTCTGTTCATTATTGGTGTTTCTGATTCCAGTAATTCTTTATAACGATCAATGAAATCTCCAAATAAACCATGTTCTTTACATTTTTGATAATAAATTGAATTAAAAGTATCAGTAGAAGAATGGTTGTCCTTGAAGTTACTTTGAAATAAATCATAGAGTTGATCAATCGCGTACTGTCTTTTATCGACATTCATACTCTCAACAATCCATGCTATAACATTCCCAACTATTGTAAAATCAAAGATAGGAACGGTGCCATTTCCTTTAGATTCCTTTGCCCTTCCAATTGGGGCTATAAGACCTAGGTTGACTAGCTCCTCCACTTTACTTTTGATTCTGGGCAATCTATCACCTATTCTATTAGCCATTGTATAATTCCATGTAGATGGATCTTTAAAATAATTTATGAATTCCATATTTGCTTCGAGCAACCACTTTGTTAAATTCCATAAGCGAAAGGATTTATTGTCATTTTCCTTATATTTGCCATAAATACAATATCTCAGAATATCCTGGTACAATAGACTATTCTTGGTATAACTCCGATCTTCGTTCTTTCTAAAAATTATATTTGTATGCCCTGTATTTCTCAGATGATTTTTGCCATGCATGGTATTTATGAAAATAGATGTTTCATTAATGTCTATTAAGTCTATAAGTTCATGGCTGATAATATCGAAATACGCAAAATTCAAGCGCTTCAGGGTGACCGTTCTTTCACACTAGTCTTTCCCAAAGACTTTGCAGTAGAGTTAGGCATTTCTAAAGGAGATTTTTGTAGGTGTCAGATTCAGGGCGGGAAACTCATTGTTGAGAAGGTGAATGCCTAAGTGTATGAACTAAATAGAAATCGCAGGCGCAACTTTCTAAGAAATTTGGCGTTAGAACCGGTGAGAGTCAGATCTAACGCCATTCGATCACCATTGGAGGATGAACCCGTTAATGATAACCAATAATGATATCGAACTACAGAGAATTAAAGATTTCTTTAAACACAGAAAAATGTACCGTAGTAGTGCAGACAAAATAATAGATGAAGGAAACTGGACAATTATCATGAAATATCTAATAGATTTTGGGAATGAAAACATCTTAGAGAGTTTTGATTACGAACTTTCGATGGTGAAGAAATCTTAGTATGAAGAACGACATTAATAAAATCATACAAAATCCGTCCGTGCGACCAGGATGAACAGGAAAGGAGGCAGATATGCATGAATGATTCTAATAGTCATGATCTTATTCCATTATGTACTTTAATTGACTATCACAAGGTGGGCTTCAAACTACTCCCATTATGTGAAGATGGGGCTATTCTAAACTTATCCAGATTACTAACATCGGAAGAACGACAGAGGCGTATTGACAAGACTATAGATGAAAAGGAACGTATCTATAACCATCCTGAATTTTGGACCAACACGCGGCCCGAAAAAGAGGGACAGAGATTCAAAAATGTAGCAACCTTCCTTGGCAAAATACATCTGAGTGGAGGAGATAGTCCACATTGGATGATGATGTAGATGATGCCAACGGACCCAGAGATGACTTCGTCCTAATTGACGAAATAAAGAAATATGTATCCAAAAGGGTTCCAATAGTTCCGGTAGGAAAAGATGGCCTTCCACTTGTTAACGACTTGTATACACCTGAAGAATTCAAGACATCTATATCAAACCTATCCGAATTTGAACTTAAAAATGTATTCAGAGATCCAATTAAAAGAATTGGAGTTAAGCCAGTCAATTTATTACTAAGACAGGATCCACTGGAATTCTGGACTGATGAAAAAATTCGTCGTCAAAAATGGTATGGTATTGCTTCGCTTGCAGGACCTAGTAGAATACCTTCAGAAACAGATCCGAATAAGGTTAAATTATTCATTCAAATTGACGCAGATGATCCAAAACCAAAAGCCATTGTTAGAAGAGTAATTGAAAAACGGGGACATTTAACTGATAGAAAGACTATAGTTCAAGATACACCTGGTGGAGGGATGCATGTCGTCATTGCAATTCCAGTCGATCCAGATAATTTAGAAGAGTTGGAATTATGGAAAAAGAGATTCCTACGCCCTAGATATTGTAAAGCGGATTGCAGGATAGAAATTAAAACATGGTTCGGTGGTCAGATAACCCTAGAGCCTTCACCCTATAGAAAAGATAGATCGAAGGCTTACCATAATATCAGTGGTTGCTGGAGTATATTAGAGGAAGATCCTATAGTTTACGATCTACTAATTAGTGAACTTAAGAATGCCGACTGCCTGCGATTCACACCTGAGGAAGCTCATAAACTTAAGGAAGAAGGTTTAGAGGAGGATGTTAAGTTTAGTAATGGCGCGGCCGAATGCACTGAAAAAGACAGAGAACTAAACGATCCGTCTGATAAAAGAGTAAAGAAGGTTATAGATATTATTTTAGGCAAAGATCTTGATGAAAATGGTGAATGCCATTTTAATTCGATATATGTAAAGGGGCAAAGAAATGAGATGATCATTCCAATAGTAGGACATTTATTCCATAATCGAATTAGATTAGAATTTGCAAAAGAAATAGTTCGAAGATTATGTCAAGATGCTGCTGATGAAGAAGTTGAACAACGAATAAACACAGCAGACGAGACTTATAAGAAAGGATATAACAAACAAAAAATTCTAGGCAGATCGGGTTTAATTGATGCATTCAAACGTGCAGACAAAAATGGTGAAAACGAAGTACGCGCAAAGGCACGTTTGGCTGCATTAAATGAAGCATTTGGTTTTGATAAGAACAATAATTCTAAAAATCCAACCGATTCAAAATTTGCAAGAATAAATGAAGCCGATTTAATCGCAGATTTAGCACGTAAGAAAATATCTTTCATGTTTATCAATGCAGTAAAGCAACCATGTGCCATTATCAAGAGAGATGATGTGGTCGAGCTCATGGTTATGTCTGATAGAGATGGTAATTTTGCTGACACATTGCGCCAGATATGGCGAGATGAAAATGAAGCAAATGGAAATAAACTCAAAACCACGTTACCTGAAGACAGACTAAACCAGGCCCGGCTGTCCTTAATATCTGATGCAAAAAGGCTCAGAATTGAACCTATAAAGACGCATCTACGTGTAGCCTGGGAAAAGAAAAATGCAGTTATGAGATATGATCTCGCTGACTCTCTAAGAAGACAAGTAAGAATATGGGGCACAGACGACGGCAGCGGCGTTGAAATTATCGATTCGAATCACGTTCTTGACGAAATAAAAGAATTTGAAGCTTCTAAATTCTCCAAAGAAAAGACACCCATTTTCTTTCAACGGTTTAGTCAGACTGCACAAGTCTTGCCATCGGATAATTTTGACCCAGATATACTCGATATATTCCTAAATGACTTAACCAATGTTGTCGGTAGAAAAGCAAGTCCTTCTTACAAGCGTTCGGTACAACATTGGGAGACGGAAGGAAGCTTAGATGAAGATACGAAAATTCACATCGCAAAGGTTGGACTTGTCAGTATGTTGGTTCCTCTTATTCCTCACCATTTAGAGAATGTTTTTGGACCCCCTCAAGCAATTAAATCGACATTTCTAAGACAGAAGAAGGCATTAATTGACCCAACCACATTAGACTTGTTCCTACCAATTAAACTAAAGGATATCGATAAAATTCTAAGTCAAAATTATTTCATTTGTTTTGATAATTTTTATCATGTAACTAGAGAACTTTCGGATCTGATATGTGCAGCAATAACTGGAAGTGGAACACAGGTTAGAGAATTATTTACCACGCAAACTATGATAACTCTACCAATAAAGGCATGTATTGCATTTTCAAGTGTAACACGTCTTTTCGTACAGGCTGATGCAGTTAGTCGGTTACTTAATTACGAATTCTTGCCATTCGCAGAAGAAGAGGGTTATCATACCGAGGATGAAATAAATGACAGATTCGAGGAAATTCGACCCCAACTTCTAGCATGCATGTATCATGCCATGTCCAAGGCAATCAACATTCGAAATCGAATACATGGAAAATATAATCTTGGAAGGATGGCAGATGTCCTAGAATGGAGTGAAGCAATATCTCAGGCGTTAGGGTATAAACCAGGTCTATATTTAGAAAGGCACAAGAACCTTAAAAAAATTCAAGGCAAACATAGTTCAAGTTACGATCCACTCGTTTACTACTACAGAAAGATATACCTCGATATTTTCCTAAAACCAGAATCGGAATATTTTAACGGTAAGCTAAATTCAACTGAAGAAGCGATTCGCAAAAAGGGATACATTATTTTCAACTATAAAGAACTGAATGAGAAGTTAAATGAATATGCAGAGGAAGATGAATACGACACTAAAAAATCAAACAAGCTCTGGCCTCAAGACTCGCAGCAATTGGCTAATCGTACTAGAGAAGTATCTATTATAATATCTAAGAACGACGGTTTTGCAGTTGAGGTAAGAAGAAGCAAAGATAATAGCAATGAATATGTTTTAGGAAACAAAGAAGACGTCGAAAAATACATTGAATCCCGGCAGGAAGATCACAGGAAATTTCAAGCCGAGGATAATATAAAAGTAGAAAATTCTTCTGAAGAAATTAACGAGAGGAGAGTTGTTCAACCAGATGTTCAATTGAACACTTTGAACGCCGCCGGAGCGCACCACCCTTTTCCTCCGGCAACCTTTGAGGTCATCGATCGATCGATCACAGATCTTAAAAGTTGGAAATCAAAAATAGGGGCACCCTCCGGCGGTGTTCAGTTGAACGCTTTTGAACACTTTGAACGACTGGCTGAGAGTGAAATTGAACGTCAATTGCCAGAAATCAGACACAAGTGTTCAAAAATTGAACGCCCGATTGAACAGCGGCGTTCAAAAGTCTTGGAATTGAACGCTGCAGGATATAGCCAGAGGAAAATAGCGAAGACACTGAGCATGAGTCTGGGTCTTGTTAACTTGGATCTCAAACGTGTTCAAAACCAAAACCAAAGTGTTCAATCTGTTCAATTTGAACAGCCAATTGAACGGTCGTCGAGTATTAGCCAGGCATTTTACGAGAAAGTGCCGGAGTTCGAAAACTTCGCTGCCATAGATTGTGAGTGGTATAGAGAAGACATTTCTAGTAATAAGGAGTCGGGTCTTGCCGGCAAGATCTATTGTTTCTGTCTTGTAGATAATAAGAGTCATGAAATAAAACTGAATTTAAAGAACTTTGGTAATGATGAATCAAAGTTCATGTTGGCAGTTGTGGGTGCTATAGAATCATATGATGCACTCATTGGATATGGTATCTTAGCGGAGAAGAAAAATGAATTTGATAAGGGCCATATCGATGGAGATATCAGACAATTAAGCAAACATTGTGATAAACTAGAACCAGTACTGAAAGATAGATTTGATGCAATTAAGAAAAGAGTTAAGTTACTAGATCTGTATAATATCTTTTCATGTCCTAATGTAAAGGCATTTCTGGAAGCCGCTGAAAATATGAAATATCGAAATGATACTCTTCATGATGTTGCGTTCGCCTGCCTGAAGAAAGGTAAAATGGATAATTTGAAAGGTTCAGATGCCGAATTTCTTGAGCCTGAAAAGCAGATAGAATACTGTTTACATG
>JBKPHJ010000035.1:0-2946 GCA_046729835.1 Thermoproteota archaeon
TGACGATTTGGTATTGTCAGAATACTGTTTTCAATGCACAAATACTAAACGCAAGCGTTCCTGATCTTTCCAAATTGTAGTTGTGAAATGTTATTATTTGACTGGCTGTACAAGCTCATTTTAGTTGCAAGTTTGTAATTGAGTTATTGTTATTATGCAGGTTATTAATCCAGATTACTACAGCGGTTCTTTTCATATTTTCACCTCCATAAGGGAAGAAGTAGCTAAGAAATTTGGAGAGAAGCTATTAGAATATTCTTCTAAAGGTACGTCTCTGAAATTTATAGGCTACTGTTTACCAGATATTTCATTTCAGAATAAGCAATTCGCTGAGGCGCTTTATTTTCAAGACGCGAGTATACTTTTTATGGAAAAGCATACTTTGTTGGAGCTAGAATAAACTCAGTCACGCCTAGACCAGTGGCCTTCTTTATCCAGACGTGTTTGTGAGTTTGCAGTATATCGAAAAACATTTGTTCATAATCGAATAATGGATAGGCTTTACCATTCTTCTGCGGTAGGCCAATGGCATGGTTGAAGTCAAATAGGGCAAGACAATTTTTCATTTTGATATTCACAGATTTTAGGTTGAGTTCGCAGTTTTGGCATTCATCAAACTCAAGACGTTGGTGATGTCGAATTTTGGGTTGGAGCAGTCGTACTAGATGTTATGTTACTGGTCTGTGGAAAGACTTGCAATGCTATAATGTGACCATCAAATGGCAATCTATATATGAGTCACCCGTAGCCTGGCTCAGCAGGCCCCGGAGCCTTATCTTCGTTCTGCAGCGTTAGCGATTTTCATCGTGAGTCCACTTATACAAAAAACAGATCTCACTAGATTTTTCATTATGCATTAGAACTTATCGTCATGTTGCTGTTGCTATTGTTCCTTAGATTGCTTTCATTCCTGCAATCTGATAACTTGATTCATTTTGATACTCAAGTCGTTAAGCGTTTTCACTAATGGATCTTCGTTACCACTGGATGATCCCGATTGTTGCTGCTTTCGTTTTTGCTTATGCTGATGTGGACTTAGATCCTCATTCTTGTAAACAGTCTTGCCGTCCTCAGTTTTCCGTCTAAATAAACTCTTACATTATCGAACCCATTTTTACTGCAGATATAACAAGTGTAAGTTTTTTTGGTTGCCACATAGATATTTTATCCTCACCTCTAGTCCGGCTTATTTGAAACCCTTCATAGCCGAGTCTGTACATTTGGAAAGACTTAAGTTCACTTCATAGGTTCCTTTGGTTTCCCAAGCGTGCCGCTCGTGCGAAACCCATCTATCTCCTTCGCGTCGAACCCTAGTTCCTTAAGAATCTCTTCGTCGTGCTCTCCAAGTTCAGGAGCTCGTTTTGCAGGTACTTTAGCTACGCCGTGCACTTGAATAGGACTGCTGATCGTACTTTTCAGGTTCCCGCCAACGCCCGCGAGTGGAACGACGATGCCATTCTCGCTCAACTGCGGATCCTTGATAACGTCGTGCGGATCCCGCACCAAAGAGATAGTCTTTTGTAAAGACATGTTTCTTCTGGCTCTTTCTCTATCCTTTCGAACAGACCAATATGAGCATTAGGAGTTGATACCATTATTATTCAAGAGTTTGATTTGGAAATGTATCTCTGAAACATCACGCGCGTCTTGTTGCTGACCAATGGGAAAGAAATCTGCCTCATCGATGTAGATGAATGATAGATCCTTCAATCCTCGCATTGCGTCTAGGTGATGAGATGGATATGCTTCTATGTGTACGCCGTTTGACTCAATGACTGTCTCCTTGGTGTCAAAATCAGGTCGGAACGAGCTGATCCGCGAAATAGCTGCTTCATTCAGTCTATCAATGTTATGGCTAACTCTATCCACTTCCAGACACAATACCTAAAGCAAAAGCAGCAAAGGAATGAGGATCTCTAGGAGTCCCAATTACAGAACTATATCGGAGCCGTAGTAAAAATGCTAAATCTGTTCTTATTTCCAGAGCAGCTAGGCTTGCACTATCGATAAATACTTTGATTACCTCTTTCTTTTATGGTGCCCATAATAACATGCAAAAGATTGGAGATAAAATAGTCTATAATACTATTGAAGAAATCCTGGATCCTTCGCATACAGCATTGGTGCTATGGGATGTGCTACGCGCATTTACAAAAATGATTTTTAATAAAGAAGAATTTAGTAGGAATCTGAATTCAATTGTAGAATTGGCACGCAAATCAAACATTCCAATATTCTTTACATCAATTCAAATGCTATCAAAACAATTTGAATCCTCAGCAAGCATCTACACAGTTGGTAAACTAGGATTTGACCGCTTATTCGAGCAGTTTACGACTGAAGATATGGATTTTACAATAAAACCCAAACAAGATGAAATAGTAATAAATAAACATACAGCAAGTATATTCATAGACACAGGCTTTGAGCGCATGCTTAGAAATGCTGGTATTATTACTATAGTGTTTACAGGTATTGCTACAGAATTCGGAGTAGAGTCTAGTGCTAGGGATGCCTTCAACAGAGGATTCTATTCTGTAGTAGTTTCAGATTGTGTGTCTTCGCCATATAAAGATGGACATGACAGATCCCTTGAAAACATGAAGAATTTAATAACCATTATAAATTCAAAAGAGATTGAGAATGTTTGGTTAAAACTCTAGAAGAGGAGCATAGCCTGAATCAGGGCAAGCTCTTTGGCGATAGCTCGTATCAATCGAGTCTATGACGATGGCTTTAAATCCTTAAACGAGGTGATAAAAATAGGCAAATATGACCAAGGGTGAAAAAGACAGCGTAAAACTGACATTGCCTGTAGACGAATCAAGGGATCATATCCAAGGATCTGCAACTGCTGCTGTAACATTAGTAGAATACGGTGATTATGAATGTCCGTATTGCGCCCAGGCCTACATGATTGTAAAGGAAGTCCAAGAACGTCAAGGA
>JBKPHJ010000036.1:0-1376 GCA_046729835.1 Thermoproteota archaeon
AGATTTGATTTGCTTTTGTTTTTTTATCCTTTCCTTGTTCCACTGGAAATATACCTTAAAGGAGACCACGTCGGTCACGCTCAGAAATGAATGGTTTTGGCTTGTTTGATTATAAAGGGTCTTTAGGTGGCTAGGATATAAAACATTTGGCTGCGTGCCTAGACAACTCATGAAGCGATGGCGATGACATTCAAAGATCTGAGGAAAAGTTTTCCAAAGTGAGCTGCATCTCCAATAAACAAATAGCACATCGAGAATCAACTTCATATCCTCGATGGAAAGTCTATACCTCAAGAGCTTTCTTAGATTATCATCCGTAGACCAGTACGTACCTTGTGTTGTGCCTGTCCTGAGTTCTCCAATCGTAAGTCTTAGTCTCTTTCTGTAGCGTCTTTCATATTCGGGTATGCTTCTAGACCTAAAAGCGGGAATTAAAGTACTTGTATTCCTACCCATAACAGTTGTCTTATTAATGGTATTCGTATTTTTTATCTTAGGATTCTTAAATTAGTTTCCCTTGTTCAATCTATCTTGGCTGGGATACAACATTGCAATATCTCATTACTTTCTAATGCCATAGAAAATAATGATCATCTAATTGAATTACATTTCCTATGAGCTCCTCGGCGATTACGAGACGGTTGGGGATCTGGTCAGGAAACATTGCCTTCCAAATCGTATCAAGGAATTCTGGAGACGCATGTTGACGCATAACTTTTACGACATCAGCTGTAGCTACTGCTTTGGCATTTGGGAAGAGTTCAAGAAGAGTTCCGATTCCAAACCAGTGGTCGCCATGGCCATGTGTAATATAGATTGTTGTAAGGTTCTTTCCGCTTGTATACTAGTAGTATACTACTAACTGAGAATACTAATACATATACTGTTGCAGATATTAAAAACGAAGACGCAAGATTAAGCAAGAGTTTAAACATAAAAGGAGCCCTAACACTATCGGTTACAATAGTCTCATTCCTTGTCACGCTTCAATTCTTAGAAGGGCAGGTCTCATTAACCAATTTAATACAAATTATCTTGTTTTCAAGCGTATCGGTTATCTCTCTAATTCTGTTTGTAAGAATAGAAAAGAAAGCACCTTCCCCGTTGATTGATTTCAAGCTACTTAGAAATAAGACCATACTTTCTGCAAACATAATAAATATGATTGTGGGGCTCACTGCCTTAATGGTAGTGTATCAGACCCTGCCTATTTTAATACGAAGTCCACCGCCTGCAGGGTTTGGAGGAGATGCATCAAGTATAGCGCAGGTTCAACTGCCATATATGGTAGTGTCATTGATATTCTCTGTAGCATCTGGTTTTGTAATATCTAAATTTGGAAATCTTAAACCTACTACAATAGGAACCATTATTAC
>JBKPHJ010000037.1:0-1755 GCA_046729835.1 Thermoproteota archaeon
TTTAGGACAATTCCTTTGGTCTCCATATCTTAAGCAACTCTCCCTTTATTTTCTGCTTTTTGAGCTCTGCCCAATTTTGTATCGGTAGAGATATTTGAGCTAGGGCACATGTTGGCATTATGACATCTGGTGAACCTGTAAACAATTCTACTGTCTCTTCTACTGAGGGACTATGTCCTACTACTAATGCAGACATATGTTTATCAGAAAGTCCTTCCAAGATTTTAAGGTAGGCTGGCGGTTCAGCTCCATAAAGGGAATGATTGAGAACAATTTTTCCTTTGTATTTACATGCCTTAGCTACAAGTTCAGCAGTCTTCTTAGCTCTAACTGCAGTTGAGCTCATAATAATATCTGGGAGTAAGTCTTCATCTTTAAGTAACTTTCCCATACGTGGTGCATCATTCTTGCCGCGTTTGTTGAGTGGTCTATCATGATCTGGTGAATCTTGGTCTTTCCAGCTTGATTTAGCGTGACGCATGATAAGTAGAGTTTTCATTACTTTTTTCAATAATGTTATTATTATTTAAAGGGGCTTTTTCTATATAGTTCGTCACATAAGTTCGTTTCTTAAAACTGCAGAGAAGATCGCTTTCATAGCATATAATATTGGCGTATATGATCCGTTCAGAAGTTCGGGAGATTAATAACAAGCGGAAAGATGACCAATGGTGCCGATGTATCTAGAGTAGCAGAATTATTGTTAGAATGGTTCGCTTTTTTATGATGCAGAAATGATGTCTGAACTTATGAATACAATGCTACAACACACAAATAATAATGACATAAACAGAGTTACTGCAGGAGAAGTAAGCGATGTATTGAATCAATTAAAGGCCGTAGGAGATTCTATTCTGTAATTCCCTCCGTCCACATTCCCTAAAAGAGTCTTCCGATCATTACAAATTAGTGTATCACGATCTTAATTGTATCTATACTAGGTTATTTGCATGGTTATAAAGGAAATTAAAAATTTAACTCATACTGAATTTGAAGAACTTCATAACATATATGTTTCAACTTTTCCATTGCAAAACACCAAACAGCTAGACGTGTATATCAATCATATTTATGATATGCTCAGAAATGATAATAGATATCATCTATATGCTGCCCTCGAGGAGAGATCTATGATAGGAATCTCTTTGTTATACGTTTCCGAAAATTTAAAAATGGCGTTACTTGACTATATGGCAATTATCCCAAATTTTCAACGGCGTGGTATAGGTAGAAAGCTATTTGAATTCACAGATAATGAGTTTAATCGCCTTGTTCCAGATAATATAGGAATGTTATTAGAAGTACCAAAAGAAACTGTATCTGATCCTGATGAAAGGGTAAGAAGAAAGAGAAGGATCCAGTTCTACTCTAGACTTGGAGTGAAAGTATTGAAAGGCGTTAATTATTTACTCCCAATACAAATAGATGGAGATGTAGAAGAGATGTATCTAATGATCAAACTTTCAAAGAATATAACTTGGATATCAAAAAAGAGTATAGCTGATTTCATCGATTCTGTGTATACAGATCTTTATGACTATAGAAAGTCTGATTTGCTTAGTAAAACTATCACTAACTTACCAGACCTCATTGATATTGAAGAATTGAAAATGTAGGATTCATGAAAGCAACGTTAATAGTCATCAGTTGATTACAGAAAAGGAGATAATGTAAATATTTTCCTATAATTGGATACAGAATCTACTGATCTATGGTATAGTTTCTCTCACATACTCGTATCATATATTTCATCGA
>JBKPHJ010000038.1:0-5319 GCA_046729835.1 Thermoproteota archaeon
AGATGTGTATAAGAGACAGATTCTCAACTGTGTAGAACGTGTGAAGAGGCGGCACGAAGTTTGGCGCAACGAACTCACTCTCGTTCATCACAGATGCGTCCGGTGGTGGAGGTGCGACGTTGGTGAATGTCAGGTCCTCGCAGTTCTCTGCTCCAGACCAGTTGACGTATTGATACGCTAGGTCATCATTGTGGCCTGCGACGTTGGGCCAGCCGTAGTTCCCGCCTCCTTGGAGGCGGTTGACCTCATCGTCGGACTTGTCACCATGCTCAGAGGTATAGAGGTCGCCGTTTACCATTCAGATGAAGAATCTATAAGAAATGATGAATCTCTCTTCAGTTTCAAATATACCGAGTTAGGTGGTTTGAGCAACAGGTACCTTCCAATTTCATCTGACTCAGCAACTGGGATATTAAGTCTTCTACTGATATAATAGCGCGCAACCAGGCATATCTGTTCCTTTAACTGAAGAAGATGCAAGAGCTATCTTACCGGTATTGGGAATCTACTTCATATAGGCACACAGTTGATACGAACGGAGAGGCAAATGTAACTCCTACATTGGATGTGTCTCTCCTTATGTAAAGGTCTTCTTTTCGATAGGTATAAACACTTCTAATGGATGAGATATATACACGGATGTCTGGGGACAGAAAAGTCAATCACATGGTTGGTTTTTGCTATTTCAAATATGCATTGTATGTCAACGCAGTCTTTTTAACCTCAATAGGACTAGTGCTTACAAGCTTCAACCATACAGAAGTGATGGCGTCATCATTTCCTTTTTCTCATTCTTCCTCATTTCCACCTGCTGGAGGCACATACATCTTTGGACCAATAGCGAGTGTACAGCTTGACAACGATGGTAATCCATCTTGGATCATATATGGACAGTGGAAATCAAATCTGCCAACTATTTCTAATGTTACATCTAACCAAACAGAATCTATCATTCCAATATTTGATGCCTCATTGAGGATGGTTATGGTAAATGGGTCGGGGCTTCATACTCACACGATAACAAATTTTAATCTAACCAAAATGTCAATTACCGACAATAACACGAAGGAATTTAATGGCACTGTTAGTGCTAGCATGAGAGAGGGGCCACTGTCTGGTGTTCCAATAAGTATCAAATTTTTAGGAAATGAGGTAATAAGCGTCTGGCTTGACCCCACGAGGATTAAGGCGCATTATGGAACTACACCAATCTTTGGTGCTATACATAGTCCATTTGATCGTCCGATGCCAATGGACGGACGAGGTAACTTTGCTAGGTAGAAGAGAACGCAGAACAAGATAGCAGTCGATCTACGAGATAAGAAGCGTGTAATTCACTGGTACCCGTCAGGAAACATCAAAACATTTTTCCCTTATCATCTCTAGGGAAATGATCGATAAAATCAATTTCTATACGTGTTGTAAGATGCTTAATCTGTTGATATAGGTAATGAAATAGCTTACAAACTAAGCCTTTGTCAGAATTGCTTTCTTGGTAATGGTAGTTGTAGTTTAATTTGAGATGTGCTAACACTATATATTAAGTGACACTCCAGCGCGTTAGAGATAAACTCGTATGCAAGATTTACATCAGTATTCTGTAACGCTTAATTTTTATATTATGAGATCTACAGTTTGTCAAAACATGCTGCTCGAAAAAAAGAAACATTTCTGCCTCTATCTGAGTCCGGTATTGATTATAACCATGTTACTTGGTAACGCTGCTTTATTAGATAACCCGACATATGCTTCAGCCGAGCAGCAGCAGCAACAACAGTATTCATTTGTAGGTAAGTGGGGCTCAAAAGGTGTTGCCCAGGGTCAGTTCATACAGCCTGCAGGCATAGCGATAGATTCAACAGGAGATGTATATGTTGGCGATTTCACTGGTTTGGCAAACAAGATTCAAAAGTTTACTAGCAACGGTACTTTTATCACTGCATGGGGTAATTTAGGATTCGGGCCCGGACTATTTACCAATCCCACTCAGATAGCTATAGATTCGCAAGGTAACATTTTTGTCGCCGACTTCGGAAGCTCAGATACTGCCGTACAAGAATTTACAAGCGATGGAAGATGGATTACCTCGTGGGGTGCAACCGGATTAGGTACTGGACAGTTCATAAATCCTGGTGGTATAGCAGTGAATTCCAAAGGTAACGTATATGTTGGTGACTATGGCGAAAACAACCGTATACAAGTATTTGATAGCAACGGAAACTTCATCACAGCTTGGGGAACTCCTGGCACCGGTGATGGGCAGTTCATAAATCCTGCAGACTTGGCCATAGACAAATCAGACAACGTATATGTGGTAGACCGAGGTAATGATCGTGTTCAAAAGTTTGATAGCAATGGTACGTTTATTACAAAGTGGGGGACGCCTGGCACGGCTAATGGACAATTCAACAGCCCTATTAGCATAGCTCTGGATTCTGTTGAAGACGTATATGTGACTGATACTGGTAATGATCGTGTTCAAAAGTTTGATAGCAATGGTACGTTTATTACAAAGTGGGGGACGCCTGGCACGGCTAATGGACAATTCAACAGTCCTATTGGCATAGCCATTAGCCCTATTGATAGCACCGTCTATGTTGTCGATTCAGGCAATACAAGGATTCAAATGTTCTCCTCGAATAGATCTGGATAGATACAGTAGCTGATACAATCGGCTCTTGGACAAACCCTTATTTTTATTTTGTTCTCTTTTTCTTATACACATCGTTTCATCTGGTAGTAACTATTTTGACTGTTAAATGGTGGAGAAGTAATAACGAATGCTGCAAATCCCCCATTAGTATTCACTCCAATTAATCCACCGTTTCATTTCATTTCCATTAAGGCACATATCACATGTCCCATCAAATGTTCTGCTATAAAGAACCACTCTGTCACCTTCCTTTAAAGCTGTTACATGTTTTCCGACCTTTGCTATTATTCCAGTGGTTTCCGCTCCAGGAATATGTGGTAATTGTTTAATTCCCACCGCATTAGTTACAGTAAAATAGTCAAGAGGATTCACACCTGCCGCCCTTACTTTTATTAATACGTCATGTTCTGTTATCGTTGGTTGTTCGACATCTTCCTTTACCTTTAAATGTTCTAAACCTTGTTTTTCAAAAATAACCGCTTTCATATGTAGGTCTTCTCGTACATTACTAAAGAAGTTTTGCTAGCATACTCAATTCTAAGTCCTTTTGTTTGATCTTTAACAAGACTTTAGCCCTAGCTATAATCTATGTAGCAGTCTATTTTCATCCACGTCTCATCCGCATTAGAATATCCTCTTTGAAATGGGTCGATGAGCCTAAGCTGTAGGATGTGGAGAACCTAAATAAGGAAATGTTGCAAGCAGGTCGTGGTGGTGGCTTACTTTGTCAGCGGTTACCAGTACATAAAAGAGAAAACCATAGGCATCAAAATAAATTTAATATTTCTAATCTTACTATTACCAGTAAAATATTCCTTTTAGGCTAAACCGTAGGTAGGTACAGCAGCACCTGTTATTGCTTTTCCTTCTTCTGAGCAAAGAAATAATACCATGTTTGCTAAGTCTAGTGGCTTCACCCATTTACTATGGTCTGCTCTGGCATTGCTATTCGATTTGCTTCTGTGTATATTGTACTTGGCATTATGCGGTTTATATTAATATTCAATTCCTTCACTTCCTCAGATAGTGATTCTACAAGCCGAATCAATCCTGATTTTGAAGCCGCATACGCAGAATCGTCAGATGAGTCTTCTACTATCTCTTCCTCCTCTTCTTCCTCCGCTGGCTCTTGATTACCAGCAGTAATCAATTCATTCAGAAATTGAACCAATTCATTTCCTTACTCCTCTGTCAATGTCCATTTATCTAGAAACGCAACAGTCTCGTTTGCAAAAATTACAGACATGTTAACGATAGCTCCAGAATTAACGGGAGGAGTTACCACAACAGAAGACCCAAAGACATCAGCACAGGCTATTGGAAATACATTGTACTGAAAGATACGTCATCAGCACGCCTTAAATCGTCCTTCACAATGGCGAATAACTGCTTTTGCGGACTTGGTCCGCAACCGATTTCATAATCCAATTTATAAGGAATCTGTCATTGGTCTGTTGCGGAATTAGTCATTTATATAACAAGAATAGCCTTACCTATCTCAGAGATCAAACCAAAAAATCAAATATTTCACTGTTACCACAAGCGAATATATCCACTAACTGATCTCAACAGAGATTTACAGTACCTTAGAAACAGGTCATTACATCGATGAATTCATACCAGTAGAGTATGAGAATGCTCTAGATCCAGTGAACATGATCGTTAAGGAGATGTTGTAGGCAATCAAGCCTGCTGATAACAGGGAGTTAATGCAATCTCGCAATTTAATTAAAGACTGTTGTGCAATGCGCATGGAGCTAAAAGCAAGCAGTACAGTCATAGATAGAGCGGTACGTTTCGTAGAAAGGAATAGAGTTATCGATTTAAGGGTTCAACACGACAAAACACTGAAGTAGCAATAGATGGCTCTAAAAGATCTACTTAATTACCTAGATCAGTACGACAAGCTTTAGGCAAATTTACTGAGGATGATCTGAAGAAGGGCCAGAAGGAACCTAGAGATGAGTACGGAGTTAAGGTCCTAAACACTTTTTATGACATGGAATCAAGAATATTATTTTGTTTGGTTGATGCGCCTAATCGAGATTCTGTAGAAAAGCATCACTCAAAGTTTGGAATAAAGTGTGGCTGGATAACTCAGGTGAAAATGACTGCAGGTTATGATGGTTCTGACCTCCCGTATGAATAGTCATCGAGCATATTATCAGGTAATCTGATTTTTTGCGTGCAAAAATTGTGCAGTGTATGGCATCTTGTAGATTGCGCATGCAACTTCTGTTGATTCATCAGAATTAAGGAAACGGGGTTACTCAAGGAATCTGTCGTTCAACGTTTCCCCGTCAAAGTTGTCATTTTCTTCTTCATCTCTTCTGCGCGCAGAACAAGTACTGCCATGAATATTCTGATCACCTAAAATACTACACAAAAAGATAACACACGTTATTCTTATTATCTTCCTACGGTACCACCTGTAGTTGCCCTGTCATTACCGGTAAATGGTATTTGCAGTAATATTGAAAAATACCTTCATGGTCTGCCATGAAACTCACAACATCGCTTTCTCCAAAAGCAATATCTACATCTACATTGTAGGGTGCGCCAATCGTAAATGAGTGTCTCTCATCTGTAACTGGATCTACATTGTAGAAATGAACTGTTACGTTGTCACCCTTATTTACAATCATTGTTGGAATAGAAAACGCATC
>JBKPHJ010000039.1:0-3305 GCA_046729835.1 Thermoproteota archaeon
AAATTACGTCATCCTTAGCAGTAATGAAAAGACCATCGACTTTAGCAATTTCATTTATCTGTTCAAACCTTTCCATCATTAATCTTTCAACTCTATCGCCATACAATTCACCTTGCTGTAGATAGGTCGATCCCGCGAGACCCTGCAGAATAGATAAAATTAAGCGAAGGTCAGAGCTAATACGCTCTGCCATATTCTTAGTAGACTCCATCTGACCTTCTCGATGTTGTACAAAAAGACTATTTCTAACATTCTCTTCAGTTATGTTTTGCTGGTAAAAAAATAGACCAAAAGAGATGATAATAATGAGAATAGTGGCAATGATACCTATCTGTTTTGCATGACTAGAAAATAGTGGCCAATCGCTACCTCTCTTTTTTCGTTGCACTACATTAAAATTGTAGTGCACATCTGTTAAATCTTTTTGATTCTAATTCTTACGGTATTAGTTGATACGGCTCGAAATTGTTATTAGTTAACAAGATCGACAATAGCACTATTCTCATAGTATCTCTCAGGAACTACGATTGTTCCTCCGAGTATCTGTTTCTTTAATTGGTCGAATCTTTGTTTAACATTATCCGGTACTTTTTCTTCCAAGTCATGAAATGGAGCGATGTACACAATTCCATCTCCTGGGCCACCTTTGTGGGATTCTAATCCTGGATTATAGATCTGCCCTTTAAATCTTTGTTCCTGAACCATCTTTACAGCGTTGTCGAATGCCTTTTCTACGTCAATTATAAAAGAGGTAAGAACAGTATTGGGAGCTAATTTATTTGGTCTGATACCGCACCAAACGCATATATTCGCTTTTCCTTAGCTGCCTCAATGACACCGTGACCCGACGCAGCATAAGGACTGCACCGTTGGGATCTATGCGTGTGTCCGAGCTCAATAATCGCAGAAATTCCTCAGCTCTGGCGCCATTTTCGTACATGCATGCAAGAAACAATGTTTTTGAATAAGATCTCTGAAGATATTCTAGTAATACACTCAAAGCTATATGTCAGATTTCACATCACTAAACCAGCATCAGAAAAAAGCCCTTGTGGTCCAGCTCTACCAACAAGGTAAAACACGACGCCAAATAGCACAAGTAGCTCACATGTCGTTCAAGGATATTGCTGATGTAATCAAAAAACACACTGGTGAAGACAATGATTCGGTTGACAAACCCCTGAAATCAAAAGCTGCTCGTGCTTATGAGCTATTTCTACAAGGTAAGCAATCAGTCGAAGTTGCAATTGAATTAGATATGTCTGCAGACGAAGTAGAAGAGCTGCATGTTCAATATTGGAGACTTTGTTGTTTTGGTCTAATGTCAATGGATCCGACACATCAATGCTTGTTACTATTCCATAAAATGCGTCCTGGAGTTGTTTAACTAGTTCTGGATAAAGCTGTGACAAGATTGCTGCTGTGCTAACATTTTGACTTCTGATCTCCTTGTCAGTACTTGGCATATTGGTCTTTAAAAGAAGCGGTAGTATAATGATGTTTGTAAGAGGCTGTTTCATGCCAGATCTGGAGAGTTTAGTCATATTTCAGTAAATTGTCTATTGTCAATTGTTTATTGAGTATATGTATGTTGGTTTCTTTTTGCTTTTTTCTCTCTTCTGCCAGGTTCCGTGTTGAATATAACCCAAACTGGTTTGAGTAAAGTATACGCAAAAGCTGCATAGAAATCTACCTTGACATAACATCTTAGATACATTTCATTAAAGAATTTAGAAAAGGAGGAGACGTCTTTATCTGCTATTTTAAGTACACTATTATCATGTCTGAATCCTAGGCGTCTTTTCAGCTATATATCTTAATATAATTTCATCATCTATGTCTTTGATTTTTGCTAGCATATTTTTTGTCATAAGTTGGTAATGTTCTGAAGCCAACTTAATATGTTCTAGAAATACATCTGCTGTTAAATTATCATTTACGCAGCGATACATTATTTTTTCAACCTTGTCATAATACGATTGAAGAAATGCACCTACTACTGAATAGATGGGTTGATTCAGATTACATATCTCCTGTTCTAATAACTTCGCACTCAGAAAGAGTTACCCATTATGTGTTTATCCTACCTTTTTCATCTTTGAACCACATTTAGGACATGCTATATCCTTGTGTTCATTGCCACAGTTCATACAATAGTATTTGATATGTTTGTAGCCATAAAGTGCCGATTCTGATGTGTTGAAGGAAATCGATTTGAAGAAATCCTTTAAGCCCTTGATGCTTCTATTACTACCCCTATAATCAACACCTAATTTCTTCAAAAGCAGCCTTCTTCTGTACAAGCTAATTAACAAAAATACAGGTATTGCGACAGCCCAATCAATGGGAAAAGGCAAAAGAATCATGATAACTAATGTAGTTCCAAAGTAAATAGCCATCCATTTGAGCTGATATAAAACAAGTTCTCTCTTGTCCATATCCGTACGTTATACACATCTGTTAACACGTTCACATCCATATACTTTGCTATTGAATATAGTAGCAACACCTAAAACTAGACTCATCATCGATGTCGTTGCTCTTATGGTCGTTGTCTTCACTGGCTTCATCTAGATTACAAGCCTGTATACGTATAATTAGTTATGGCAGATCATGTATGCCGTAGTACCCATTGCTTTCGCAGTACTAACAGGAATATTGTTTGGCTCAAGAGCGGTAAGAAAGTCTGAAGAGAGTTAGCTGCTCCTGCTTCTACGTCTGGAGAAGAGAAGCTGCAATATAGAGGGCAACAAGTAAATTGAGTTATGTGGAGCAACAGGTGCATGGAGCTTTTCGTATAGATTACAATAGATGATGATAAATATGCTACTTAGAAGTACTGACATGATCCCTGTATGATTATTAGATTGGATTTATTTACTCGTTTAACGGTAAGTACTCTACCAACATGCGTTTTGATTTCTTCAGCATAAAGAAATTCAAATGTAAAGTCTGTGGAAAAAAGTTTAAGACTGAAATCGAACTGCAAGGGCATACTAAGGTGGAGCATAGCTGAAGTGCGTTTAGATAGGTTTTGTTTGCTGCTTTTGATTCTGCCATAGCAAATCTCTGTGAGTGCATGTGAATACTAGCGACACAATACCTGGCCTAGTTGATCGCCAATAGAGCGTTCCTTGTCTAACTATTTTGAACAAGAGAGGGTAATTCCTTGGCCTGGCTTTGACTATTCATAAGCAAGTTTCAAAGAATGTCCCTTTCGTCATCGACCCTGTAAGGCACTCTCGGACGACTAGATAAAAGAGTCTGCAACGTACTTCTAAGTTACGTCATTCTTTCAAATGAAT
>JBKPHJ010000040.1:0-9643 GCA_046729835.1 Thermoproteota archaeon
CTTTAAGATACCAAAGTCATTTGTAGAAGGATTTAATGGAAGCGAAGTTCTCCTAAGTGTTCCCGCAACAGAGGTATTAAGGCTTGAGCTAACATAGAAATAGACATATCGATATCTATACTCTGTTTAATGATAAAGTCAATGTATGGAATGATCACGATTCGACTTCTCTTATTTCCATTCCCATAACCTGTGTTCATAATTACCTAATGCATCTACTTCATATTCATTTACTCCAAGTAGATGATTAAGGAAGGAAGTTTATTCTTCGAATTCGTTGCAAAGAATATCGTACCATGATACCTCATTTTTCCTTTTTTCCTGAATCTGTCATTCTCCCTTCCCCACGTCCTTTCGCAGTCGCAACCTCAATACCATTCTTTGTCATTATTTCTCCTTGTCCTTCGCCATAGGACGTACCATCGGTTCTTTGTATAGACTTGTATACGGCATAGGACAAGCATAGTGCGTTTGTTAGCTCGTTGCCCCTTCTACCCCTTCTACCCTAGGCTACCACGACATCTGGTAAAATAGAGAATGCATCTGACAAAGGATCAGGAAAGCCTTTCAAAAATTAATACCCTTACAAAGAGAGGTTTTGTATCAGTTCTGGTACTTAGTGACAAACCAATGATTTAGCATTTTTGAGAAAAAACTACAATTCGATTCAGAGATAACTGTCGGTATCTTCTGAGCCATTATGGAGGGCGCTGGGGGGTGTGTCGCGGGAAGTCTTCCAGACTCTAGCTGATAGGCCTGATTTATCGGGGAGGTGTTTGGATTTGACCGATTCTGTTGCCTTTATGGAAGGAGATTACAATCAATCGTACCTCCTCTCTCTTCTGGAACCTCAGATCATCTGGTAAATCATTATCTATTTGAAGATAAAACAATTGTAATAATGGAATCTTACCTAATTCACATTCTCTAACATAAGATAGCTTCATGCCATCTTGTCCTCGTCAAAGCTGAAAGGCCATAGGCAAGCAAGCAGGTTGATACCGATATACCTCTTACTCACTGACGCTCCAATGCAAGTCTATCCCAGTTCGCAGACGTAGCGGCTGCTTCATAAGTGCTCTGCAAGAAAGAGAGCAAGACATCATCAGGTAACTTCGCGGTACGGACCACATCATACGGCAGTAGGTATTCACCCATCCCTGTATGGTAGAAGGCTTCTGGTGGCTCAATAGAGTAGTCCCTAAAGCCCTTGGGTTCGGGATAGGCATAGGCATAGAACACAGGTTCATCAACGGGACCACCACCTGGCCAGAAACCGCAGCTGCTTACCTCGTGTGAATAAGCTTCGACTGCAACAAAGTGGGCCACATTTGGTGCGCCCGGATGCGGAGGCGCCTGACGTCCCGAAAAGCGGGTGACGGCTAGATCGAAGGCTCCCCAGAAAAAATGTACTGGACTCACTTTGCCAGTAAACCTGCAACGAAACTCCTTGAGAACTCGGCTTGCCTGAGCCAGAATTCGCCAGAATCGCTCCGCATATTCAGGATCATAGGCTGCATGCTTCTGATCCTTTTCAAATGGGGTTCGATCCGCTACCTCTACTGGCGTAGTCCAGATGGTCACAGGCATCTCAAGCGATTCCAATGAGGCCATCGTTGCTTGGTAAAAGTCAGCGACTGAGCGTGGTCGCAGGGGAATTGTCTTGGTAGAATCGTCTGTCGTTTCTATGTGAAGAAGGTGAGAGATGAAATCGAAATCAATTTGAAAAAGTCGACCATCGTACGGCATGGGTGATGTCGTTAGTCCACGATGCGTGACATACAATGTAGAATTCCACCAGTGATTCTCAAGATGTGTAAGTGCGAGCCGAATCTTGCCGACTATCTGAGTCCACATGTGCAGCGTTTCGTAGGTGTCCTTCCACTCAGCCAAGGGCAGTTCTGGCCATAGATTCATACTAGTCATCGATTTCTGTCCCTCCACCTACCAACTGTTGGATTATGCAGAGGGCTAGAATGATTTTCGATGCAGTTTGCCCAGCTAATAAAGAAGGAGCAGAGTTTGTTCCTAGGCTGAATGATGAGTGCTACGACAAGTCCTGGTCGAAGAGGGTCGGGAACTTGTATCATACGATCATTTGGCAGAACCAAGTATCTAAGATTTTGTTTTTAGCCAGGATTATTATTAAAATGAATTCATTCACATCTGGTCCCAATCTGAATTATTTATTTATTACAATCAAAGGTGATATCAAAAATATTCTATAGTCTAAAGACTGACGTTCGTTTGACAATAAAAAGGGTAGGGAATTCATGAATTAGGAGGCATTTCTTTGTATCTTCTCCCTATAAGCAGGCTTTCAAACAGATATCTAGAGCAGGGATACCTCCGATCTAAGAGGCACTAAACACAAGGAGATAATCGTAGTATAATTTATAGGGTGGAACAAGAAAAGAATGAAATCGATCATTTGTTCATCTGGAAGGGATAGATGAGAATGTCGAACCAAGAACAGCAAACGGATGTGAAGAATGCATACAAACTGGGGTTATTTGGGTTGGGTCATCAATGTCTATGTTTGGCCTCTGGACATGTTGGACGAATGCTATGATGAATCCATAGTTAGCACGTAACAAACGCATCATCATTCAATGGAGCATCCTCTCATTAGGTCACATGAACTTAGTGAGTATTGTGCGCCAGACCTCCGGCATTCCTCTTTAATTATCATTTCCGTACTAATGTTACCGCTAATAGTATTGATAGGATACGGTCACGAATTACTGAACTACCGATAGGCTTACTTCTATCCCTCTGATTGGCTATAAAAAATCCACAGACCAACCACGTCTCCCCCCTCGGCGAGAAATCTAGTAAAGCTAAATATCCATTGCTAAAGGAGAGTAAGCAATAATGCCATGTCAGGATTACTCGTTATCGTTGACCTAGCTGGTTGGTTTCTTCTGTTTAGATTCTATCTCAGATTCATTCTCTTTCATGTCGTGCTTTGTCTTTTTCTATGACCTTTGCTTCAACACTCTTTACCTCGACCTGACCTATGACCTATGAATGAAATTTGGCTGGAAAATTTGATGGTAGTATACATTATTGCTATACCCTTGACTGAAAAGCATCTTATTCATGCTGATGCTGAAGTTCTTGCAGTGACGGTGTTGTGGGAACATATGATTCGTGTGTCGTTATCGCTACTGAATGTGGTCCTTTAAGACTAATGGTTCCATTGGCAATATATTTCAGGATTACATCAGTGACAGGATCACCGAAACCAAATTGCGCATGATATACACACATATCTGGTGGAGCAGATACCTGCTCAATATACCCAAGAGTAGTAGGAACAATGTCCGGTACTCTACCCACCAGCACCTGAAACAAAGGAGAGCTAGGATCGGCAGAATCACAGGGAAGATTCAATGCAATATGTCCTTTGGTCGCAAACGGTGTTGAGTCGTACAACAACAAAAATTGATTCTGACTCAGATTTAGTCCGCTTAGAAGCACGGCCAAAGATGCTGTATCAGTAGTGGCATTATGAACGTAGTCTAGAGCAGATGATATCTGGTCATATAATGCAGAATCAATTCTTGCTTGTTGGGAGATAATAGTTTGATTATCCTGTTGAGATAGGAAAGGGCTATCACCTTGTCTTGGTATAAGACTACTCCCCGTTATCACAACTGCAATGTAAACTAGGAGTGCTAAACTGGCTGCAATCATACCAGTTTGGGTCATAGTTGTCATGATAACTTATTCTGAGATCCTGTTGGATATGAAGATTATTACTATCAAAGATATTGCCGGATTTCACATAAGCACAATTATGAATTATTATATTAGGGAAGGACTAATAGTTGGAGTTACTTTGTGGGCAGTATTATTTGTGCCGGTTTCTACATTTGGAATTCAACCTAGACCAGACCATTTTTCGAGATCAATCCCAATGCATCTTTGAGATTTCGGGTTATTTCCAAGGCTTATACCCTTTGATTGTCGGAGGATTGTTGGTCTTCCCTTTGATTTATGGTTCTCTACTAGGATTTTGCTGCTCTTGCTGGAAGGATGACGGAAGTGCGATCCTTTCTGAAGAAATGATCTGAGGACAACTTGAATCAGACCATACTTCGTCGTAGCTCTACTCGTCATAACTTTCATGCTATAGATCACTTATAGTCTGAATGGAATAGACTTACGGCATTCAAGCGCAGTTTTGCAACTATGTTTTGGTTCTACTCATAGGATAAATCATACTTATAATTCTGTTTCTAACTTGTAAGTTGAGGACACTACCATATTTCTACGCCCAAATCTGCATGATTAGTGATGATTTTATCAATAACATTTAGATTCCATCAAATACCGAGAAGTGCTGTAATGACAGTTGTAACTAAAAACATTGAAGTAAGATCTCGAGGAGAAAATGACATAATCGATATCACAGAAGAAACTGCAAGGGCTGTTAAGGAGGAGAAAATAAAGGACGGCGTCGTTGTCTTGTTCATTTCAGGATCCACTGCAGCGATCACGACCATCGAATACGAAGTAGGCCTAATACATGACTTTCCTGCGATGCTTTCTAGATTAGCTCCAAGGAATATTACTTATGAGCATGATAATACTTGGCACGATGGCAATGGTCACTCGCATGTTAGGGCATCACTGTTGGGACCAAGTTTAAGTGTGCCATTCAAGGACCGTCGCTTGTTGTTAGGGACATGGCAGCAAATAGTTGTTGTAGAAATGGACACAAGACAGAGAGAACGAAGGCTAGTACTACAACTGATAGGAGACTAGCTCATATAATTTCAGAACAGTTGACAAGCGTTCAGATAGATTCTCAGAACGAGGATCATATAAAACATTAACTAACTAGAAACAATGAGTGATTTTTAAGAAAGCTCTTCCGGAATCAAGTTTTTACGCTAATTATTTCAGTGTTATGTAGTCCCTCACACCTTCGAGTCGTTCTAATCAGGATTTAGAGAAGTCTTTAGCAATTATATCTAATCCCAGTATAGCAGCTACCACGCGTGATATCATACGATATGCAACCATCATCTTTAATTCTCAGGTTTTTTAGAGATATCGGATATGATGTGGTTGATCCATCATTATTAGGCATCAGTGCATTGTATGGAAAATAGATTATTGATTCTCCGTTCAAAGGATCATCATTTAGTCCAAACGACAGTTGGGAGATCTCGACCTCATATTTTATGGGATAGGGAGAGCTTCTCATCTTGTTCCACCATTCTATTCCTGAAAATTCCCTTGATCCTTCAAAACTTAAACCTGCCATATTTTTCAGAGGTAAGTCAAAGAACTCATATTGTTCAATATTCTTATCTGTTAAGATATATCTTATTGTTCTACTCTGAGAGTCGAGCAATATCTGGCGGTTATATGAGTGACCCACTACCGGAAGAATGCGCTTGAATCTATACTGATTGACTCCACGAAAAATGGCTTCAAAGTAATCTTGTCCATCGAATTGACAAATAAGGTTCAGCTCTACAGCAATGTCCTGGCTATTACAAATTTCGAGGAGATAGAGCATCCACGATTTGTCGGGGATATTATTCGCCATATCCGCGACTATTGTTAACGTATCAAAGACAGATACAACTCCCCCTGGAAAAATTGGTTTTTGATTTATAGTTTCTGCCTCATCTCTCCTGGCGACAAGGCAATCCGAACCCACCCAAAAATGCATTTAAGAATATTACTAAGTTGTAATATATAACTTGGTAACGTTTCTAGATCATGCACTAAATAGTCAATGTTATGACGCGATCATATTTCAAATGAGGATCAGATTATGAGCAGCTTGTCGACATCGAAAAGACTCTACAATAGAATGGACTCTAATCTCGGTGATGTCACTGCCATCCTTTCTATGATCAACCCATTTTATAATTTTCAACATAGTGACTTTCATTTCACCTCTTCATTTGAATTATTTGGTTTGAATGCAATCGACGTAGAATCAAAGTCATTTTTGAAATATCAGTGTGTTTCTATTCTTGATACCTGGGGGTAAATTGAATCTTGCATGTGACCAATCACACATGACTCACCTAACCAAATCTGATATGGATACAACTATTAAACCGTACACTATTATTTCGAACAAAAATATCTTGCGCGACCGGCATTCTCTTTTCTCTTAAGCAAAGACAGTGAACAAATCAGCTGCAACATAGGAATTTTAAATTTAAAACAGATTTAATCATTTTTTGAAACCAAGACAAATCACGTATAATTCGCTGCTCTCTTGTCTACTAGCAGGAGGTTTGCTAAGCTTTACTGATCGGAAATTATCTTTGAGCTCATCCAAGAAGTGCTTCAATGAACTACCTTGAAATATTTTAAAAACCGCATTACCTTCCTTTCGAAGAATTTTTGTAGAGAGATGAAGAGCTTTCATAGTAAGGGAAATTTGTCTTTCATGATCAATCTCCCAAATCCCACTTACGTTAGGCGACAAGTCACTAAGCATTACATCAACCTTATTATACTGTCCTATAGCTTGGGTAAGAATTTTTAACAATGAAGGATCATCCATATTACACTTTATAAAATATGTACCTTCCAAGGGACTAATTTCCCTTAAGTCTAGTCCCAAAACAAAGCCGGAAGGGCCCACTAATTGTTTGGCTACCTGAAGCCACCCCCCTGGCGCACAACCAAATTCGACCACTCTATCTGATCTCTTGATAATCTTGTAAGACCTGTTAAGCTGCAATAGCTTAAATGCTGCTCTGCTACGGTACCCTTCTTGCTTAGCTAATTTCCTATATTGATCTCTTCTGGCTTTGGACAGTTTCATTTGTATGACAAGTTTATAAAAACCAAGACAAGAACAAGAATATAACCTATACTGTTTTAGGATTTGTACGTAGGACTCATAATAGTCGTATTGTTAACAAGGAAGGGCATCACCACCAATTCTTGACTCTTAAACCAGATACCTGATAAGTACATTATCGATAGATCAACGGCACGTATTCGGCTAGTGATAACTGCTATAGCAGGTGAGATGAGTAACTTCACAGAACCGTTCATTGTATTGATCTAACAGTACGGAGACTATGGGGTCAAATCCTTTCCGATTCGATCCGCTTTCGATCTCTAAAACTCCCGTAATCAATAAATCATTGCCTATATAGAATTCATCTTATTTGCTGGTCGATATGGCAGTTCTGAATAGCAGCTTACGAAAAAAAGGTGTTCAATACCTTTCATAATAAATAGAATTCGGAGTATTCTAACTTGGAATCTCCTGCTAAGACCGACCGATTCATAGGTATGAAAAGGTCATCCGTTCCGAGATGGAATGCCTCTTTCATACGGTTTTAAGAAATCCATCTTGCTCTAATTTCTCAGCATGTGCCCTGATGTATCTCCAGACCACGTCTGCTTTTGACGACTGAAAATCCCACGGAGCAACTAATACGACATCGTTATCTCTGATCCACATCCGTCTCTTTATCTTTCCACTTATACGGCATACCCTAACCTGGCCGTCAGTACATTTAACGACCACATTATCTCCTCCTACAAGCTTTATGACTTTACCTAATAACTGTCCATCCTGTGGGAGAACCAACTCCTTTAAATGTGATTCACTCAGTACTTTCCTTTTGCCTAATTCTAAGACCTACCGTTAATAAGCCAGCGAATATGTAATAAAAATGTATCATTTTAAAGGCTGACCGCCTTCTTCGTTAGAATATTCCTGATCTCGCCAGCTTATCCGAGACATCTTCTCCGCATTAACACCGAGTTTATTATATACTCAAAATAGTAAAAATACCAGGATCAGAAGGGTCATGATGTCATATCCTTCAAGCATTCTTAAATTACCATTGAACAGAAACTGTTCGCAAAAACCTAACCGCAGAAAATTCTAATGATTGCTAATTTTTATAACCCATATGTCCATTGTACTGCGTAAAAACAATCATTATTCGAACTATTTCCTTATGATGTTCTGTTTATAAATAACGATACTTAAGGCAATATGATAATGTGGTCATTCTATACAAACTAAAAATAAAATAAATGATAATTTTCGTCTTCAGAAGATGCTACCATAAAAATCTCTAGTGGACCCGGATCGAGCTGAGCCGAATGGCACCCGCCGCCATTTATTAAAGCTAGTAGATACTCCAATGAACGTGGGAACAATACTAGTTCTTGGCAAAGGGCCCACTAGGATTTCCCTGCGATATATTTAGATCAAGTGGGTTACAACCGGCCTCCCAAAAAATTCTTCGACGTGTTTCTGACTCCGATCATGGTGATACCACGTTAGACTTCTAAAAAATATCAGTTCGTATTGTGAGTATCAAATACAATGACAACCGGGCATTGCCAATAAAAATCTGCAGATTTATGGATGTAACGAAGACCATTTAGTGCACATACACCGGTCATATGGGTAATGGAATCACGAGTTCATAGAATAATGCGAATCTACTCCGAAAAGCAACTCCGCTTAATTCAAGCCCTCAAAAAGTTGTTGTTTCTTGATTGTAAATTAAAGCACCACACGGTATGCGGTCATTAACTAATTAGTCTTCTATAGTTACGTTGTCCAATGGTATCATTTTTTCCATTCCGCTATACAATTCTAAATATCTTTCTCCTTTGTGAGTTATCTGATAAGTCTTTCTATCTTGATCATATCTTACAAGTCCATTATCTAGTAATTCGGCGAGATATTCTCTCAATTGGTTGGTTGACAAGTAAGCTTTAAACATGATTTTTGTCTTACTAGTTCCTCGACCTTGAGCAGCTTCTAAGATCATCGCAATGATGTCATTTCTGGCTCTATTCTTCACAATGGTTCTCTATCCTATATTCAAGCCACATATTTATGGAAGACTAATGCATCAACTAAAAATAAAATAAGTACAAATTCTACTGTTAACTATTTGAGATTTAAGTAATTACGATTCTAATCGAAAATTTGTAAAAAACTTCCTGCCTACAGGAAAACCACGGGATCTAACTTACGAACCGTCTGTCAAAACACAAGCAAAGGTTAGGCCCTCAAGGAAATAAAGAAATTCTTTATGAACACGACATTGGAGAATCGCCGCTCAAACTCAGATAGTTGCAATAATCTTTACTTTTCAATTTCATATTATCACGGTGCTATATATCACGAAACAAATACCTTACCTGTAACAACCAAACTGAATTTGTTGAGCCGGTAAATAAATCGAGAATCATGAGGGGATGCGCATCGAGACTATGCGAGATTCCGTGTCTAATACTCACAGTTCAAGATCACAATCATCCAAAGATATAATGTCTGACCAATATCAGTAGAGTAAATTAAACGTCCATAAACGTCATAAGGTCTTTGAGAATAGTTCTATGGGTTCTGACAAGAAATAGCTCCTTGGTTAGTAACGATTCACTACACACACAGACCTGAGGTAACCTATAAATGACGATCCATAGGTTGTCATATTGGATGTCCAGGCCTCGTTTCACGGATGGAAACCTCATTATTCTTTATGCGAATCATACAAAGAACGATGAAACTGAAGCTCTTCCAAATCATGTTAGAGAACGAGTAAAAGTGTGTGTTGATTTGTATCGAATCATTAATACTTCAAAGCCAGATAAGAAAAATACATTAATATCAATC
>JBKPHJ010000041.1:0-1039 GCA_046729835.1 Thermoproteota archaeon
CATGAATGCTGAAACTAAAGTAGGAATCGAGCTCGACGAAAATGAACTAAAAAGATATTTAGATGTAGTAATAAAGGAAGTAAAAAAAGATAATCAATAACTAGCTTTACTTCTACCATCGGATGTTCATTGTTTAGGGGGAAGGTTGATGACATCTTTTCTAGTATTTACACTTGCACAAAAACTGCTTAAACAGCAGAATTTTGCATTGCATGTGCTAAGATTGTAATCAGTAAGTGATTGGCCCAGTACCAACAGGCTCTTTGCAGCTATCATGATACGGTTCCGTCTTTTCCTTTTGAAATAAAGTGGGAAGAGGCTTTATTCCAGTGCACCATATTATTTCCACAGCAGACGCGATTATATGGTCTTCGTCTACGTCTATGTTATCTGAACTCGTACCATCTAGTGAGCTAACTGTTATTACCCATTAGATGATGAAAGTACAACTATCTTGACCCTGAAAATGAGTCCTCAATTAGGGTTCTAGAAAAAGGTGGAATGAACCTGATAGGAGAACTATGAAAATTCAACTATATAAATTGGCAATTGAGTACATCGTAAGTGACTGAAGGTAAGACAACGGAGTTAGGTATCCGTGCCGTTACCGGTTCTTAAAACGGGTTCCGCTATTCAAAAGGCAAGTATCGAAGCTGGAGCATCAAACCATTAGTCGTGAATCTGTCATTTAGTAGATTGGATACCGTATCCCCATGGTCTTTCATAACGAGGTATAAGTTATTAGACTCTTGATAATTATTGTATAATCACATTCCAAACTGGTTCTGTTTTTTTCTTCTCAATAGCAATTGGATCATGATTCCTATTACAATCAGTCCACCTGCTACTCCGAATCCTATAGCATAAAATCCAAACTCATTGCGCGGTAGAGAATCAACATCAACTGAATTGGCTATGCCAGTAATGGCATTAATCTCAGAATATTTTTGTTCAAAATTGCTGACTAAAGTAGATAATCTTTCTCCAAAAGATGTCCAATGATCATTGTTGATTATCATCCCGGCATCAATCAAGATCA
>JBKPHJ010000042.1:0-1584 GCA_046729835.1 Thermoproteota archaeon
GCATAGAGTTTATGCAAGCCGTGGTTCTTAGCTTTATCTGTCTGTTATCATTTGTTATTATGTTGGAGTCGGCTGTTTCAGACTATTTTCATTTGTTGCATTGAAAACATTATACTAAGCGACTAGACTAATGGATAGTCAATTTCTCCACAGCTAATTGCGCTCATAGACTCTGATGATTATCTGTTGTACAGATCGGTTTGGATAGTATTATCGACTTCAAATAACTGATAATCTTGTGCTGTGACAAAAGTAAAGCGATGATAACAGACTCGGCTGGAAACGGATGCTCTTGGCTATTTATTGCAGCAGCATATCGATAACAGTCATTGAGTAACTTTGTAAATGTTACTCGATCATTATCTGATGGAAGTTTGTCTGCAAAGCCCCTCCATGCTTCAATTTCTTTAGTAAGAACATCTTCGTATGGAAATAGACTCATTGGCTGATATTAAATATTAATATATTAATCTAATAAATCATAAGTCATTTTGCGGCCCGATGTTGGACAGCTCTGTCTCTTGTCTTATCAATGGATCTTGTGTAATTATCTATCTACTGCGTCGGTTGTATTGTTTGTGTCGGTGGTGTTGCTGACTGCGTCTGTGTCTGAGTCGATTGTGTTCTCATATTTAGTATGCTACTATCTATGAATGCTTGACAGAGTTGTTGTGTGTTACCAACTTGTGTGCACCCCGCAATGAAGCCGTCAGTGTATGCTAATTGGCCGTTTGCATATAATCCACATGCTTGATACTTCGCTGTATCAAACTTTTGTTGTATTCCATGTGCGTTGCCGTCAAGCCTACAACTCGATACTTCACTTGGATTAATGATTGTAGTCGTACTACTGCTACTACTACCACCATTATCTCTATTTCTTACACATTTTCCATTTTCTAAGTGAGTGCCTCTCCCACATATTATACATTGTTGTTTCTTTGGATCGCATGGCGGCTTTGGACATTGTTGCTTGGTTGGATCACATGGTGGCGGTGGTGGTGGTTGACATTCTGGTAGATCTGGATTTTCTTCGCATGGGTCTGCTAGATTACATTCTGGAGCACTTGGGTTTGTTAGACATGGATCAACTGGTTCTGTTCCACATCCGACCGCGTTTGGATCTTCAAGACATGGATCAACTGGTTCTGTTGCACAACCAGGTGCATTTGGATTCACTTCACATGGATCTATTGGTACTTCATCTATTAGTGGTAACTCTTCAATCGGTTCTTCGGTTAGTTGTTCTTCCGTTTCTTCTGGTTCTGTTTGATCATCTTCCGTCGTTCCCTCATCTGAAGAACCATCATCTTGATTTACTGACTCACCATCATCGGAACTGCCACCATCATCGGAACCATCATCTGGGAAAGCGAATGCTAGATTACTTGGTATAACCATGGCTACTCCTATGATCATGACTAAGAGCACTGTCAGTCTTCTCGTTGCTTTAGATTCGGTAATTATTGGCATTAATATCCACTTATATCCAGTATATACTGATTAATAAAATAGAATGAAACCAAAACTTAAGAATGAATACATTGAATACATCTAATGCAGCTGCTGCCATTTGCCCAAGAA
>JBKPHJ010000043.1:0-3398 GCA_046729835.1 Thermoproteota archaeon
GACTTTAGATCAATTCCAGATACACCAAATGGATTCCAACCTAAGAATTTGTGAAAATAATAGTTGACAAAGCACCAATCAAAAGCTATAGGTGATGCTACAAATACTGGCTTTTTGTCATCTGATACTTTTGCAATCCAAAGAGCAACTTCCCAAAGCAGATAGAAGTCTATTCTATGAAATGTTTTCCTTATCCATTTTTGTACAATTCCCCAAATGGATGTTTAGTCTACACGTAAAGGGTAATAAAATATTTAATCTTCTAAAAGATGTTATAAAATGTGGATTCCAGATTACTAAAGATACGCTCATGCAATGCATGCAAGAAATAGTATATAAAAAGGGTCCAAGTGGATGATTGATATTTTTCTCAAGGTAACTTGAACCTAGAATATCCTGCATTAAGAACATTCTTCAGCACATTTGCAGGATCTCTTTGATCATGGTTGCATCAAAGAGATCCTCATCTGAATCAGAAGCCTCAACTAAGCCAGCAAAACAGTATATTTGCTATATGTACGTCTATGTAAAAGACCTTCTATGGTTAGCACACCCTACCAGCTAACAAGCTGCCTAGACCAGTCTTTATTATCTTTGTGTTAGATCCTCTTAAGGTTTGGCTATTGAGTAGAATTTTCATAACCTCCCATCCTTATTTACCGCTGTATTAGCTGCCTGGGTTAATATCTGTCTTACCTTTTTATCACCGTCTTCCCATATACTACGTACTTTCGGATTGAGGGCGACTTTTGCATCCTTAAGAAAGAAAAGCAGAAAGATTCTCTTCCACACACTGCTCTAATAAAATTGGTTCCCTTCCAACTATTTTGTTAATTGTAGGATATGTTGTAGAAAGGTATCCTGTCCTCGAAGCAGAGTAGTACAAACATCCAGGCGGTAGAAGGTATTGTTGCTGTTCAGTAGTGCTCATTCCATTTTTAGCAATCGCCTTGCCTTTCTTTTTACAAAGGCTGTTCTTCCTTATATGATTCGAACAAACTCTGGTGTTATAGTAAATATAAATTCAGGGGCAGGCAAGACTGGTTTCAGTGATTTATCATCTTATTGTGCAAGCAAGTTTGGGCTTGCGGGGTTGGCTGAAAGTCTGGCTTTAGAAGTCGAGTCATAGACAATATTTCTGGGACAAGTAGCTACAAGATTGCCATATCGATCAGCATGTCAACGAATTTTCAAAGACTAAGGAACCTTTAACTTGCTTAAGCATAGAATTAAAAGATTATCTATAAGTATCTCCTTCCGCTACTCCTAGGTTGGTTGTGATGCTCAACGTTAGACTTCATTTATTAATCCTATATAGTAATCTATGTTTACATTGTTATATACTTAAATACAATCGCTGTGCAAATAATTGTCGATGAGTAGTGAGACGTATACTATAATACATTCATCACTCTCTATGGTAATCGCGTATTTCTTAGTTGTTGCAGCTAGCATTTCTATGATTGGGATTGGTTTGAATTCACCTCAGACCGCAATGGCACAACAACAACAACCTCAAGCTAATCTAACTCAGGCTAATCTAATATCTGCTAACCAGCAACAGCTACTGGAAGGCAATTCCTTTGAAATTGACAACATGACTTTTTCACATCATACAGCATCTGTCAATGGAATTCAGATGCATTATGTAATTGGAGGTCAAGGAGATCCCGTGGTACTATTGCATGGATGGCCACAAACTTGGTATGAATGGCATAAGGTTATCCCAGCTTTGGCTAAAAATTATACCGTGATAGCACCTGACCTTCGGGGACTTGGAGATTCTTCGAAGCCTTTCACAGGCTATGATGGTAATACTACTGCAGAAGATATATATCAATTATTATTCCAGTTGGGGCTTGATCAAAAAATTTACTTAGTAGGACATGATGTAGGAGTTCTGACAGCGTATTCTTATGCTGCTTCCCATCCTAATAATGTAAGCAAGCTAGTAATATTGGATGTTCCACCTCTGCCCCCTCCTGGTTTTGAAGACTGCTGCTGGTGGTTTAGATTTCATCAGACATCCGATATACCTGAAATGCTTACCGCTGGAAAAGAGCGAGAGTATCTTTCATGGTTTTATAGATTCGCATATAACCCAGAGGCAATCACTGAAGCTGATATAGACAAATATGTTGCCAGCTATTCTGCACCAGGGGGAATGCGTGCTGGCTTTGAATACTATAGAGCGTTCCCAATAACTCTAGAACAGAATAGAGAACATGCTAATGTCAAGCTTACGATGCCTGTGTTAGCTCTTGGTGGAGAGTATAGCTTTGGCTCTGCTGCATTAATTTCAATGAAGTCTCTAGCTACAGATGTGCGTGGCGGCATAGTACCTTTCTCTGGACACTGGATCCCTGAAGAGCGGCCAGATTTTCTTATTAACGAGCTTGCAAAGTTCTTTATTGATTAGCCCTCACACGACCTGATGCAGGTCGCAAAACCTACGAGAAAGTAGATTGCGTCTTTAGATGATGAAATGGGACTGTAATGCAGAAGAAAGATAAATAGACAGTGGTACTAAATTCTAGCTCGAAAGAAATAAGATGATATGAACACCTCAACTCCAGTTATCATTGCAATCGTAATATCGATTACATTATTGACATGGCTAGTATCAATATGGCAATATGACGCAATGATGTCATCCATGATGACATTTTACCACAATCCAGCAGCACTATCTTTGTTTGTGATATTATGGACAGCAGGAATGGCTGGTATGATGTTCCCCGCTATAGTACCGATGATCCTCGTTTATAATCGACTCATTAGCATGAATAATGCTCCCAACAATAAACCAGGTAAAAGCAAAACTAATAGTCAAATGACATATCACAGGAGCGGCATAGGATATCCCGCAGAAGAAGGTGGAGACAAGAGTAATATTCATAGATTGAGGAACACATTGCAATCAAAATCACCAGATATCATTCTCTTCGTATCAGCATATCTTGCTATCTGGGCCCTGACAGGGGTGGTTCTACTGGTTGGTTGGTCGTTTTTCTTTGATACATTGCTTCCACAGTTAGGACGAAATGATAGTCAGCAACAACAGCTGGTATCTGCTAATATTATTTATGGAATTGTATTGATCGTGGCCGGCATGTATCAATTTAGCTTATTAAAAACTAGGTGCCTTGGATGCTGCGAATCTCCTCTCAGCTTCCTTATGAGACGATGGCAAAAGGGCAGAGTAGGAGCATTGAAGATCGGATTGTATCACGGTCTTTATTGTCTTGGTTGTTGTTGGCCTTATTTTCTACTTATGGTAGCGCTGGGGTGGATGAATATTTTCTGGATGGGATTATTTGCTGCTATTATATTTGCTGAAAAGGTTTGGACTAGAGGTGGGCTTTGGATTGCTAGAATCACAGGTATAGGCTTTATAA
>JBKPHJ010000044.1:0-5995 GCA_046729835.1 Thermoproteota archaeon
CTTCAGGAACTACTGTAACGTTGAATCCTGGCAGCTATTCTGTTACTGAAAACCTCTTGTCTGACTATACTTCAAGTATGTCTGGTGGGTGTACTGGTACTGTAAGCGCTGGGCAGACAAAGAATTGCATAATTACCAATAAATATCAACCTACAGAGAGATCCGCGCAGCTGGTAGTCATAAAGAATGTCATTAATATTAATAAAGATAATTCAGACCTCACTGTAAAACCATCTGCATTTACTATCACGGTACAGGGTAACAATCCACTACCAAGATCCTTTCCTGGAAAATCTGGAGAAGGTGTAGTTGTTAATCTATATCCAGGAAGATATAGCATCACCGAAGAGGAAGTAAATGGATATACAGCTGATTATTCAGACGGTTGTCAGGGAACCATACATGCTGAAGAAGCTAAGGCATGTATAATAACAAATGAAGAGGATATTATTCCTCCATCGCCTCTGCCTCCTCAACCACTACCAGAAATAGAAACAATTACTGGCTTCTCAGCACCGTATGGGATTGCCTTAAATCCAGGTAATGGTTTGGTTTATGTGTCTAACTATGGTCAATTCAATACGACGGGAACAGTTGCAGTAATAAATGGTACAACAAATACCATAGTAGGTAACATACACGTAGGTAAAAATCCTCAGGCTATTGTGTACAATCCTGCTAGTGGATTCTTGTATGTCGCCAATACCTTGTCAAATACTTTGTCTATAATAAATGGAACAAGCAATTCCTTGGTAGGTTCTATACCTGTAGGCGATTTTCCAGGAAAGAATCCTACGGGAATTGCAGCTAATTCGATTAATAATACGGTATATGTTACAAATATGGGATCAAATACAGTTTCTGTGATAAATGGTACAAGCAATGTTGTCGTTGAAAATGTCACCTTAAATACAAGTGAAGGAGTAGGACGTGGCTTCTTTAGTCCAGCAGGAATTGCTTACGATTCTGATAACGGTAACCTCTACGTAGCAAATAGAGGATTAGATACAGTTTCTGTGATAAATGGTACAAGCAATTCATTAAATGATGAAATACCTATAGATGGTGTAGCTCCTTCTGGAATTGTATATAATGCAGCAAACAATTACATCTATGTTACGAGCACAGGATCAAATAAAGTCTCGGTGATAAATGGTACAACTAATGCTGTCGTTGAGAATATTCCGGTTGGTTTAGGACCTAATGGTGTTGCATACGATCAAAGCAATGGAAACATCTACGTAGCTAATTCTATGAATGGAACTATATCAGTTATAAATGGATTAACAAATACTGTCACGGGCACCATCATATTGGGAACCAATAATACTCCAAATGGTGTATTGTACAACCCCAATAATGATAGCTGGTTTGTTTCAAATACCAATTCAAATACGGTTTATGTAATCAAAAATCAATAAAGCTGCGTGTGTTTGTTATGAAGAAATTATGAGTTGAGCCTGACACTTTAGTAATAGATTATGGATATAGAATTCGCTTATGCGGGAAAAATCATAGCGTATGGTTTTTGTTTTGTCAAGAATTCCTTTGGAATACTTTAATCCTTTCTCTGTTAATTGTGTAAGGAATTAGCTTTATCCTCCTTATTGCTGTAGAGAACCTAGCAAATGCAGATATATTCCACTGCTCGACGGTGCGTGCATGACATCGTGAATTTATGCATTTCCTATTTTGAGTAATTGCTAAAAGTGTCTCCCACATTACTGGCATATTTTTATTCTACGGACTACTACATTATGCCAATGTTCCAGGCAGTCTTAATTGATTTGATAGGCAACAACAGGATCGAAGAGGGATATTTTCATTAGCTTCATTATCACAAATACAATTAGCGAATCTACGATTGTACGAAAGCCTTCTAATGTCTGAAAGAACTTTATATAGAAGATATCTCTTCAAAACTCATGGGTAATCAACAATCTCCCGATTCATCAAGATTAGAAGAAGAAAATAAAGCTCTAGCTCTTCGTTACCATAATGAATTATTTCAGAAAGGTCAGCTTGAAGTAGCAGACGAGATTCTATCGCCAGATTTTATTATACACAATCCAGTTCTTCCAGAAGCCGTACGTAATGGCCCTGAAGGAACAAAGAAATATGCAGCTGCAATTATCGAGGCCGTACCAGACCGAAAACTGGAACATCATGATATTATTGCAAAAGGAGATAAGGTGCTGATTAGATGGACAAATAGTGGAACAAACAAAGCTCCATTGTTCGGTAATCCACCTACAAGCAAAGCATATATTGCAACAGGATTTGATCTCTTTCGCATTTCTAATAGAAGGATCATGGAGCTTTGGCAGCAATATAATTTCGCCAGTTGGCCGTAAACAATAGTTCGAAGTATGTTTATCCAAATTCACCGGAGGATGACCTGTTATATTCTTATTTGAATTAGAGTTAGTTTCATCATCATCGTCGAAATGGAAAGGCGATATGTCATGAAAGACTATCTCACTTTTGCGAGTTATCTATATCACAGAAATTGGCTCTCATTTGTTATCCAATCACTTCCTCCTGAGACTCAGATTACGTGCCAAATTTGTATTCTATTCCGTGTGAAGCATACCGTCAATTAGAATTCGTATGAACAGAGCTGACAATTTTAGCTTTTGGCAACACAATGTAGCAATCTTCCTTTTCATGGGCTTTTATGCGAAGCAAATGACATCCAAAGCAGTGAAGAACTAATTGAGGGACTCATCAGGAGGCTATAAACTTAGTCGTAAAGCAAATCTTGCAACCTTGCCCTGCCTGCTATTCAGTGAAAAAAGCGAAATCTATTCATGTACGGCATTCCTACATCTAGAAGAATAAGGTCACAATGATAATGATAATGATGATGATGAAGATTGAACATTGACAAGGTCCTTACTGCATCAGTGTAGCTATCGACTCGACAGCCTAAACCCGGTAAATGCAATCCAGGCAAAAGAGGAGTAGATGTTCTCATCTAGTGTCATAATCACAGATCTCGCCCCATGTTCTACCTCCTCTTGTCTGAAGAGGATGTCTGTATTATACTATTTTCTCGGTCATTCTTCAGTGGGTGATAGGAGTACATGAGTAAAAGAGACACCGAAACACAACGAGGAGAAAGTTAAATGGCGCTATGACCTGTTTCAAATATCATGTTTATAAGTCATTTAAGTGGAAGGCAGCGTGCCAATATTTGAAGAATTCTGGGTGTTCGAAAGAATTAGGCTGATGCGTTTGCGCAATCGTTGAGATAAACATGCGCAACTCGTCATAGGATGACGTGATCAATTCATGTATCGGTTTTGGATTACTCTAATTCTTAATCATTCTGGTGTCAGAGTCTCACTTCTTGTGCTTAATAATTGCTAAAACTCAAATGTAGAGGTTGATATATATATATGATATGTTGGATGGCATATCCTTCTCTACTATTATACAACTAACCTATCAAATGTCAACATGTGTGTCTGGCCGGATTCAGAAAGACACAACCTAACGAGATAAGATACTAGGTAGACGGACTCATCGAAGCATACAATTCCTTGGGCAGTGAACGATATCAAAAATAGAAATTCCAAAAACCACATCTAAGTACGAATATACCTCGTAAATTCTCAAAGTGAAAGCGTATCAAAATTTTTCGCGAAGATCTAAAGTTCCACTTTTTTTGGTCGAAGCGAAAAATGAGTTGAAGCTCTGGTTTTTGGTCACGTTCCATACCCGTTATATAATATCTACTAAGTATCTGCTGAAGTTGTTTGAAATGTTTTTAGATCGTGCTAGTTCTTGCCCTCGAATCTGTTTCACTGGAGTCGCAGATGTTGTATAAATGCCAACAAGCAATGTTTCATTATTTCATGAACAACTAACCTCTTCATTCGAGATTAAATAATTTTGCCTAACAAACCTCAGTTTGTTAGGCACGGGTTGTAGATGTTTATGTCACGATAACATACTGTGATGATCTACGAAGATACTTTACAATATAATCAAAAAGATGCTAATTCGTGAGATGACTTCGAAAGGTGAACATGAGTATCCAAAGAAAAAATAGGGGTTATTGGTTATCCTCTGTTAGCCACCGTCGCCATTTTCAGTTGAGCTGTTTTCATCTGAGCCTTGAGTTGGTTGTCCTTGCTGTTCATCTGGGGGTGGAGGTGGACAATTCTCGTCCACGGCTCCGTCTCCGTTATCATCGACATTGTTGCCACATATTTCATCAGGTGTAGGAGCTTCCGCACCACCACCTTCAGGTGGTGCTGCTTCCTCTGGTGGTGTTTGTTCTTCTGGTGTTGATTCTTCACCTGTTGTAGCTCCCTGAGGTCTCGGAATTGCAAAAGGCGTTAGTGCTGCACCTCCTTCAGGTGCAACTTCTCGCGCCGCTACGGCTTGCTGCGGCTCAACGGGTTTCTTAATTTCTTCTTGAATGTTCTGTGCTGCGGCAGCCGCGCTAGAGGCCGCCTGCTGTGGATCTCCTCCAGATGCTGCTGCAGCACCTGCTGCTCCACCTGCTGCTGCTGCGGCTGCTGCGGAACTTTCTTCATTTCCTCCAGCTGCTGCTGCGGCTGCTGCTGCATTCTCAGCTGCTGCTGCTGCGGCCGCTGCTGAACTTCCTGCTGCGGCTGCTGCGGCTGCAGAAGCTCCATTCTCTTCAGCTGCAGCTGATGCTGCTGCGGCTGCATCTCCTCCAGATGCTGCTGCTGCTGAAGCTGCGCCTCCAGCTGCTGCAGCTGCAGCTGCTGAAGCTCCTGCTGCTGCTGCTGAAGCTGCAGCTGATGCTGCCGCTGCTGCTGCCGTGGGGCCTTCGCCAGTTGCTGCTGCGGCTGCTGCTGCGCCTCCTGCTGCTGCACCTGCTGCTGCACCACTACTTGCTGCTGCTGCGGCTGCTGATGCTGCACCTCCGCCTGCTGCTGCCGCGCTACTGCTCGCTGCGGCTGCTGCTGCAGCTGCAGCATCTCCACCTGTCGCTGCTGCTGCGGCGGCTGCACCTCCAGCTGCTGCTGCAGCTGCTGCAGAACCACCTGCTGCTGCAGCAGCGGCTGCACCTCCAGCTGCTGCTGCAGCTGCTGCAGAACCACCTGCTGCTGCAGCAGCGGCTGCTGCTGCACTCCCGGCGGCTGCTGCTGAGGCAGCTGCACCTCCGCCGGCTGAGGCTGAGGCTGCGGCTGCGGCGCTACCGGCTGCGGCTGCTGCTGCTGCACCCCCGCCTGCCGCTGCTGCTGCTGCGGCAGCTGTGCCTGCTGCCGCTACTGCTGCTGCAGAACCACCTGTTGAGGCTGCTGCGGCGGCTGCTGCGTTACCTGCGGCTGCTGCTGCAGCTCCTGCTGCTCCGCCATTACCTGCTGCTGCTGCTGCTGCAGAACCGCCTGCTGCGGCTGCTGCTGCGGCTGCTGTTGAGGATGCTGCGGCTGCTGCTGCCGCTGCTGCAGAACCACCTGCTGCTGCGGCTGCTGCTGCCGAGCTACCTGTAGCCGCAGCAGCTGCTGCTGCTGCACCTCCGGCTGCTGCTGCAGCTGCTGCAGAACCACCTGCTGCTGCTGCTGAGGCTGCACTTCCAGCTGCTGCTGCGGCTGCTGCAGAACAACCACCTGCTGAAGCTGCAGCTGCGGCTGCGCCCTGTCCTGCTGCTGCTGCTGCGGCTGCGACTCCGCCTCCGCCTCCTGCTGCAGCAGCTGCTGCTGCTGCACCCTCAGCTGCTGTTGCAGCTGCGGCTGCAGAACAGCCTGATGCAGCTGCTGATGCTGCCGTACTTCCTGCAGCAGCAGCAGCTGCTGCAGATCCACCTGCTGCTGCAGCTGCTGCAGAAGAGTACCCTGATGCAGCTGCTACACCTGCTGCGGCCCCCCTGGCCGCGGCCGCTGTTGCAATTGCTGAAGCATCATTTTCACTTGCTGCTGTCGCGGCTGCTGCTGCTGCTGCGGTATCCGCTCCAGACTCTACTGCTGCTGCGGCAGCGTTACCTGCAGCCGCTGCTGCTGCAGCGGAGGCTCCT
>JBKPHJ010000045.1:0-4006 GCA_046729835.1 Thermoproteota archaeon
GTAAACAGAGGTTGCAGATGTCGGCAGATGTCATCGAAAGTGAAAATTCTAATATATATGAGGTTGGGACTAGATTAAGCAAGTGCTAATAGGAAGAATCGTTTCTGAAGAATGGAGGGTCCTAGCTGATTAAGATGGTTCAATGCCAGGGTTTGTCACATTACTATTTCCAGCCTAGGCCATTGACCCTTGTATTGCTTATTCTCATTGCAGCTTGCATGATTCATCCCATCAGCTTTGAAGTGTTCGCGTTTTTCCATACACTATCAGCGGCAGGTGAAATGCTTACGTTCGACGACCGGACACTGGGACTAGCAATAAAATATCCTAACGATTGGGAGAGATCCAAAATAGGGCAAGATCAAGTTACATTTATAGCTCCACGTCAGACTGACTCGCCTTCCTTCCCTGCGGGGTTGGGAATAAAATCACATAATGTTTCATCCATCAATGCAACGTTAGACTCTTTGGCAAAAGAAATAATTACCGATCTCGAACGCAATACTCGAGACTTCAAACTTCTCAGCTCCGGACACTCAAGTCTGAATCAGCTTGAGGCATATGAGATATCTTTTAGCGCTACAGATGATAATGATGCCAAAAGAAGAGCGATGCAATTAGTTGTAAAACCTGAGAATCTAGTTTATGTAATCACCTACAAAGCTTATCCAGAAAAATTTGAGTCTTATCTTCCCGTGATACAGAACATGTTAAAGTCGCTCAAATTCTCATCATAAGTTGGGCCGTTGTACCCATCCAGTATTGTATGAAAACGAGGCATAGATTTTTTAGATTGAAATATTCTTCTACTGGCTGACTAGGCTGATAATGTATCAAACAAACATAACAGCTTGTTCGACATTTCTCTGTATTGCGGTGCACTAAAGTATGAGTTCAATTTGAACCGGGTAGTCCTAGTATTCCAACAGTTAGGTTCTGCGGGTGTTTGCAACGACAAAGCCTAGTACCATGTTCAGAGAATCTATGTTTGCATCTGTAGTAGCTACAGATGGGTTCTGACTCTTGTCCCCACACGTCAGTAACCTTCATTGTCAAGCGAATATGTACAAGAGGATTAAATATATTGTTAACGCGGGGGGAGTTTATCACGACAGGAAATGGAAGCGTTGATTTTGATGGCGTCAGAACTATCCCCCTAAGTAATACTGCCGCAAAATCAATTTATTGACAACTGTGATCAAATAAATTAGTTAATAATCCTAAAAAAATCAAAAAGATTCAGGGATATTTAAATGTTTGTGGGATTCTACTGCTGAATGATCACCAAATAGTTAATATTTAACATTGTTTTCTAATAGCTTGCCTTAGCAAATGCATGAACGAGATTTTCTTCATGAAGTATGCATAAGCGCCTTATCAGTTAGTAAGAAAGTCAGTTTTGCAGGAATCGTGGATAGTAACGGCAAACTTCTGCTCGGTCATGAGAAGAAGAATGCAAATACTAACAGACGTAGATTACTCTGTTATATTGGCAACTATGAGAATAGGGTTGTCGGCAGTATATATCTAAAGCATCTTGCTCCTATGCTGAAGGAAATAGGAAGAAAACTGTTTTACGATACGAAAACAACTTCTTCTTCTGATTATGAAACTAACACAGCTGACAAGGAGCGTACCTTCAGGAATTACAAGATTGATGAATTCTACGTGTTAGATGTTGCCAGCAATATCAAACTCGGCTTCATTCCAATCACAGAGACTGCAGACAAATTTCTTTGTGTCTATCTAGAGTCTCATATGGTCGAAGTATCCAACACATCGTATCATAGGATAATTGCCTCCATTAATAGATGCTTGTGACATCAATTTGTCCAACGGGAAAAACTTATAGTAATCCTTCAGTGGTATTCAGATTTGCCTGCCACAGGTTAAAGATTACTTTTAGGTCATCAACTTGAAAGGAAAAGGGAGATCGATTGGCAAGGATGAACATTGGCGCAACACCTCCAGAAGCTTTGAAATTCTCGATTAAACGTCAGATAGATGACGTGGCTGTCATCCATGTGTTAGAGATGGAAAATAGCTTCATCATCGATGTTGCGGCGAATAGTCATGTGTAAGGGCTGGTCTCATACCTGGGCATTCAAATAGGTCATAGAAAAAGCCGTCGTGTCGTATCGGTCATAAGGTAATTATCAATTCCACAGGAATAATATGTGAAGATTTATAACTAATAATTAGGCTGCTAATCTTTAGCATCCTATGTCATCATTTGATTATGAGCATAATCCTGGCTTCGTTATAAACAGGACCGCCAGAAGCCTCTCCCGTTCCTTGGATTTCAGATTGAGAAACAGTGTTGGGATTACATTTGCACAGTGGAGAGTGCTTGTTCTGCTTAAGAAGACTAGTTATAGCTTATCTCAGAAGGAAATAGCAGACGCTCTAGGATTGGAAGCGCCTACCCTGATTCCTATTCTTGACAAGTTGCAGAATGACGGTTTTATAGAGAGAAGAGTAGATAGTAGTGATAGAAGGAATAATAGAATCTTTCTCACTGAAAAGACAATCACAATTTGGGACATTACCCTAGAGTGTGCTACGAGTGTACTTACCACCGCGCTAACAGGTATCCCAGACGAAAGAATTCAGATCATGAAGGAGGTGATGGAGAAGATGTGGAGTAACTTGCAAATAAATATAGATTCGCCGGATAGGCCATCAGCTGCAGTGGCCCGCCGACCTAGCCGCAGAGATAGGCTAAGAGAAGCAACTGTGCAGCATACATAACGAATTGCGAAGGTCGAGAAAACCTGTGCAGAACCCTCTAAGAGACAGCAATAATCGAAGAAGCGAAGATAAAGTGTCGGCCAGAAAGGATGCTACAAAACTGACAGATCCTGATACGAATGCAATACCCTCTTCAGCTTGGAAGTTGTTGATCATTCTAAGCTCTATAGCAACGATGGTTATGTATGCAGAGACAATGTTGATTCCTGCTATTCCAGACCTTATACACGACTTCGGTGTTTCTTATGGAACTTCTTCATGGATCCTGACGACCTACCTAGTCAGCGGTGCTGTCGCGACGCCTATAGTGGGTAAGCTATCAGACGTATACGGCAAAAAGAGGGTTCTATTAGCTGTCATGGTAATCTATGCCGTAGGCGTATCGGTTGGAGGGTTCGCCTCAAACATTTACATCTTGTTGCTGGTCAGAGCTGTTCAAGGGATCGGAATGGGTATGTTCCCTATCGCATTTGGCCTAATAAGGGACCAATTTCCGAGGCAGAAGATTTCGATTGGGCAGGGAATAATCAGTTCTATGTTTGCAGCGGGTGCTGCCATAGGCCTTTCAGCGGGAGCAATCATTGTGGAGAATTTTGGCTGGCAAGAGACATTTTTTACAATAATTCCCGTTGCCCTTCTGCTTTTATTAACTATTTGGAAGTTCGTTCACATTCAAGAAGATCCGGATCCTGAACCTTCGCATGGGGGACGACAAGGTAGAAAAGGAAGCGAAGAACCAACTTTGGCTAGCAAAATCATTGTTAAAGATAAAAGAAAAAAGAATTTCAAACTTGATCTTAAGGGAGCAGTAACGCTAGCCGTAGCTATTACTTCTTTCCTCATGTGCCTGACACTGATCGAAACCTCAACGGAGTTCAGCGTCGACAACCAGCAGAATCAAGTTAGATTGCTCTCCGAATTGCAGATTCTCGCATTCTCGCTTATCGCAATAATCTCATTTATTCTATTCATCCTAATTGAGAGAAGGGAGAATTATCCACTGATCGATTTACGATTATTACAAAACAAGGCAATCTTGCCGGCGATGTTGATAATACTAATCGTTGGATTGTCAAATTTTATGGTATTTCAAACCATACCAATACTCGTACGAAATCCTTATCCATTAGGATTTGGAGCCGATGTTATTGGTGCCGGAACTATCCAGTTGCCATTTGCATTGGTATTCTTGGTATTTGGGCCCACTTCAGGTCTCATTATTTCCAAATTGGGCTCACTGAGACCTGTGATAGCT
>JBKPHJ010000046.1:0-91652 GCA_046729835.1 Thermoproteota archaeon
AGCTATGAAATGTCTCAGGAGACTTCTACCTGAACTCAACCTAGAGGATGAAAAACTTGCACCGGATATATTAAATAAACTTGTAGTTACAATGGCGGATTTCGAAAATGCAGTAAAAGAGGTTATGCCATCAGCTATGAGAGAGGTATATCTTGAATCTCCCGATGTTCCTTGGACTGCTATAGGTGGGCTAGATGATGTTAAGCGTGAATTGCAAGAAGCCGTAGAATGGCCACTTCGCTATCCTGATCTATATGCAAAGCTAGGCCATACCATGCCTAAGGGTCTTCTAATGTATGGACCTTCTGGTACCGGAAAAACGCTACTGGCAAAGGCTGTCGCTACGGAATCTGAAGCAAATTTCATTAGTGTTAGAGGCCCTGAGTTGCTTAGCAAATGGGTCGGAGAATCTGAAAGAGGCATACGTGAAATATTTAGAAGAGCTAGACAAGCATCGCCATGTGTAGTATTCTTTGACGAAATTGATTCGATTGTACCAACGCGTGGTATGGGTGGAGATAGCATGGTGACCGAACGAGTCGTGTCTCAATTACTGACTGAACTGGATGGAATCCAAGCCTTATCAGGTGTTGTCGTGTTGGGTGCCACCAACAGATCTGACATGATTGATCCGGCACTGTTGAGACCAGGAAGATTTGATAAGATAGTGTTCGTCCCCATGCCTGACAAACTTGCTAGACAAAAGATACTCGAAATTCATTCCAAGGACAAACCAATTGGTCCAGATTTAGATCTAGGCAAAATCGCTGAACTTACAGATGGGTTCAGTGGAGCTGACACGAGTTCAGTCGCAAACACAGCAGTCTCGTTGGTCCTACATGAATATCTAGCTAGATATCCTACCCCTGAAGAGGCTGCTAAACATGTCTCTGAGGCTCATGTAGTGATGCGTCACTTTGAAGAAGCAGTAAAGAAAATCAAGGCTCAACGTGAGGGGAAACCTGGAGAAAGGGTTACTGTGCCATATTATCGATGATACCGATACGATACCTAATGTGGTAACCTATTGTCATTTTTTTAAGTGCTCAATTCATGGAAGCATCAAACCACCACTATTTACTTCATTTCTTGTGCGTTCCTGTATTCCCTCCCTTGTTAGCTGTCTATCCCGCGCTAATTGTATGAGTTGGAGCAATGTTTTTAAGTTATTTGTTTAACTCTAAACTAACAAAAAAGAATTGGTAGAAAATTCTCAAATTCAACTAACAAAAAAACTAAATCTAACAACACAGCACATAAATCGTTTTGTAGAACCAACCGATATTGAAAGGCTCGCTTCACGTTATGGTACTCCGCTATATGTTATCGATGAAAGTACATTGCATCAGAAGGTGCGAGAGCTTCGAAACGCATACTCGAGATTCAATGGTCATGTAAAACTTGCGTACTCTGTAAAAGCAAATTTTACTCCCGCTGTACTGACTTCGTTTATTAAAGACGGAATTACCTTTGATCTAACTTCTCTAGGGGAGCTTCATTTCTTAAGAAGATGCAAGGCGCCTCCTGAGAATATAATATACACTAGCGTCACTGAAGAATATGAAGAATACCACGAGGTATTACAAACGGGAATCAGAAGAGTTGTAGTCAGTTCCTTTAGTGGTATGACCAATTTAGCTAAAGCAGCACAAAAACTTGCTATCAAGCCACTTACGATGATTAGGGTTAATCCAGAGGTTGGCGTAAAGGCAGAGATCCGTGCATCATATAGAAATGGGAAATTTGGTGTTCCGTTGAATGGGGGAACCATAGATAATGCTACCAAAATGGTCAAACATCTTATGGATAATGATCTCCTGCATTTCGAGGGCTTTCATTTCCATCTTGGGTCTCAGATCACTGATTTCTCGTGCTACGTTCATGCTCTTGATAAAATGGATAGTTTTATGACAAAAATGAAAAAAGAATTTCCCAAGTTTATAATTAATACATTCGACTTAGGAGGAGGTACGCCCGTATTTTATAGCGAGTCTGTCCCAACACCCTACGAGATGGCGGACAGTTACGTACCTCGACTTAACAAGTTGGTTGAATCACATGGATCATTTGATCTCATGATTGAAAGCGGCAGATACCTCGTTGCTGAATCGTCTGTGCTTATATCAAGGATAGTAAATACAAAAGAATATAACGACCATAAAATAGTCATTGTTGATGCAGGATATCATCTCTTACTGGATGCAGCGCTTTTGAAACAGGAATATCCACAGGAGATAGTATTCGCATTCACGACTGGGTCCAAACAAAGCAATCTTACAAATCCAAAAAATATTCAACTTGCAGGGAGGCTGTGCGATACATATGATGTATTTCCTCAATCAAAAGCATCAGATCTTAATGAAGCAACGGTAGGTAAGTATGTATCTTTCTACAATGTGGGTGCCTATTCTGTTGTGTTTAATATGCCATTCCATTGTCAAACAAAACCATCCATTGTCATGAAAACCATGAATGGTGAATATAGACTGGTTAGGAAGGGAACATCCTACGAGCAGCTGTTTATCGACGAAGGTGGAAGTCTAATCGAATGAAGAATCGTTCCGATCGTTTTGAAATGTATACTCGCTGAATTGCTCTCAATTATGAACAAAAATACTCAAAGGGATTTACGCAAAAATAACCAAAACAAGATCAGGGTGCATATAGTTGCAAATGGAAAAGTACAGGGAGTATATTTTCGGCAGAACACTCAACATGTTTGCACTAGATATGGGGTAACGGGGTGGATATGCAACCTGGCTGATGGAAGTATTGAAATTGTGTTAGAAGGAGATAGAGATTCTGTAGAAAAAGTTATAGAGTGGTGTAAGGTGGGGCCACCTAACGCCCGAGTAGAAAAGTTTGACCTCAGATTTGATAGATATACAGGTGAATTCCAAGATTTCAAAATAAACTACTAGCTATACAAGTGTCACGGATCGATTGTACTGGTTGTAACATTTCCTCCAACTTGAAGGGATAACAATTCGTCCTGGATCTAGGCAAATAGCCGCAAGTAATGTTAATCTAAATGTTAAATTCATAGTATCGACTGTTCTGATCTTCCACTATCTACACGCGTACAGACTATTACTGAATAAATGTGTACAGTAGAAAAATGTTTCAAAAGAATAAAAGAGAAATCCAAAAAGACCTTAGGAGATATCACATAATTGCATAATTGATTTACTACGATATGAGTTGAAAAATCATTCTCCTTCTTTGATTCCGATGTAAGGAAGATCCGCATCGATAAAGACTACAGCCTCGTAGTTACAATAAGCTGTTCATACAGGAATTTCTTAGCTTGAAAGCTCATCCTCGATAACCTAATTCGATACTCCCCAATCATTCACATGATAGATTAACCCAAACCGATAGTCAACCCTTTTTGTCCTCTTTCTATATAGGCAACATGTTCCACACTGGTTTTTTCAATACTTCAAAGGGAAGGTAAAGAGAATATCGACATATGTAATCAACAGTTACATACCTCATACGAATCATCATAATGTAACTTTATGGCGGCTGACGACAAAACTAAGGTGACATACTGAAGGCTTCGTAAACATTGCTATAGTTACTTGTTTCTTAACTAACACATCTTCGCTGTTTCCTTCACGAATCCTGATGCATGAAAAGGAATTTATCTTATCTCTTTGCGGGAGAAATGAATTGAAAGACCGAATCGGCTTAAAAGTCATTCTTCATAATTGGTGATTTTCATGCTCCTTACTACTCTGCAAAAAGTCATGGAGGAAGAAGTGAAACACGTCGTAGGATGTGAGAAATCGGTTGCGTTAGCTTTCTCTGGTGGGGTTGACAGCTCATTACTCGCAAAGATATGTGGAGTGTTGAACAAATCAGTGACCTTGTTGACCGTAGGATTCGCATCTTCACACGATATGGTTTTTTCCAGATCGATTGCGTCTATGCTAAAGTTGCCTCATAAGAGATATGAAATCGAACAAAATGAGTTCAGGGAAAAACTGAAAATAGTAATAGGAAAAATTAATTGCCATACTCCATCAAACATCGAAAATTGCATAGCATATTTGTTCATAGCTTATCTGGCTAAGAAGAATGGATTCGAAATACTTCTAACTGCAAATGGTTTAGATGAACTTTTCTGTGGCTATAATCAATATCGACTAGTCTATAATCAAGGAAAGTCTGGTATTTTGAATCTTATGAAATCGAAGATTACAAATGAATTATCACTTATGGAAGATATTACATTGGTAACTTCTGATTATGGGATATCAGTAAAGAAACCATTCCTATCAGAGAGATTTATCAAGTTTGCAAAGACAATTCCTTTAGACCAGAAAATTAAAGGAGAAGATGATAGGATTAGAAAACATATTATCCGTAGACTAGCAATCGAAATAGGTGTACCGATGGAGTCTGCTATGAAACCTAAGAAGGCACTGCAATACGGTTCTTTAATTCATAAGTATTTCATAAAGAGTTCTCGATAAAACAGAAAAAAAGGGTTCTGTCGATTTCCGATCATGATAATAGTTTTCAACTCAGGATGGTTGGGCATTCCTTGATTTTGCATCAGAGACCAACTTTGCTACGTTCTGAATGATATTGGAAGATGAAGCAAAATGACTGTTTGGTTGAAATATTCTGATCAACTCTTCTGAAGTTAATTGTTTTGATACTTCAGGATCCTTTCTAATGGCATCGAGGAATGATTCTCCGTTCTCAAGAGCTGAGAACGCAATTCTCTGGAGGTTTCTATAAGCACCAAACCGAGGAATACCCTTCCTAATTAAACTATCCAGCACGAATTCGGCATAAATTTGACCATTAGTGACTTCCAGATTTGACATGATCCTTTCTTTGTTTATTTCCAAATTGCTCATGATATTTATCATCAAATTTAACATCTCATCCAAAAGCACGACGGTCATAGGAATAGTAAATCTTTCATTGGCTGAGTTTGACAAATCCCGTTCATGCCATAGAGAAATATTCTCCATCGCCACATTCACCAGACTTCGCACCAGTCTGGATAGGGATGAAATTCTCTCACTCTTGATCGGATTGCGTTTTACTGGAACTGCGCTGCTTCCCATCTGACCTTTTCTGAATTGCTCAGACACTTCTCCAATTTCTGTCCGCTGCAAATTTCTGATCTCTACTGCTATCCTATCCAAGGTTGTTCCAATAAGAGCAAACAAAAACTGTACTTCCGCGTACCTCTCTCGTGACACAACCTGGGTAGCGGCATCGACCGGATAAAGTCCCAATCTTTTTGCAACTAAGCTCTGTACTTCCAATGCCTGTTTGTCCATCAACGAGCCTGTTCCAACGACTCCAAGGGTTTTACAAAGCAAAAAACGCTTTCGTCCTTCTCCGATTCTTTCCAGATGGCTGACAATTTCTGCTGCCCATACCGCAAATTTAAGACCGAATGCAATTATGCTGGCATGTTGACCATGGGTCCTTCCGACGGCTGGTAAATCTCTATATTCTAAAGCCTTGTCTGAAAGAATCTCGGCCAATCTGATTAATTTTTTCTCTACGATTTGCAATGCATCCTTTATTTGCATAGATGTACCAGTGTCTACAACGTCGGTACTCGTCAGTCCGTAATGTACCCATGGTTTAGAGATTTCTGAACATTTTTCTGCTAAAGCTTCTACAAGGGCACCTGTATCGTGTTCACTAATAGACTCCAGTTCTTTTACTCGTTCCAAGCTTATCTTATTCGATTTTGCAATTTCTGCAATCTCTTTGGAAGCAAAATCTGGGATCAACCCTAATTTGCCTTGTGCCAAAGCAACTTCTGCTTCAAAATTCAACTGATATTCTAGTTTCTTATTATCCTCAAAAATTTCTCTAATTTCTCTACTTCCATATCTACCAGCGTCTAACGGTAAAATAGGCATCGGTGACTACAACTGATTAATGAAATAATAAAATTGTTATGAGCGATAATTTTAGGTCATAAAAATTGACTTCCTTTGCGATTCGTAGATTTATCAAATATAATAGTTCATCTTCATGAGATAATGCAAACATAACTAATTGCAGTATTCTTGAGTTTAGGGTGACAGAACCATCATGTGATCCACATCCGGCTTTCCCTGCCATACCTGCCGCTGAACACGGTGGTACCAAAATTGTACATCAGTAGGGGACCGAATTAATGAGGATATCTTGAACATGACCTCCGAGAGAAGGAATGAACTGGATTAAACAATTGCGCCACGTCTACGGGATACCTGTGAGGGGCTGAAGAGCGATATAGGATTTTCGAACCAGATAAGATCTTAGGACGCGAGCTAATGCTATGATGGATTAGCTGTTAAACTTTATTCTGCCGAATTTCGGTTTATTCTAACATATGAATAGATAGCTTATATCATCAAGTAAATCCATTGATGTCGAGATCAATAAATTGACTTACTTGTGTCGCGCTTAACTAGATTCCTTTTTAAGTGACGTAAAACCTAGTTAGACGTTCTCTCGGATATGCAACTTGATCCTATAAGTAGAAACAGCTTGTTGTTTTGATTTCTAAATAAAAGGCAATCAGCATGGAAGAACGGACTCTATGAAGGATAATTCCAGCGATATTCTAAAATGCCCAAAGTAAATTAAAGCTAACTTGGGACCATACATGTCCAAGGACGTAAAAGCCGATAGCAATATCATCGACATTTCGAGAAATTGTATAGTAAATATTACTCATATCCTGCCCCCATTCATAGGAATTAGTCAGGCATTTGGAACTTGGCTGTTCAAATATCATGCTGTCAACGCAGCACTTTGAACTTTATCGATTTGGTTTTTAGAAAGTCTATTAGACGCTCTTCATGAGATTTGTCCTCTACCTCTAGACTTAGATATACGCCTGCCGTTCCAGCAGAAATGTTCGAGCTAAGTCTATCGTGTTCAACTTCGACTATATTGACGCTCAACTCGGCTATGCAGTCGACAACCGTCTTCAGAGCTCCTGGTTTATCTGGTAGTTGTATAAACACTTTGAGCATCCTACCCATATACATGAGACCCTTTGCTACAACTTGACCCAGCAAATACATGTCTACATTTCCACCAGATAAAAGAGCAATCACTTTTTCATTCTTTTTTGGGTAACCGTTAGACACGAGGTACGCCAAGCTAGCTGCACCGGCAGGCTCGACTACAAGTTTTGCTCTCTCCATAAGCAAAAACATAGTCTTGACTATTGAGGTATCATCTACTAACACTATATCGTCAATTAACTTGCTAATTATTTCATACGTGAAGTCTCCAGGTGATTTTACCGAGATACCATCTGCAATGGTATACCCTGAATTGATCGTCTGTAGTTTTCCTTTAGCGATGGATTGTCTCATCGATGGAAAAGCCTCCGACTGTACTCCGATTATCTTAACGTTTGGCCTCCTAGCCTTGATGGCAATAGCAATACCTGCTGCTAATCCTCCACCTCCAACCGGCAGATATATTCTTTCAAAATCATTCAAATCTTCTAATAGTTCTAAGCCAATAGTGCCTTGCCCACATACTACATGATCATCATTAAAGGCATGAATGATTTTGAGTCCTTTGTCTTTTGCGATACGGAGTGTCGCACTCCATGATTCTTCATAGTCAGCACCACTAAGGATCACCTGAGCTCCATAAGACCTAGTTGCAGCGACCTTGGCTGGAGAAGCATTTCTGGGCATTACTATAGTGCATTGAATATTTTCTTTGGAAGAGGCGTAGGCTAAACCTTGAGCATGATTTCCAGCTGAAGCGGCAATTACACCAAGAGATCGTTCCTGTTTGGACATTGAATTTAACTTGGTGAAGGCTCCCCGAACTTTAAAGGATCCTGTTTTTTGTAAACATTCTTGTTTGAGAAAGATATTGGTGCCAACCATTCTAGAAAAAGTATCAGACCTCTGTAACGGAGTTTTTCGTATATTCGTGTCTAGTGAGCTTCTGGCAGCGAATATATCCTCTATAGTAGGATGTCTTCTGTAAGACATATTTACATCGCTCATGCAGACTATATTCATTGTTGTTTCATAGCCCTTACTTATAATTTTGTGTTTTGCAGTGATAGGTGAAAAATTTGTATACTAAAACGAATATTTGTTACTAAATCTCAGAAATGTTACTCTCCTTTGGTCTAAGATTAGCGTGCACTGTTGCTAAAATGGGTAGGTGTGGTGTGATATCCTAGACAATTAGGCGATTCCAGAATTCGAATTAACTCATTATGCACAGACAAACAGATTAAAGAAGTCTGCCGTGGTTAACACGGTTATCTCTCCATAACAAATTGCGGATAGTTGTCACATCGATGGATTTATCGTAATGCTATAGATCGTATGGTAGGCAAGCTATCAACTAAGTACAAAGGAACGTTTAATAGACCTCCAGCAAAATTTCCTGACTGAATAGATGCCTAAATTCAAATCGACGCAGGATATACTTAGAATTATTGGTAATAAGGAACAAATACGTAATTTTGGAGTGATTGCTCATGTTGATCATGGAAAAACAACTATGAGTGATAGCCTGCTGGCAGCGTCCGGGATCATTTCGCCGTCGGTTGCTGGACAGGCTCTCGCACTGGATTCGATGAAGCTAGAGCAAAATAGACAGATGACAATTAGAGGTGCGAATGTTACTCTATACTATGAAAGGGAAGGGAAAGAATATGTGATTAACATGATTGATACGCCTGGGCATATAGATTTCACTGGGCGGGTTACTCGTGCCTTGCGAGCGATTGACGGAGTGGTCGTGGTTTCAGATTCTGTTGAAGGTATAATGACTCAGACTGAAACAGTAACGAGACAGGCATTGGAAGAGAGAGTTAGACCTGTTCTATATGTAAATAAGATTGACAGGCTTGTAAAAGAGCTGAGGTTGGATCCCTCAGCTATGCAAAAATGGCTTTCTAATATAATAGCCGAATTTAACCACTTGATAGACATATACGCAGAGCCAGAACTCAAGGAGAAATGGAAAGTTAGTATACAAGGGAATAGCGTTGCATTTGGTTCCGCTAAGGATAGATGGGGATTTAATTTTAGAGTTGCGCAGAAAAAAGGAGTCGGTTTTAAGGATGTTTATGACGCTTATACGTCTGATGACCCAAGTGGGATTAAGAATTTGTCAGAGAGGGCACCGTTGCATGAAGCAGTTCTGGGAATGGTCGTTGAACACCACCCACCACCTCATGTTGCTCAACGATATAGAATTCCCAAAATATGGCCTGGTGATCTGAATTCTGAAATCGGCCAAGCTCTCGTATCATGTGATGATAAAGGTCCAGTAATAATGATGGTGACCACCATAAATGTCGATCCACAGGCAGGCAGAATATCGACCGGGCGTCTTTTTTCAGGTACCGTAAAGGATGGAGACGAGGTATACTTGATTGATGCAAAGCGACCGGGAAAAGTTCAATCGGTAAATATCTATATGGGCAACACACGTGAATTAGTAAACATGCTGCCTGCAGGAAACATTCCTGCACTACTAGGATTAGACTATGCTATTGCAGGTGAGACAATTTCAACAGTAAAGGCAATTCCACCATTTGAATCAATTAAATACGTTTCAGAACCAGTTGTGACTATTGCAGTAGAACCTAAGCATCCAAAGGATCTGCCTAAACTGGTAGAAGCTCTCAGGAGGCTTACAGTAGAAGATCCAAATCTAATAGTAAAAATCAATGAAGAAACAGGTGAAACACTTATGGCAGGTATGGGGGTACTTCACCTTGAAATCGCCACCTCTCTTCTGGAGGAAGCAGGTCTAGAAATAACCACTACCCAACCATTAATCAATTATCGTGAGACCAGTCGCATCAAAACGAGCCCAATCATGAGCAAATCTCCGAATAGGCATAACAAGATCTTCATGAGGGTAGAGCCTCTTAGTGAGGAAATAATTGATATGGTTAGGACCGGACAGATTAGAGAGGATATGGACAAGAAAGAAATGGCTAGACTTCTCCGTGAAAAAGGCTGGAGTGCAAATGAAGCGCGCAGTGTAGCCGCTTTAGACCTAACTGGAAATATGCTTATCGATGAAACTAAGGGCGTCCAATTTATCCAGGAATCAATGGATTCTATCAGATCCGGGTTCGATGATGTAACCCATTCTGGACCGATAGCACATGAGTCTGTAAGAGGAGTCAAGTTTGTATTGCATCATTTTGTTCCTCACGAAGACCCTGCTCATAGAGGACTGGCGCAGCTAATGCCTGCGACACGTAGATCTATGCTTGGTTCGATGTTAATAGCAGATCCAACTTTGCTTGAACCTATTCTTGGTATTGAAGTGAAATGTCCGCAGGACCAGATTGGTACGGTAGCAGGAATACTCTCAAGTAAGAGAGGAAAATTGCTTAACGTAGAACAGAAAGGGCTTATTTCGATTATGCAAGGTGAAGTACCTGCATCTGAAACATTTGATCTTTCTGAGATAATGCGCGGTGGAACGGCAGGAAAGGCCTTATGGAGTACGTATTTCAAATCGTGGCAAGCTGTGCCTCAATCTATTCTAAAGAACTTGGTGGCAGATATAAGAAAAAGGAAAGGATTGAATCCAGAACCACCCAACCCAGATGAATTCATCGATAAGGAATAGTAAATTTGGCGCTGCGAAGCAAGGTACCTTATTTTTGTTTGTTCTGAACATGGGCACTCAATTGTAGAATCGCATTATCTTGCCATATGCAACTCCAACTACATTACTACGATAAGCAATTGCCCAGATACTAGAAGAACGTTAGATATTTTCTTATCTAAAAATCTATTATTTCGTCTTTGCTTGTATGTCTGCTAGATATCTTGAATGTTTGCAAAGTTCCCAATAGTTATAAGCGATAGAATGTTCTTCTTAGTTACTCTGAATGAAACTTGACCATCCCAGATATACGGAGAGATTTGGAGCTATTAGCTTACACGGAGTACAACGTGTATATGAGTTAGACTCTGGCTTTAGTAATGGACGACCCACATCTGAAACCATAAGAAGTATAGGAAATGAAGAAATTTCTGAAATAGAAAAAAAAATGGCCATTGTGATTCCTATTAAGGGAGAACGTCTAAAGCTACTTGAGGGAGTGCTAAGTGGTATTCCTCATGATTGTCTCACTATTATCGTGTCGAATAGTCCTAGACAGCCTGTCGATAGATACAAATTAGAAAAAGAAGCGCTGGAGCAGTTCAACCGGTTTGTTGGTAAGAATGCATTGATTTTACACCAGAAAGATCCTGGACTATCCGATGCCCTCAAAGAGGTTGGGTATACAAGTATCTTTGGCCCAGATGATATAGTTAGAAATGGAAAAGCCGAAGGCATGATTACCGGAATGCTTCTTGCTAAAATGGCTGGAAAGGAATTTGTCGGATTCATCGATGCAGATAATTATGTCCCTGGAGCAGTGAATGAGTATGTTAAGATTTTCGCATCAGGACTTGCCATGTCTAACAGCCCTTATACGTTGGTTAGGATTTCATGGATCTACAAACCTAAAGTTTCAGAGAGTGGCTTATACTTCTCCAAATGGGGAAGGGTCTCTGAAATAACTAATCAGTATCTTAACTCGCTAGTTTCCTATTATACGGGGTTCGAGACCGAAGTCATGCGCACCGGCAATTCGGGGGAACATTGCATGTCGATGAAACTGGCCGAACTGCTTACATATTCGTCAGGTTTTTCCGTAGAACCATACGAGATCGTTAATGTCTTAGAAGAATTTGGTGGAATTCTACCTACAGAAAATCAGGATGCTATGGACAAAGGAATAGAAATAAGTCAGGTAGAAACTCGGAATCCTCATTTCCATGAGGAAAAGGGAGACGACCATATAAAAGAAATGTTTTTTGGCTCTCTTGGTTGTATATACCACAGCAAAATTTGCCCCCCAAGATTAAGGGAGAAGATCATAGAAGAATTGCGTACTCGGTCGATGCTTGAAGAAGGACAGGAAATCAGTACACTAAAAAAGGTTAATCCGTTCAATAAAATAGACATGCGACAATTTGCGAATATTCTTCATGAAAGAGCTGCGAGCCTTATTCATTTCGTTTAAACTGTAGATCTGTTTAAATTGCAAATCCGAAATTTATAATAAGAGATTAATTTTGTAATTAGTGATAAACAAGTTATTATTTTTATATTTGTCACATAATATGAATTCTCAATTATAATTATTCAAAGACTGTGTTATTCTATACATTACTACGCATTAGTAACAAGAGTTTTTCAGACTAGACGATCTAACTTGGCTATAAATTTGGCTGTAACACTGGTCAATTTACGAGGAAGGATATTCAGAGTTCATATGGTAAATAAATATCAGCGTCAATAAAAGCAGAAAATTCCTTTAATAGCACCTTGGATAATTATTCTGGTGTGCTGTATCATAGTCTGTCAGAGATGAATTTCAATGTTTCTAAGAGACAAAAAAAATTCTTAAAAATAATTGATAACACATCTAAATCAATACGCGAACATGAGGAACAGTGTTATCTTGACGAAAGAGCTAATGATAGGCTTGTACCCGTTTTCAAAAAAATTGGAATGCTTGGATGTCCAATTTCTACAAAGTATGGGGGGCTCGGGTATGATGTACTTACTTACTGCCTCGCTTTGGAAAGAATAGGCGAAGAAGGAAATTCTATTAGAACTTTCTTGTCAGCTCATACTTCAATTGGTCAATTAATACTTCAGGGATGGGCTGATGAAGCACAGAAAAGAAAATATCTTCCCCCTACTACAAAAGGACAAAGTATAATGGCATTTGCGCTTACAGAACCTAATGCAGGCAGCGATCCGTCTTCGATGGAGATGGTATTCGAAGAAAAAAATGACCATTATGTAGTTAATGGAAAAAAACACTGGGTTGGTAACGGCACGTTTGCAAATTTACTGACCACGTATGCAAAGGAGCGGAACAGTAAGGATCAGCATGGGGATGGAAAAATCTCGGCATTCATTGTGGATAGAGATTGTCCTGGGATAACTCGAAGGGAGATTAAAAATAAAATGGGTCTATTAACTGTAACTAATGCCGAATTAATTTTTGATAACTGCATCATTCCTAAGGGCAACCTTTTGGGAGTGAAAGGACATGGTTTAAGCATAGCATATAGTGCTCTCATAGATGGTCGCCTGAGCGTCGCAGCAGGAGCTATTGGTGTCATCAAGGATTGTTTGAATGAATCAATCTCCTACTCGAAAAACAGAGTTCAACATGGAGCTGCCCTAGGGAAGAAACAGTTAATACAACAACATATTGCAAAAATGTTGGTAAGTCTAGAAACCTCAAGATGGCTAGTTTATCGTGCAGCTGTTGCCAGACAACTTTTGCATGATTATGTAGAAAAATATAAAAAAGAAAAAATTGATTGGCAGGCCAAATTGAACAAATCTAATAAAAAGTACACTCAGATTAGAAACGAGGCTGATAGAATTTCTGCGATATCCAAGTTCTATGTTAGCAACGCATCATTTGATGCTGCTAACCGTTCAGTCCAAATATTTGGTTCAGCAGCATACACTAAAAGATCTAGGGTCGCAAGGCATTTTTTAGATTCTCGTGCAACCATGATCTATGAGGGCGCAAACGAAGTGCTGACGCTTAAAATTGGCTCACAAATCTTAGGGGAGGATTATAGAGCCTACTAACTATACTTTGTGACCTTATTGAATCCAGAAGCCTTGAGCATTTGGCAACTGCAATGCTAGTTTTAGTGTCAATAAAGAAAAGAATCTAGATACGTGCTAAACTGCATTCTTGTAACTTGGTTCCACATGATAGTATCGTCCAATCTAATGATGGCACCATTAGTGAGAGATTAAAGCTTTTTCCAATACGGGGCTTCAAATGGAAAAAATACTATATATGCCAAACGGACAATTTCTTCTTCATATTTTCTTTGTGATCGCGAAGTTTCGATTCGGGGATGTCACACTTTATTTTTATTACTTATATTAGTACACTACTGCTACCGATTTCTACAGGCAACCTATCAATCTTTTTATTGGTCATCAGAGAATATGCGTTGTCAATGAAAATCGCTGTAGCAGGGATTGGCGTCGCTGGTGCATACATCATGAACAAATTGAGTCAGGATCATGACAACAGAGTAAAAGGTTTTGAAAGAATGCCTGAATCAAAGCATGATGCGGTATGTGCATGGGCAACCTGCCAGAACGTGATGGATGATTTGGTAAAAGATTGCGGCTTAGATTTCAGCAAGTACATACTCCATAAGGGTGAGAATATGAAGGTTGAGTTGGTAAAAGATTGTATTGATATCGAGCTGAACGGAATGGTTGCTTATGACAAATTGCAGTTGATAAAGGATATGATAAGGGGCACTGACATTCAATTTGGAAAGGTCCCCAGAAAGGAGAACCTTGAGTCTGATTTTGATCTTATTGTTGATTCTACAGGGTTTCATCGGAATTACTTGCCTAAGGTGAACAATGAGACGTGGATCCCATGTGTACAATACAAGGTTAGATACGATCACGGTAAAAATCCATATGACGACTTTTATTTGAAGGCCTTTCCATCTATGTTAGGTTATTTCTGGTACTTTCCTCTCGACAACGGATATGCTCATGTAGGAGCTGGTGATTTTGCGCGTAGGTACACGATTGGATTTCTTGATGATTTTTTGAAGAAGTATAAATGTGAAATTATTAACAAGGTAGGTAGGCCAGTCAGAATAAGTCCTCCTGCCCTCTGTGAACCGTTCACAGATGGTAGAAAGAGTGTAGGTGTAGGTGAATCTATTGGTACCGTCTACGCTCTATTAGGGGAGGGCATTGTCCCAGCTACGTGGTGCGCAGGATTATTTGTAGAACATTTAAACAATTTGAACCAGTATAGGAACGAAGTTTTAAATAAATTTGATATCTATGCTTTAGTTCATAAATTTATCAAAATTAAAATCGAAGGTAAGTTTAGTTTGTTAAGAAATTTCCGCGATTTATTGAGAATATATGCGCATATGAAAGGGAATGAAGAGAGGTATGGAATGAAAGTCAAAGCGAAGAACATGCTAAAGCTTTCCAGGATATGAATTAGGATTTATTATTCTATACTTATTACGCGACCGTATTTAGGGAATGTTGCATACGAAGAGAAAATTCATCCAGATGGGATAGCGGGTCAATAATTACCAATGCATATGACCAAATGAAGTTACTTTGCTTCTAGTACGGATATATGTATCACTTTGCTTCTGTGCTTCTGTCATTTTTTTCTGGTGAAAATAATCCATTAGTTGTAATCCATATACTAGACTTTCAAAAGAGAACTAACAACTATATCGCTTTGATCCAGACTAACAACAATCAAAACCTTATGAAAAGGATTAGGCGGAAAAAATTCTTTACATCGATCGGTAGAAATCCGATCGTGGATAAATGCGCGTCTTATATAGACTACACGAGATATTATCAGCCATTTCCTGTTCTTAGATTAGGTTGAACCTTGCCCTGAATTTCGTGTGGACACTATTTGAGGTAGCAATGGAAGATTGATTTGCAGTTATGAGATCTATTGCCATGAACTATTGCAAGAAGAAAAGTTAACGAGCTCGTTCTAAATCAGTTAGTTGTAATCAAGACGAATGTCTCAGTTTGAGACTCTTGTTTGTGTGTGTTCGTCGGAGTAGTATTACGTCGTCTAGTCACAAATATATGAAAGCGGGAGCAATAAAGCACGTATGAGCAGCGGAGTTAATAGGGAACAATCTGCCGTCGAACAAAAAATCAATGAAATGATGCAGCAAGCAAGAGTGCTTGAGGCTCACCTAAATGAGATAATCGCTCGTGAAGCAGCGGTCAGTAGACTTTTAGAGGAAGCTAAATTAGCGTCTATTGCAGTGCAAGAAATTCAATCTGAATCAGAGGTCGAATCGTATGTTCCGGTTGGTGTTGGGGTTCATATGAAGGTGTCAATCCCCCCTGCGAAAAAATTGCTGGTCAGCATAGGTGCAGGAGTAGCTGTAGAGAAGAGGAGAGAGGATACAATTAATTATATAGAGTCTAGATTAAAGGAGTTTGAGATTGCTTTGAAACAGCTTATGGGGCAGAAACAACAGGTATCTCTTCGAATGGAGCAAATTCAAATGCAAGTCAACGAACTGCTGCAGCGAGGCACTTCAAGTCAGAGTACCTTGAATAAGCCTAGCAGCAATAATAATTAGTCGCGCTAAGACTAAATGACGTAAATGTTTGAACAGCTCAAAAGGGCATTTTCTGACGCTGCCAGAAATATATCATCACACAAGGAAATTTCTGAAAGGGATTTAAATAATCAATTATCTGAACTTGAACTTTCTCTTCTCGAAAGTGATGTAGCGCCAGAAGTTGTAGATGACCTTTTCGGGAATTTACGTACCGAATTGCTCGGTTTAGAACTTGAAAAGGGTCAAACAGCAGAAGGAGTGGTTAAACTCAAACTCAGAAATCGCCTTGCTCAAATGTTTGAAAAGTCCGGGAGTATAAACCTTATCCAAGAAATTAGAACTAAGAAGGAGGCCGGAAAAGGACCGTTTGTTATCCTACTACTAGGAATTAACGGCACTGGTAAAACAACAACGGTCGCAAAAATAGCACATCTTCTTAAGAAGAATGGAATTTCAGTAGTAATCGCCGCAGCTGATACTCATAGAGCGGGAGCGATAGAGCAATTATCTTTACATGGTGAGAATATATCGACTAAAGTCATCTCACAGAGATACGGGGCTGATCCATCTGCAGTTGGACGAGATGCTGTTGATTATGCTGTTAAGCATCGTGTAGATACCGTATTGATTGATACTGCAGGAAGAATGCAAACTGCAAAAAATTTGATGGACGAAATTAACAAAATAGTTAGGGTTGTGAAACCAGATATTAAATTATTCATAGGTGATTCTTTGACTGGAAACGATACCATTAATCAGGCACGTGATTTTTTTGAATATACTAAATTTGATGGTGCTATATTGACCAAAACTGATGCTGATGCCAAGGGAGGTTCGGCTATATCGATTGTACATGTAACATCAAAGCCTATTGTCCTCTTAGGAGTGGGACAAAGATACGATGATATCATACCTTTCTATTCTGAGAAGTTTCTCGACTCAGTTTTTGGCGATTCGTCTTTAATCGATGAACAACAGCTTCCTTCTAGCAACATAATTCAACAGGATATTTCCAAAGAAAACAAAATTGAAGATCAAGTTGTAACGGATATTAATGTTTCATATCAGAAACGGACATTGAAACCAGTGAATGACGAACGTGCCGTGGATGATTTTACTCAAAGAACCGAGAAGCAATTCAAAGGATCGTCTCCGGACTCGACTGATATTAGGTTTAGTAACGACGGATCTCGAATTCGACATAAATCTGAAGAGTCCGAACAACAACTGGGGCAGAACCAATACCAGAAAGAACAAGAACAGCAACAACAGCAACAACAGCAACAACAGCAACAACAGCAGAAAGAACAAGATCAAAAACGGGGTATAGATCTAGTATCTGACGAAGGAAAAAGCGAGTTAAACGGAAAAAAAGAAGGTGGTTTTTTTAGGGGATTGTTTAACAGAAAGAACAAGACCAAGACAAAAGATCCAGAAAAGAAAGATCGGATAGAGGAACATCATGTTAACAACAGTTCTAAAGAGAGGGATATTACGTTGTCTAGTGAGACCGAAAAGAAATTTGAAGGAGGACATATACAGGAAAATAAGGAGAAAAAACCCAAAAAGCAACAGGATGAAGAAGAGATAGTATATTTAACAGATGAAGATATTGAGGACTTACTTAAATAAAAGGCACATATTGAGTCTGAAAGATCTAGAAAGTGAGGAGATTTTATCACTCTTAGAACTCTCTAAGGACCTCAAAAGGGAATGGACGGATGGAAAGTCAACAGACTTACTCAAAGGTAAGACACTTGCGATGATCTTTCAAAAATCATCGACTAGGACCAGAATCAGTTTTGAAACAGGTATGCTTCAGTTAGGCGGAAATGCTATCTATTTGAGTTCAAACGATCTTCAATTATCTAGGGGAGAATCGATCGAAGATACAGCTCGAACTCTTTCGCTCTATGTTGACTGTATTGTAGCACGTGTGTACGCCCATTCTGATATTGAAAAACTAGCATCATTCTCTTCTGTTCCAGTAATAAACGGCCTATCAAATGCTTTTCATCCGTGCCAAATCTTAGCCGATCTCCTCACAATTCAGGAGCAGAAAAGGAGTTTTAAAGGCTTGAAGATTGCTTGGGTGGGTGATGGTAATAACGTATGTAACGACTTAGTACTGGGTTGCTCAAAGATCGGTCTAAACATTTCGATTGCTTGTCCTTCAGGTTTCGAACCATCTGATGGAGTATTAGAAGTAGCAAGAAAACAAGCAGAGAAACAGTCTGTGGAGATAGTGATAACGGAGGATCCCTTGGAAGCCGTTCGAAACGCTGATGTTCTGGCGACAGACACTTTCATCTCTATCGGAAAAGATGATGAAAGACAGGAAAGGGAAAAGATATTCTTACCAAAATATCAGGTAAATTCTGATTTGCTTAAATTAGCGAAATCGGATTGTATTTTTATGCATTGTCTTCCTGCTTCCAGAGGAAAAGAAGTAACTTCTGAAGTAATTGATGGAAAAGCATCCGTGGTATGGAACCAGGCTGAAAATAGATTACATGTTCAAAAGGCGTTAATGAACATGCTGCTTCTGAATTGATCGCTTCAGAGTCATTAGTATAAATATCAAAAATTGCCGAACTTTCTGCACATGAATAACTGGCTATGGCATGAAACCTGATGAATTTCGAATTGGCTAGCTAGCTTCAATTCTCTTTGAACGATACATAGTCAACGTTCTAATTAGAATGATTTGCGATTCAAATTGTCATCGTCTTCCTTAATTGTCTGATGTCTAAACTTAAAATGCTGCTAACCAATGCGTAAAATACTGAATGAAAATTATCCATTACTACGATATGCACAATAACATGAGGTAGATGAAGAAATTAAACATCTTCTTTGAGTAGTTCATAAAAAAAAGGAAGTTCTGAAATTCTCATCCTGCGTCTGCCTCCGCCACTAACACATGTTTATCAACTTTGTCAATCCCAAGTGTCTCCAATATGGTAAAAGGTATACTCTCCCCTGGCTGAAGCATCTGAGATGGCTGACTGATAAACCTACTCGTCTCGTGTAGCAGTTGGCCATTCGAGTCATAGAACTGCGCTTTAACTTCCACATCGTCTACAGGTGTAGTCGAGTTGTTTGTGACCTGTCCTTCTAACTCTACATTATTAGTGGGACCACTCACTAGCTCTGCTTTCGAAATTTCTAAGTTGACAGTGTTAGGTTGTTTTTGTGCTAACGCCTCGTCAGTCGAAATGATAGTCAGCAGCGCTGTCAATATCGGGATTGACATTTTGCCAATTGTGTTTGTCATCATCTTGGGTTATCTTATACGGCCTTAAAAGCATTCACTCGTTTGCTTAGATGTTCAAGCTGAAACTAAAACTCCTGATTAATATGACTCATGTTCTTACATTTACAAATAAACTTGCAAATGAATATGGAATTGCCGCCGGGAATGTATTTTTTGGAGGGTTATGATTTACGTTGCTGTTGCTGTTTTTGTTGTTGTTGTTGTCGACGTTGATGTAATAAATCAGGGACGGAGATCCACCTCTTGAAGGAAGATGATGGAGAAGTAGTCACTGGCTTTATGATCGATGAGTGAGGAATTACCGAAACTCTTTCCAACTCAGGAAATCGAGAACGAATCTCCATTTCAACTTGAAGACAGAGCATCTCAACATTTTTCAGTGGTTTATCCCCATCTAGTTCGATATGCACTTCAGCTTGGGACACCATTCCTGCCGGTCTGAGCAGCACTGACCTCACCTTGACTTTAGCCTGTTGTTGCTCCGGTCCTTCACCGAAACTAAACTGCCTTTGCTCAATATGTTGTGTGATAACCTCTGTAAGTTTTGGATTCTGCCATGAATCGACAAGTATTAGCGATGACCTTTTTAACGTGAAATATGATACAGAGAATATATAGCCAGCGATTATCATTCCACCGATAGCGTCCATCTGCAAGAATCCAAACTGTGTAGCTATGAAAACGCTAAGGAAACCTATTACTGATGCTGAACCGTCTTTTATTGAATTCTTAGCATCAGTTTTTAATGATAATAGGTTATACTTATTTGCAATGTTCCTCATCTGGAATGCCCTGTGTAACGAGATTGCACCAGCTGCAGCCAACACTACCATCGTAAGAACTGGTTGTTTGATCTCGTGTGGATGCAATAATGCTTCAAATGAATTATAAAATATTATAATACCTATGGCTATCATTCCTATAGCAGCCATCAAAGCAGCAAAGCTCTCAACTTTATGATATCCAAAATGGAATTTCTTGTCAGCAGGCCTATGTGCAAATCGAAGGCCTAATAGCACGATAAAGGAAATGACAGCGTCAGACATAGAATCTATTCCGTCTGCCGTTGCAACTACACTACCGCTTATGTATCCTGTGAGAATTTCTACAATTCCAATACTTACAAGAGTTATAACGGATATCTTTGCAATTCTCTGCCCCGCTAAAATCCCCTCACTTAGCAGACTATTGGGCTTAGGTGGATAAAGAGTCTCTGTATTTCTGGAAAGGCCGTCAGACTTTTTACTTTCGAGGTTCCAACGGCTGCTGCTGTTGCTGCCAGCTTGATACAAACCATCTTTTGCATAATTATTACTGTCGTCATCGGCAGATTCATTTCTACTACTATCGTCCAATTTCTAGAATATGCAATGGGTAGTACTCATTGGGAGGATATAAAGATCATGTATTGTAAAATCTTGACATATGGTCCCTCAAAATCTAGTATTCTATGTAATCAAAAACTAAATCATTAAGAAATTAACCAAAAAAATGAAAAAATTGAGATATCGATAAGTCGAGCGGTCCAGTAATTATCGCTTATATTCATCAAACGTCAAATGCATAAATGCTATGGTGCAAGGTTGCAGATATGTTTCGTTCCGAGGCTCGATTTGCACTGGACAAAATGACTAAACTTATCACAAGTTTCATATTCAGGCTGCTTAACTAATAAGGTAGCATAGATTCTCAAGGCCTTATATTCCGTGAGCGGCATCACAAAGGTATCGATACAAACTGCGATAATTTGGAGAAATTCGACGAGTCTTACGTGAATTTGATATAGTCTGAATAACCCAAAGGAGGAGTGAATGAGCAAGCTATTAAGGAGAGAGAAACACCATGGGAGCAAAAATGATAGAAGAGGCTTACCTTGTTGATGAGAAGGGGTATGGAAAAAGGTGAACATATATGGAGATTAAGTCGAGGCGATTCACTGCCCAACGTACAACTTGAAATACGCGGAAAACTTATGTCAGGACAAATTATAGATGGAGATAGGATTACCGTAAAAGGATAAAACTTTTAGGCCTAAAAGGGTCTTTAATCACAGAGTAGCAGTCGGTGTAGGTCAGAGATGAATAACCAAAAGTAAAAAGTATTTATTATTTTTACAAGGAAACAACTACAGAATATAAATGTGATTAACAGCTTAGGCCTGCATGTTCAATGCCTCTGATAACATTCTACCTAAACCTTGGATTGTTAGTTTCCGTGGATATTTTATGGAAAAAGATCCTACCAAACGTCTGCGACATTCAAAATAATTATCAATTGGAATGCTGCATTCTGGGTTACAAAAACAATAAGACTCATCGTTTGTGCCTTAATAGACCTGAATTTGATAGATCTTATACTTTTCCCACTTTTTGAGATTGCGTACTTTGAAGTGAGGCAAAGCACCCCAATCTCATACCAGAGGAGGCTAATAGGAATATTATGACCTTCATCCTTTCATGACAAAATTAAGCAATCTTCTTTTGTTCGACGGTACAGGCTCTGTCTTTATCCGTACGTATTTTTTCTCGCAAATATCTGGATAGCTTTTCTTCTGTTGAGGCTGACATCATTCATTACGTAAAAGCACAATATGGCAGCAAGTATGCGCTTCTTGAGGAGAATGACAAACCTAGTTCCCCCTAGTTGATTGTCATTATTTTGTAGTATTTAGACGTGTCTTAACAGATGGTAACGTTTAAGTTCATAGTGTGTTGTTAAATTACGGGCAACCTTTACGGCGCAATATTTTCTGCAGAATAAGGTAAAAATTGTCTCAGGGCAAATGACAAGCTAAATATCTTCTGTCTAACAAGATTGACCACGATTAACAAGATAGACGACCAGGGAAATTCTAAAGGACTGGTCGCCTATCCTTTGTGCATATCGCCGTCAACAATTCCATACCAAGCATTGCATAAAAGGCATTCCGGAACATAGTTATCTTTCTACGTATAATAGAAATCTCTTCTGAAATTACGTTTGTAAAATACGTTCTGAAGGACTCTAGCACTATTTTCTGCCCTAGTACTCGGTGTTAATTTTGGCAACGGGATCCATCTTAGCAGCATTATCACAAAACCATACCAGATGATGGTATATGGATTCATAACAGGCATTGGAATTGGTTCTGAAATCGCAATAGTGGGGACATATATCGGAGAAATATCGCCAATATCAAGGAGGGGATGATATACGTCACACGTAGTTGTTCTAGGATGGGCCGGAATTACTCTATCTGGACCCATCTCTTTCTTGTTGATCCGAGAAGTCGATGAATTAGCTTGGATGCAAGGCTGTCCTGAATCTTCACCGGAGATCAGATAGACACCTTTACAGTACGAGATTTTTTGTCATTATTTTCATTCGTTTCAATTTCATCCAAGACCTCTCAGTGTTTTCTTATCGAGCTTTCCTTCACATATATCCTCAAAAGAGACTGGTATGTGGACGAGGTAACTAGATTTCTAATAACTATGCGTTCTGAAATGCACCTAGGTTATACTTGCAATGAGTACTATCAACCGACAGAGGCGAATGCACCACCACCACCTGCTGAGGCGAATGCACCACCACCACCACCTGCTGAGGCGAATGCACCACTACTTGAACTGCTGCTACTTTCTTCGCTGTCATCATAATAATTATCATCTTCGCTGTCATCACTATCCTCATTATCACTATAGTCACTATCATCATTATTGTCATAATTGCCAGTTGAGGTAATGACAATATCATCGTTGTTGCTATCGTCATGATAGTTATCATTACTGTTACTGACGTCCTGATTCTCATTATCATACTCATTATCATTATCATTCGAGTATGTATTACTACTGCTCTCACTGCCGTCTTGGTTACCATCACTGTTGCTGACGCCCTGATTATTATCATTATATGAATATTCATTATCATTCGAAGAGGTCTCTTCTTCGTTAGAGGAGGGACCGGTATAAGATGCAGGAGTAATGGGTTGATGTGATACTGGTATCGTAGCAAGTTGAAGAATACTAGATGAATTAGTCGCATTTGATGGAAGTATAGGCGACGGCGTGATATTGGTGCTGTTTTTATTAATTGTCGAATTGTGTTGAACATTTTCAAAACTAACTGGAGTGATCTGGGCAAATATATTCTGCATTATACCAATAGAGGAAGGGGCAATGAACAAGGTTAAAGCTGTTGCAACGGCACATGCTATTGCAGCCACTACAAGATTATTTACTGGACGATTATACAAGTGCTTATATTTTGCTCATGTACGGTCAACTATAAAAATATTCAATATGTAGAACATAGAAAAAAGAATCTTGATTTCGTCATTCTGGAGTAAGTAGAACCTGCAATTTCTTTTCCCAACAAATATGAATGACAATCATAAAGAGGAGCTCATGTGTCTCCTCTGACGCCTATAGTGGGAGTATCAACGGAAGGTATAACAATGACAGTTGCAGTATTTCCTAAAGTGGCAACAAGCTGGAGGTCGAAGAGGAGTTCGAAAGCCCACCCTTCGGCCAATAAGGTATTTATAAGAAAATTCAGGCAGGTGGAATATGTTATTGAGATGGATTGAAATCATGGCGAAGCTATTCTCGAATTTCCTACCCTACCTCCATATGTCATGAACCTGTTTGAGGGATCGGTCCGGCAGAGTAACGAATTAAGGAAGATCTTTTTACACCATTCATACATTAACCTATTGAGTTCTGTTGACTGTTCTTGTTGAAACAGATACTAGCTGTGCTACTATGTTAGTCCCTCCAACTTCATCAGGGATATTTTGGCTTCGCGAGCTAGTAATTGTAGGAATCTATTATCAATCTAGCAGTTTTAAAAATTTGCATCCACATTCTCCACGTTAATCTGCCAGTATTGGTATTCTGTCTACTCGGATGATATGAAGATAAGAGAGTCTTGCCACCATTAATATGAAATTCACCTCCGTGGTGAAACTCTTTGCCCGGTAAGCTGCTAAGCTTACAATATGTTTCGAATGCAATTCTTCCAAGAGTGACAATCACTTTGATGGTCCTATCAAGTACATTCAATTCAGATCTTAGATACTGTGAGCAGTTTGCTATTTCAGACGAAGCAGGTCTGTTTTGAGGGGGGGCACATCGTATAACAGCGGTAATATAGGCCTCCTTTAGTACAAATCCATCGTTAATGAATTGACTGACTGAGGAGCTAGCAAATCCTGTCAAGAATAATGCCTTAGCGACCCAGTCTCCAGAGTCGTCTCCTGTAAACAAACGTCCAGTTCGGTTACCACCATGAGCAGCAGGAGCTAAGCCAATAATTAGTAACTTTGCATTCGCATCGCCAAAGCTAGGTACAGGCCTTGCCCAGTAATTCTCATTTCTGAATCTTTTTGGCTTGTTTGTGGCGACCAGTTTTACATAATCGGCTAGTCTTGGACACATCGTACATCTTGTTATCCTCGTACTTATTTCCGAAAGGATTTCCTCTGAACCAATCGTTCCTACGTCACAGTCTTTCAGCTCACCTACTGATATTTCTTCTTTGTTCTATGATGATTATGGTTCCTTATTAAAATTCAAATCAATTTTCATTAATATATCGTCTGATTTTCCAAGGTTTTCTTTATAAAGTAGTGTTTTTCAAATATCTTTTATACTGAGAATGCGATTAATCGAAATACGGAGGACAGTCGATTGACTGAAGAATACTGGAAAAAGGTAGAAAAATATAGACAGCTAGGGTTTGACCCTTTGAGATGGATCGCAACAGGTTCTAATGAGCTAGATTACTGGACAGTGAGCCGTGCAGCTGAAGAAATGAAGCGTAGCTCTATGAAGTTAGTCACAGATTGGTTTGACGCCTTCTATTATACCGGAAAAATGCCAGATCTTACTAGAAGAGTATTTTCTATTCATGAACCTGCAGTTGAAAATGAGGTTGAAATTAAACATGCACTCGTCATGTTCCGTGTTTATAAAGAAGTAGAGAATGATCCTGCTCTATTTACGGCAATCTTGAACGATTTTTTCAAAAACTTTCGTTATAAAGTATCCATCAAAACATGTACTTTTGCAGTTACAGAGCATAAGGATTCGCAATTTGCTTTACTCGACTATATTGGCTTGCATAGAGGAGACAAGGTAGGTTTTACAGCCGCCGTCAATGCTACCGCAGATGTCATTGATCCTACACTAGAACCGGATTCTGAGATCCATATTGATATTCCCATGACACGCTGCATTGATCGCCTGAATTTAATTGGATGTACATCTGGGTTTAATCTTTATCCTGTATACGATGCCCCTCAAGAATCCATGTTGGATGTAATCAGAAAAAATCTTGATTCGTTTACTTCTAGATATAATCTCAAGATGGATGATTATAGCTCTCTTAAAATACAAAAACTTTTTTTTGGTGCAACTGCGCTTGCTAATACTTTCAAAGAATTGCCGAGGAAATATGACCAGATTGAAGAAGGCATGCAGGTTATCATCACTAATCCGCTCGGTTCTCTAGTGGCATTAAGCCTGTATGCATTAGCACAAATAGATGAGAAAAATATTTCTATTTTTGAAGAAAAGGGTATAAACAACGAACTTCTCGTCTCTGCAAAGAATGAAATTTTCAAGAACCTTAGTGAGCCACATTTTTCACTTGGAAAAATAATCTCTAAATTCTGCCCTGATTTTGGAACATCATTCCAGAAAAATGAGAACATAATAGCTGTACATCCATTAGGTACTGACGGTATTCTTGGATTGTGGAAACTTGCTCAAGTGAGTAATTCACATCTAGTTGTTAATGACATTCCAATGATGTATGAGGAGATTGCAAAACTAGCATCAAGTGAAACCCTAGTTGCAAACACGACAGCCGCAACAAATGGATGTCACAGCATTATCGCCACCACTGACATTGCAAATTTATTGTTAGATGATCTAAGGAAACATAACTTTAGAGCGTCAGTAATAGGTATGGTCGCTAGAAAGGGGGAGACCAATGTTACCTTTGGGGAGAACACCAAAGAACACTTTGCAGCAGAAATAAGATTATCTCTACTTAATAAAATAACAACAAGTAACAAAGAGATTAATAGGTTAGATAAGTGATGGTCAAATATTTGCATATGCATATGTATCTCGGCTTCAAATAAGAGTAGCGACGTCAATTCGTTTCCATTAGTTACCTTGTTACGACGAAAAGTGAAGAGACAAGAATTAAACTAAATCTCCACCCTATCAGAACGGACAAAGGTTTAGGTAAATGTGCTAGTATCAAATGCATCGTGATTATTTGCACTGCATAGGATTGAGCCCAATTAATTAGAGGATCTATCAGATTTATCCTCATCAATTTCATTGTTGTAGAGTGGAATTACTCCTTCTGGTTTATCTAGATTCCTTCATCATGCTAAATTTGATTCGTATAAATGAAAGTACAATTGCTGCTCCAAGAATTCCAAATATGACAGCTATAGATGCAGGTATTGTTACTTCGTAAAACTCTGAAATTAACATCTTAGTCCCTATGAAAAGTAGTATTGCAGCTAGTCCTGGTTTCAAATAATAAAATTTGTCCATCATACCTGCAAGTAGGAAATATAGACTCCTTAAACCTAATACCGCAAAAATATTAGAGGTTATAACTAGAAACGAGTCTGTTGTGATAGCAAGGATAGCCGGAATAGAATCCAGAGCGAATACCAAATCCGTCATCTCTACAATTACCAAAGCGATCAGCATTGGAGTTGCATACAATAAACCATCTGATGTTCGATGAAGAAACCTGTTATCGGTTAGACCGTTCAGCTTTATTGGTATAAACTTCCTTAATATTCTTACCGCAATATTCTTCTCTATTTCTATCTTCTTTTCCCTTTTTTCTACCAGCATTCGTATTGAAGTGAAGACCAAGAGACCACCAAATATGTAGATCGTCCAGTGAAATGATTCAAGTAAAGAGATACCAGCCAGAATTAGGACTATTCTAAATGCTATGGCGCTTAGTATACCAAGCATCAATACTTTATGTTGATAAATGTATGGAATACCAAGAGATGAAAATATCAATACAAATACAAACATATTATCTACACTTAGTGATTTTTCTATAGCATACCCTGTCAGGAATAATAGTGATTTAGCATATCCCATACTGACAAAAATTAAACCTGAGAATACACCTGCTAGCGATATCCATATTATAGTCCAGCGCAAGGCGTGCTCGAATGTTTTCTTGTTTCTCTCTTGATAACTTAGATTCTGTGATTGATTGTCGTTGGAATTCTTGTTCTCGTTCTTGTAGAGTACTCGTCTTTTGATATTCTCAACTATTCCTAAATCTATTGCTAAAGCTACTCCCACAAATAGACTAAAAACAATCCATAATAGAGACTGATAACTACCATCAGTGAATACGAGAGGTTCCATCGCTCTAGCGCTAAAAATAATTAGTGATAGCCATATATGACTTGCAGGTATTCAATGTATAGCTTTGTGTTGCTACATCAACCTGTCCGTTTTATTATCACTAGAAGTATGTATGTTGGGCAGACCGCCTATTAAATTCATTTTTTACTCTTTTGCTAAATCGCTAAGAATCACTATCAGATAACGATTTACTTTTGTTCTCACTTCTTAATCAGTGCGATAACTTGAGCTTATTTTCTGATTGGACTATATTGATTTTTTCCAGAAGTTCCTTCAGTAATCCTTCGTGTCGACAATTAAGATAACTAATTATTTATGGTGGTCCAGTCATTCAATTTGCCAGGAAAAAATAGTCCTTACGTAAATCTGTTACTTAACACCTTCAAGACTCATTAAACACGAACCTCTTCACCCTTAGGTCATGATATATTTGCTAGTTTTCATTGGTTCAGAAAATTGTATCTGCTGCTTCGGATATTTATCGATGATTACATCAAAGATCATTTCTCTCAGAGTTTCTGGAACACCGATTAAAACTTGGTCACTTGACAGAACATCATGAACAGCTTTTTCGATATCGCCTTTAGACTTTTGATCTCTCACTTGATCGATCACATATGCACAATAGATTACAAGAGATTCATTGGTGTTGATCTTCAGTCTCTTCTTAACCCTTTCTTTGATTGTTAATACGGAATTGAAGAATATCGATTCTTCATCCTTATCAAAATATTGAAACATTCTTACGAAAGGGGGGGTATCGGATTCACCGCGCACCGTGACTCTGATATCTATCATTGGCCGCCCCTTTTTGGGGGCGTCGCTTTAGGACCGACGCCAAAATCGTATGTGTGACCCGTTCCTCTATAGAACTTGGGCCTAATTGGGTTCCCTTCGATCTGGCCTTTCTTCGTGAGTGAGAGGCCAGCCAGCAGTTCAACAATAAGACGATTTGCCAAACCAGAGGTTATTCCCCCATTATATGAGTTCACATCACTTACATCATAATTTGGTGCTACCTCTACCAAATCGAATGCAAACTTGTCTGGATCGAAAGAAGTGGATAGCAGTCTCATCAATCTCATTCCCTCTCTGGAAGTAAGGCCATTCGGTTCTGGCTCGCCGGTCCCTGGAGCATAAGCGGGATCAAATGTGTCTATATCCCAGCTGATATACACCGCATCAACATCATCGTTTGCTCTATCTGCTGCTTCCTTTGCAATCGTATCTATTCCTAATTCTTCTACATCTAACATTGTAAACCACTGGAAATCCTGATCTGCCATCCATTTATAGAGGTCAGGCCCAGGCCAATACCCTCTTGGGCCAATAAGGGTGTAATTCTTACCTTTTAGACATCCCAACTCCATGATTCTTCTTATATGCGCCCCGTGATCATATTTGAAACCACAAAGTCCTTGGGGAGCGCAATCCGCATGTGTATCGATATGAATCATGCCAATATTTTTATACTTTTTTGCAAAAGCTCTTACATTAGCAAAAGTAATTGAATGGTCGCCTCCCAGCATTATAGGAATGCCATCAATATCCAGAACTTCTTTGACTTTGTCTGTCATTCTTCTATGTGATTCTATAACGTCACCAGGCGATACGACAACATCACCATAGTCTACAGTTCGGAAAACACCAAAAGGATCAACCCCCGTTTCAATGTTGAAATGTTCGTAAGGTGGAGACGGCACAGTTGAGGCTGCACGTATCGCACGTGGTCCATATCGTGCACCAGGTCTTATTGTTGTACCAAAATCAAAGGGTTCCCCAATTATTGCTACGTCTGGCTTTATCTTTTCTAGTTCCTGATGATTCCTAAGCCATGGCAATTTGAGAAATGTTGGTATTCCGACAAAAATCGGTTCATCATTACCTTTGTACGAATCCCCATAGAATTCCATTCCCATATTAAATTCGCTGCATAATAGGATACTGATAATGTTTTTAAGCATTTCTAAGTAGTTTACGAATTTGCCTTACATATCTAAAAAAGATCTTAAATCATAATGCAGTCATAGAATGAGCCACAATAGGTTATACATGAGTGTTAAATTTATGTTCTCTGAAATAAGATCAAATATTAGATAGTGGATCTGGTTTGCGACCTATGTATATACTACACAAATAGATTGCTGACGTACATCTATCTCTATCTCGTTCGCGAAAAAGTTTGATGGTTTGGTTATATACTGCCCTTCGCAGAAAACATGTAAAAACTAATCGACTGATTAAATAATTGCTAATAGTCTACAGATTCACAACTCAAATGTCAAATAATATACTAACGTAATTTACGCATTGTATAATACTGTAATAATTATGATCCTGCAACAACCCGAGTTGTTAATCAATACTTTTTTATAGATACTCTTCATATATGGAATGTGATGGATGCTGTGAGAAATGAAGGCGATGTCGAAGCACGAGCAGTCGGAGTAATTAAATCATTGTATGGAAAGAACATAACTGATCTAAAACTACGGTCACTATTCTCTCTTCCAAATGAGCAAAGTAGACAACTATGGGATGCACAAACAACCTTTATGCTAGACAACCTTCAATACGTAGTGGATCTTACAATTAGAGAACAAGATGGTATAATAACAAATTCTAGACTTATAGACGTAATGAAACCTCTTTAACCCCCCTTGATAAATTACTAATCTTATCTACAACATCTAGCAAAGCAGAAAATAGCTCCGAGCTCATGAGACCTACTACAAAATAATAAAAAGATGTCATGATCGATGATATAATGACAGGATCTATGCAGAAATAATACGATATATTTGACTCAACAGTTATGGTATTATACTAAAGAGGTCACTTATTAGGTGACTGCTGGAACAGATATAGAAAAATATGATAAAGTCTTGATATGATGAAGAGCTTTTTCTGTTCTGTTTAGAGGTGCTAAAGTAACACCTGCTGTTTAGAATGACATGATAAACAAATTCTATTGTCCAATATGACCCCACAAATTCTCTAAAAAGTAAATGTAGTACCTACAGCACTTTGAATGAATTTGTGTGGCATAAGATCCATTATCTGACTTGTTGTTTTCAAGCCAGTACAATGGCAAGGTATTATATATTCAGGATCCGTATTCTGTAGCTCTCTAATAGTAGGGTCTATAGCCTCTTCATAAATGCCACCATCAGTTGGAAGATGAAAACCACCTATTATCGCACAAACCTTGTCTACTCCTGTTACATCCTTCGCATAGTTTAGGGTATTTATAACGCCGGCATGACCACAACCGGTCAACACTATCAACCCCTGTTTTCTGAGATTTACTACTATTGCTTGATCATCTTTGACCAATGGATCTGGAATAAGATTCAGATTCTGTTCATCACCACCACCATTATGGTCAAGATTCTCTGCATATTGATATGGAAATCCTTTTTCAAAGCTAGTCTTCCTAGGTATCTGACCGGTCATCAAGAGTAAAGGCTTTTCACTATTAGGAAGAATCGTTGTTTTATCGGATTTATGTATCAATGCCCCTGCCAAATTTAGTTGTTGTTCATCCAATGACGGCATCATCCTTGCCTTCTTTCCATCAGGAAAGACCAACCATCGTCTTAGAAAAGCATCAGGATGCGCGAAAACATCAATAGTTGAAGATCGTTGAGAGGATATTCTTTTTAGTATGTTAACAAGGCCTGTAGAATGATCAAAATGACCATGGCTTAGGATAATCCCATCTATTTGATTAAAATCTATTCCAAATAAATCTGCATTGTGAATTACGCCATTTTCGGTGACTCCCGTATCAAAGAGAAATGTACTACCTGTATTCTCATACCAATTTTCTGCTTTATCTCGGCTATTGGCCTTTGTAACATTGACTAATGCAGAGAACCCATGTTCAGCAGCTGGGGGTGGCAGAATCAGTCTCTCATTCACTATTAAGGGGCTTCTTAATGCATGAGCAGAATTTTTTAACAGCAAATCTGTCGAGTTGTCCATAAGAATAGTAATCGAGATTTTTTCAACTTGTTCTATAGACATATTAGCTTGATTAGCTTGGTTATGTATAAGGATATTCTTCTAAGGACAAAAGAGAAGTATGTATGTACATCCAAGACAGGGATTTAATGTGTGTCTTGGCTTTCTACTTGTTGAAGGTTTTCTAATAACTCATTGCCTCTCAGGGTTTATAACCGTGAGAATAGGCACAGTAGCTCTCCATATAACTCGTCCGCAACCATGCTCTCTGAAAATTGTAATTCCTCTGTTTCCAGTCTTGTGATAAATGAAGCTATTGGTATGTGCCAGAACATCTAATAATTACTATTGTTAGATTCATTTTCTATCAACAATTGCATATTCTAAACCTTTAACTTATCGGTTGATTAAGTTTTGTTTTCTCCCAGATGTGAGCTATTATCTCAGAAACAGTCTGTTCTACAGAACCATTAAACTTTTCATGCCACAATTTAGCTACGTAATCCCCAGGACTATTCCGGTTTTCTATTCGTTTTTCCAATATATTTAAAAATTCTTCCTTTAAACCAAGATCAGCTATGCCTTTTTTCGCGAAATCAATTTGACTTCTAATGGTATCCACAATATTAAAGTGACTCTGTGCATTGTAACCTGACCTAACAACAGCCATCCTCTCTTCTCTTAAAACTGATAAGGGCCGTAATTATCTTTCTTCATTAATTGCTTTATATAAGTAACCTATAAAATATTCAATCATTGCTAGTAGTGATTTGGGAGTTGGTTGCACGGACATTACTCTTGTTTCAATACGATAAAACTCAGAATTCAGTCTAATGCGTGCATCGTCATGTCTTTCCTTCTCTAGTCCAAAGTAGTCTTTTGCAATAACAGGTTTTCTTGAGGTGATATAGTCGATATAATCTTCTAAACTGGCTAAATACTTTGAAATAGATGGGAATCCAGAATTCTGCTGTTCTGATTGATCATACAAGTAAATTCGTGGTTCATGAAAAGAGAATATTTTGCCTGCAAATAGTCTACTATTAGCTCCAAGTAGTATAGCTGATGGAATTATGTTTAGCATATGATCGAACATAAGTGCAGTATGAGCTGGGTTTTGGCCCTGTAGATGAAGATGAAAGCCTTGTATTGCAGTAGCCATCTGCAGAGCTCTTATCTTTAGTCCGTCAATTTCAACATCGGGAATTTTACTTTGCCACTTTGCAAGCTTCTTGTATCGTGGTTTATTTGTTACTAATTCTTCTCTCAAAACCTGTGGAGAAGGATTGGCACCTAAGAATACAGGATATACCATCTCTCTATCTTCGTATACTTTCTGAATCGTTTTATCGAGATAATCTATAAATTGTTCGAATAGCGTGTTGAGCTCGAAGATATTCACCATATCCGTTGGCGGAGTTCTGAATTCAAATTGACACGAACCATACTCATAATCGACCTGATACTCAGTTTCCTTTAGTTTTTCTATTAAGGGCTGTGCATGAACTGCTCTTGCTTGACTATCAACCAAACAAATTTCAATTTCAATTCCTATTCTAAATTGTTCATCATATTTTTCAGATTCTGTTTGAATCCTTTGTTTTAGAGCACTGGCCTGTTTATTTATCTTAGAGTTAGACACGCTTTGATTGTGAGGATCATTATCCAAATAGTAAAAACTTGGAACCACTGACTTACATCAATTATAAACATGCTTCTTTATAACTTTACAAATATGGGTAGGATAGACAGATTGTCTTTGTTGTCCCAGTGACCATTTTACATTATCATTGCGTTTCGAAGTATCCAGAGAAGAAAAAATAAATATGGATTATCGTAGCCATTAGTCAATCGCTTCTTCACTAGTGGAAGCTATCTCAGCAGGGGGCATGGAATCAGTAACAGATGCGTAAGGGAATCAAATTTGGGAAAATTGCAGGAATCGTTTTCGTGGTGGGAGCGAGTGGATTTTATCTTGCCTCACCTTTATTCATTTCAACTGAAATTGATGAACCGCTTCCTCAAGGAGCGGACTTGCCTCTTTCATCGTCGTCGTCATCACAAGAAGAATTCCGGGAGTTTGTAGCCATGAGTGAAGAAGACAGAATTGAAGCTGGTAGTCAGATGACCGAACGAGAGAAGAATCAAATAATGCTAGATTTCTCGAAGATAAATAATAGTATAGACGAGTCAATGGAACAGTTTGTTCGGTCATCAGAGAAGCAAAGTTCACAAACAGGGAATGATACTGGTAGTATGCTATTAACTGGATCGTTCGTTGGAGTTGGAGACGGAATACACGATGCTCGTGGTGATGCAAAAGTTATTCCTGTAGAAAGTGCAGGTACCGTTCTTAGACTTGAGGATTTGATAGTTACTAATGGGCCAGATCTATATGTATATCTTGCTACCAATAGGAGTGGATCGGACTTTGTAAATTTGGGTGGATTAAAGGCTAATATTGGGAATCAAAACTATGCAATCCCTACCGGAACAGATATGACAAAATATGATACGGTTTTAATATGGTGTAGAGCGTTTTCTGTTCTGTTTGGTCGTGCTGAGTTAATATCAACAAGGTAAGCTAACTTGATAGATAGATAGATAGATAAATTCGGTAGTCAATTGAAAATAATATTTCGATTTTTTTGAAAGGACTAAAGAATTTAACCATTGGTCTATTTTCAAGGGAAAAGCGTCAGGTAATGGACTAGACATCCAATCTATAATATATTGTAAAATGTCAAAAGGAAAGAGTTCAGCAATATAACAGATACCATGGTTCAATTTCAGGAGTATTTGCTTCCTTTATAATAAAAGGCAGGTAAGATACACCCATCAACTGTGAATACTTAGATTAGTGATGAATTCACAACGCTTTTAACCTAAAAAATCCATTCAGGCATAAACATGAATAATTCAAATGACGATAAAAAAACTGATTGATGAATTAGCGAGTCTATTAAATGACACTGCAGAAGGTCACCATAAGGCTTTTGCCGCGACAGAAGGGGAGGATCCTGATTGGCCTATTTGGTATGCAGATCACCTCTTAGACAAAATGCGACAAAAGTTGAAAGCCAAGTTCACAAAGAGTGAACTTATATATATCTACTAGTATTGGCAGACAGAGAAAATGGATCTGTTGCTCCTGGTGCATATTGGCCTAGATTCTACGCTAATTTTATCATAAACCGATATACGTAAAAGACATAGTTTCCAACATATAGCACAGCTTAGGTATTCAAGCTAGAAGTCTCCCTTGCGCGCAGATACTATGATTTAATCAATGAACAAGTAGAAATTATCTTTTCCTTATATGGAAGGGGTCTAAAACATTTTCTAGAAGAAAATTTCCTAAAATGGTAAATGAGAAATTGTGATTTTTGGATAACATGCTCGACCGAAAAATCTGATTATCTCTAAAACTCAAATTAATATGGTAGGGACTGATGTAGCATAACGTATTTTGAAGTTAGTAATAGTGATGCATAGGCCTTTGCTGTTTCCCTAATCTGTCGAAATAATGGTCATGTTTTTTATCTCCTCCAGGATGCGAATGGTGTGTACCGTCTGCATGGGTATGAGTGGCCATTATGGGTTTGGCCATAATTACATCGTCGACGCGTAATAACATACATGTCACCTCCACAGCCGTTTTTAGAATTTGTTCTTTAACTACAGAAGGTTCGACTACTGAAGAAAAGATGTTGTCTATCTTTCTGTCTCTTGAGTCAACGCCATACCACTTAATCTTGCCATTAGATGCTGAATGCTTAGACCTCAATTTGACGATCGCATTAATAGTATCCATTCCAGCATTTCTAGCAAGTGTAATTGGTATCTCCTCTAATGCATCTGCAAATTTCTGAAGTACAAGCTGTACACGCCCGGTAACTCGCTTAGATTTATTTCTAATCGTAGCTGCAACTATTGCTTCGGTAGAGCCGGCGCCTCCAACTATTCGAGGGGCTTCAATATAGTCCTTCAGAACTGCAAACCCATCCAAAGCAGACCGATGATATTCATCGAGTATCCTTTTTGAATTTGCCCTCAGCAAGAGCGTTACTGATTTTGGGTTTCTACATTCGTCTATGAAGACCACCTTATCATCACCAACTAATTTTTCATACACTTTTCCTGCATAACCCAAACAATCTTGTGGTATCGCATAATCTAAGTCTCTGGTTATCCTTGCATGTGTTGATTTCTCCAGCCATAGCATGTCATTTTCCTTGACTCTACGAATTGAGATAACGTTTGCTTTTGATAGATATTGTTGCGCAATGTTGCCTATTCCTTTCTGAGAAATTACAACATTAGCACCGGAATCTACTATACTGCGTAACTTTCTCTCGAGTAGTTCTGATTCAGCTTTATAATACTTCTGCAGCTGAAGATATGACGATATTCTCAATTCAGAATCAGTCTTAGTTCTAGTCTTATCTAGATCTTCATTGATCAAAAGAATTTTGGCGTTTTTAACATATCTACGCGTAGCTGGACCGTCCAGAGACTTGTCAATCAACGTACCTCTTATCAGCGTTGTAGCAGAGGAGTTACCTAATTTTTCTTCAATTTTAATATCATCAATATCTATCTTTCTATCCTTTAAATCTGCAATACTCGACACTGCATCAACCACCAAATCTGCTGCCATTGCATTATCTCTAGTAGTAATACTTGAGAGTGACTTGGATTTAAGACAGGTTTCAGCAAGTCTCCTCATCACCTCCCTACTTACTCGGTTTGATTGAACTGAAATGCGATCGAGGACTTGAAGAGAGATTTCTAATCCCATAAGATACCCGTCTATTATAATAGATGGTGCGATTCCAATCATCAGTAAATCTTGAGCCTTATTCAACAATTCTCCCGACAATATAACAACAGTGGTGGTACCATCTCCTACCTCAGTGTCTACTGTATTAGCTGCCTCGATGAGAATCTTGGCTGCAGGATGCTCTACATCAATCTTTCTTAAAATAGCGGATCCATCTTTTGTTACTGTGATCTCTCCCATGATATCGATATACATTTTTTCTAAACCACATGGACCCAGAGAATTTTTAACAAGGTTCGCAATTAAGGTCGCTGCCAGGAGATTATATTTTCGACTATTGCCAATTTGATTTCTCCTAACTCCTTCCCCAAATAGTTGGGGAACAGTATAATTCATATTCTCCACGTGTCTGATATGAAGTATATAAGGTTTGTCTGAAATTGCACGGATGTATTAGGTTTAGATAGAACTCGTTTGGGTTAAATAGATTTACCCAACTCCGTATACTAACGATTTCACCTGCAAACAAGATTCGATGCTTTTGTTGTACTTCTATAGATTAAACTTAGAAATTTCGATGACAATGCATACATTACTGTCTGCTGGAGGCCCTTTTAGTGTGAAAACCTACATACCCTATTGAAAGATGAGCATATTTATTTTTGGATCCTTTGGCTTACCTTAACCCAGCATTAGAATTTTGACTATCAAATAATTGTTTCTTATCGGCGCATTAATTGTAGTATACGAATGTTTGTTTACTCTCATATCCGTAATTTACATCATATGGCCTAAAATTTATATAATTTCATGTTTAGAATTCAATGTGCAATTCGTTGGCATGGTTCTCTCTAGTCTACCTAGAGATAACAATACTTTTGCGAAATTGATTTTGGAGGCATCATCTTGGTAGATGGATATGCGATTGGAGTTATAGCATTCTTGGCGCTCTCCATTACTGTCGGGACTCTAACCTCTAGGCTTGTAAAGAGGAGCAGCAAACGGTTTATGATCGCAGGTAAGAGCTTGCCCCTTTTCTTTGTAGGAACTATGCTCGCAGCTCAATCAATAGATGGTAATTCCTCACTGGGCAATGTATCTCTTGTTTATCAATTTGGTTTTTGGGCAGGAGCCGCTATCCCCATAGGACTTGCCGGATGCCTTATCCTAACAGCGATATTTTATGCAAATAAGCTAAATAAAATGTCAATGCTTACCTTGCCAGATTTCTACTTTAGAAGTTTCGGAAATGCAGCCGAGGGTATTTCGGGGGTACTAATGATGATCAGCTTTGTAGTGTTGGTAGCAGGCAATTTTGCGGCAACCGGATATATTTTGTCGGTAGTTTTGCATATTGATTTCTTATGGGGGATGTTAATTGGAGCGATAATTGTCTTGATTTATACGTATGCTGGGGGTCTATTCTCTTCAGCATATACAGACATATTTCAAATTTACTTAGCGATAATCGCGTTTTGGGCGGCATTTCTATTCTTCGCCGGTGGTTTTGCCGGTGTTAGCTTTGATACGATCCTTGGTAGTGCTCCACCTGGGTACTTGGATCTGTCTGGCTTAACTGATATCACAAATGGTGCGCTGGTTAACTGGGCAGGGATAATGGCGCTAGCAATAGGAGACATTGTAGCTTTGGATTTCATGGAAAGAGTGTTCGCTGCAAAGGACGGAAAAACTGCTAGAAGAGGAGCTTACATGGGAGCTGGATTAACCATATTAACTATTGTTCCTACAAGCATGATGGGAATAGTTGCGCTATACTTTCTTCCAAATCTCGCAGATCCCTATACTGCTTATCCTGATCTAGCGATAAACCATGTGCCATTCGTGATTGGACTCGCGTTACTTATGGGAGTACTTGGTGCCTCCATGTCAACTGCAAATGGTGGTTTGCTCGCGATTTCCAGTGTAATGTCAAGAAATATTGTTCAAAGAAATGTCTTGAAAAGAATACTAAAACGGCCGGGAATGGGGGATAAAAAACTACTAATGGTTACACGCATTTTCACGATTCCTATGATGATAGCTTCTTTCGTACTTGCATATCTGATCCCACAGCCTGGGGTTTATCTTATCCTTGCATTTGACATAGTATTTGCAGGTGCCTGGGCTCCCCTGACATTTGGTTTGTTTTGGAGGAAAGCCAACATGCCTGCTGCTTTGGCATCCCTGATTATTGGATCATTACTTAGGCTATCGTTATTTTTCATTATCCCTGCTGAATTGGCCGGATTAGATACACTAATACCGCCAGTGGTATCTGTGGTACTTTTTGTTGTAGTTGCACTTGCAACGCAAAAGAAATATCCCGGCAGATATGGAGTTGTTGATTACGTTCCACCAGAAGAAGATGTAATAAATGGTGAGGATCTAAAAGCATATGTCGCACCAGATGCAGGGAAATAATTTAATATTTTCTAAATTTAGCTATTCTATTGGGTAGTATCGAAAGATAGTTGGTCGGGAAATTGAGACGATCAGAGATGATAATAAAAAATATTTACTTGCTATTCATAAGTATAACAAACCGAGTCTTAATATTGGAATGGAATTATACAATTTATCATGTAAGTTCATCGCTTACCAAAAATTAATTAAGTAAGCAGATACATGTATGTCATGCCTTCGAGAGGATATGAGACCATAGGATTGAAACCTGCAATCCTACAAAGACTTCAGATGGCTACAGATGAACACTATCCCGGCATGTTCCTGCCTAGCGCATTAATTATTATGATGAATGAAATAAAACGAGGCCGTTACACTGTGGAAATGCATAGCATGAAAATGGATTTCTCCGGCCGTTACACTTCGTTGACACTAAGATCAGATGTCAAAGAATGGCTTGTTGAAAATCATAAAAATCTAAAGGAAGAGTATAATCAAAGATATAGAGCAGATAGTTTTACAAAATTTGCAAGTGTGTTTATGATAAATGTGTTCGAGTCCAAGACCTCGTCAAAAGATTATGTTATTAAATTGAAAGAATCTGATTTCCGATGGTTAGAAGAAGAGTATCAAAAACGAAGGCAAGAATACAAAAGCCAGTTCGGCATTTACAACTTTGAACGATTTGCAGATCTCTTTCTAAAGGATCTTTTTAATAGGGTTAATGAGGCCAAAAAAATATTGACTTATGATTAAGTGTAACGATCGCGACCATTGATTTTGCATCGTCTAGTCAAATGTGATATTTTGAAATATATTTTTGTTGCTCTATATCTTGATTTGTAAAGCTCGAATTTTTCGAAATCGACGGCCATCTCACCACTCTATTTGTTTATTTCCATTAAAGAGGGAACCATTGTTAAACTATATAGCATGGTCAGATCCTCTCTGTATCCTACTCCTCATAGATTAGAATAAGTCCCATGTAATAATTGAGATTTTGGTGATAGCTTGACCATGTTTAGGAAATACTTAAGATTGGTGAACCTTGAATAGAACATACTCCATGATTCATCTCCATTTAAGCCGGAAACCTCAGAACTCTGTTGTCATAAAGAATGATATTATTAAAATAATAAGCAAGAATAAAAATGATCTTCCCGAAGATTTTGAGCAATTCAGAGCCAGAGTCGAAGGATTGCTCACTTCCTTTCCAGAATACAGACAAGAGTGGAGGAATAGGACTGTTTTTAGATTGGCAAAGACTGAAATAGTAAATCAACCTCAAGTTGAGGTATACTATGAGAACATATCACTGCCTGATGTTAAGCACGACCTAGATCTCGTTCTAAAAATGTTAAATTACATTCGAGAAAGGAATAATCTTGAAAAAGTGAAAATGCCACTGTTTGTTCAACCTGATGAACTCTTCCTGTCATACAAACAGGGAAGATTCGGATTTGAGATTAGGAATATTTTATCCCAACTAGCGGTAGTTTTTCAGAAGGGCTCGATAAGCTATGTTGGATTTGTATTTGGCTTTCGATACATTATTCTTGAAAGTTATTAGTCGTATTCATTTGACCACCAGAACAGGACAGTGGGAATGACTAATTATAGCACTGGTTACACTACCAACTAGGAGGTGCCTAAATCGTGACAAACCTCTTGTACCTACGATTATCAGGTCTATCTGGTTCCTTTTTGCATATTTTGTTATTACACCAACTACTGACGTACCGTCATTCTCCAATATCTCAATCTTGCTCCTAATTCCGTCCTCCTTGGCAGCTTCGAGAATTGGTCCTATCCATTCCTCTGCTTCACGTTTCTTAGCTTGTAAGAACGCTGACACCATTTTCACATCGCCGTATTTTGCGCGTAAGCCGATAACACCTCCCTGCTTAACGTCCGGAAGCACGTGCAACATCACTAAATCGGCAGTCTCTATCTTGCAAATATGTACAGCAAAGTTGGCAGCTCTAAGGGAAGAGGCAGATCCGTCCATCGCCACAAGAACTTTCTTAACTGATATAGATCTTGATTCATGCTTGCCCATAAAGCAATTATTGTGTATCTAAAGATCTATAAAAGTATCGTTCTTGTGAATGTAGTTTACGTATTACCGATCCCAAAAACGTCTTGTGCATGCTAGTATTTCGAAGAAAGATTCCTATAATTATTAGATCGATAAATGATGGTACCATTTAGATTCTATTAGGCTTTTAGATCATAAGAAATATCCTTCTCTCTGTCCGACATGAAATAACAAAGGCAAGATGTTTCATAATCTAATAAGAGTATCAATAAACAGTATAAGAGTCCCTACTGATAAAGTTAGAATCATGTATGGGAAAGCCACTTTCATAAATTGGTTGAAGGTTATTCCGATATGAAGTTTTTCAGCCATTCTCTATGCCCACTCTCAAAATCTCCGTCTCGAATGCGATATGCTGTGGATAGGCATTCACCTATGTCTGCAACTTTGTAGTATGTCTCACCAATCGTCCTAAGTAAATGTAAAGAGAATGTAGGGTCTTGGAATACAATTTTCATAAATTGTTCTCATTCTCATAATTCATATCGTTCTATAAATTCCTATGATATTAAATAGTAGATTGGAAGGTGTAGAAATGTCTCTTTAGATTAGAAAATAAGTTACCAAGTTTAAATTTTCTAATCAAACCTTGGTTTCAAAGTCATATAGAACAATAATGAAAGGAACAGAATTCTTGGAATTATATAACAAGAATTATTCGAGTCATTCAGGGGACAGAGGACTTCCTTTCTATCGAATCTTTGCCGGAGTATTTTTAATGGATGATAGACTATGTTTCGTTGAAAATTTCTTCTTCAAATGATCTTATAAGAGCCTTACCTCTTGTGAAACCTTTTTTGTTGAAGGCATATGATATCCCATATGGCCGCAGACTATTTATCCGTCATCTTATTCACTATTTGATGTGCCGCTATAGTTGATTTTCTTGCGCGCAATATATAACATAATCTGGTCTGAATAAACTTAAAGATTCAGAATCATCACCTTTTTGGTGCGAAAAAACAAAGGAATGCAGTAAGAGGGGTGTATCAGTCATAAATGTGGGTGTGAGACTTAGTAGAATCTTTGATATCTTGATATGACATAAACAACATAACATGAATCTGGCTAACAAATCAATGGCATTTATCGCACAAGTAAGAGATGCTATAAACCTCAGGTCACATTAGAAAAAGCTAATTCTGATGACAGGGTTACTGTAGATGAGGAAGTTAGTAATAGCAATGACATTCAAGGAATTGAAGAAAATTGTAGCCACAAGCAACAGTCAACAACAAAAACTAACAACACTATTTTCTAGCAGAGTATGGGACAAACCATTCTGGATATGGAATATTGAAGAACACAAAGTAGCAGATATCATAACAAATGGTAACTGCTGCTTTAATCATATCATAGGATTACCGAAGAATGCACAAGATAAACCACTCTTTGACTATGAAAAGCTTATTCTAGGAAATCATTGGGAATAGATCCAGGATTTGGGTCTTCTCCCTTTGGTCTAGTGGCTATCGAATGGGTTGACAACCAGATTCAGATTGCATATGCAGAAGAGTTTGAAAGACCAGACTTTAATCAAATGATTAACATAACTCTCAGCCTTGTAAATAAATATGGTATAACATTTGACAATAACTGTAGGATACTTGTTGATGGAGCAAATCCTTCCTTTATCCGTTCTTTGAAATACCAGCTTGGAGAGAACGTGGACTATGAACAGGAAATCGATTATTACAAAAGGACATTTCATGACGTGTATAACTTAGAGTTTTTGATGAGAAACGTATTTGTTGTTCCAGTCCATTTTGCTAAGGAACATATACGAATGTTGACACATACTAAGAAGGTACTAGAGTATAATGGTGGTTCGATTGCTATAAACCCAAGGTTTGACAAATTGATAACTTCATTGAGAACCGCTGTGGAGAATGGAGAAGGCTTGTTAGATAATGAAGCAACGAGTTATGACGATATATTTGATGCATTTAGAATGTCGTTGCAATTTTATCAATGATCTCTGCTGTGTAAACTACTACAATTTATTCTATGTCTGGTAAAGCAATCTTTGTCTCAAAGTTTTTCCTGGATTCGGTATTAACTACTCATATCATAACTCTGCCTTGGATTATGCTTTCAGATATCCTGCTTCAAAAATGTTTTTCTATAATCCCATATTTATAGTCTAAAGCTAGTTCAATCTATTTATCGTCTACCGATCTCCAATTCTACTCACACCTTCAATCCTATTTCTATGACGCAATAAAATGTGCAAAAAAAGTAAACCCTAAACTCGAGTTGGTTTAAATGTCACCTCTTCTGTCGGATCAAAACATTTTTCAAAATGGTTTAATCTTGATACCTAGGGACAATGTTATGAGAGAAATTATCTGTCGTATGGACACGGCATGCTTTCAGGGAAATCAATGGAGGGTAGCATAATAATTGTCAGAAGATAAGGGTAACTGTCACAGGACGTTGATCTTTCAAGGAGGTGGCGCCCTTGGCGCTTACGAAGCGGGTACATACCAACAAATCTATAAAAAAGTAAGCCAAGAAAACGCAGATGGCAGGTTGTTTGACATTATTGCAGGCACTTCGATAGGAGCTATAAATTCTACTGTTCTGGTAGGACACTATCTAAAGAATAAAAACAGCTGGAAGTATATCCACTGTAAATGAAGCTGCTTCTCCCCTCAAGAATTCTCTTGGCGTAATTTCAAGACCTGCTACAAATAAGATAACAATGGCAGATATTTCTCCAATATTACGTACAGTTTCATCAAGGACTACCAGGGATTCACCGTCAAAAAATATTAGGCCACCTATAGCAAAGGGTCCAACTATTATTCCCGCTAAGAGTTCGCCAAGAACGATAGGCATCTTTAGTCGATGGAAAATTTCGGCAAAGAGCTTTGCAGCCAATGAAATTATAACATGAATAAATTCAGCACCGTTTTCTGCCAATGCCATATTAGAATAGCAACTGATAAGGCCTACTTTAAATCGTACTCTTGCTTACATACTTTTTCTTACACGAGTCTTACAATTCTAAACCAATTTCATTTTCCTAATATATTTCCATATTTCCATAAACGTTCTCCTATTCGATGTTCACGGAATATGTTAATAGTTAATACCTTGGAAATTGCTAACGACATGACTACATCCCCTTTTGAGAAGACTTGATGCGGTTAGTATCCTATCCCAAAATTATTAACACGTTCCAGTAATTCTGTGACTAAATTGATAGACAGAAAGATAAGGTGGTTTATCAGAGAAAGCAAAGGACATTCCAGTCAAAGAACTTAATTAATTCTATGGAGGAGTTTGTAAAATGGTACAATACCAAGAGGACCGCACATGTCATTGTCGTTGAACTGGGATGCATTGAAAACACCAATCCAAGCATACAATGGAAAGGTAAACTGCATGAAACTGATTTAACAGGTTATCTAGAACAAGTAGCTATGCAAAATTCATCACGATAATAGTAACAGGTAAAATATCTAAATAGTATGATATCATATTTCATTTGAAGGTAAATTGTAATTTGTACAGTACATGTATTACAATTTACCTTGTAATTTGTATATACCATATAAGTTGCAAGGATTACGATTAATAATACAAATGATGTCGTTGGTTTATTTACTACTTTTACAGCCGCTTCCGTCATAACGAAAATAAATCTCTATATTATATATAATTAAATTGCCTGCGTGTCAAATCGAATTGCCTATCAATCAACGACGCACTGAAAATCGGTATATTACTGAAAAAGTTCTAGTTGACCTTCGCCAGTCACTTGCAATGTAAAGTTACTTACACGACACATCTACATCCCACTGTGGAATAAGGGTGCTCGACTCCTTTTAGATACCAAATATCTCCGAAAATACGGAAGATCATAACTATTAACGCTAGAGATTGTTTATAGCAGGAGGCAAAATCATAAAAGGAGTAGTAGTTAATTCTACAGGTTCACCATTTTCTCAGATCAGCATTCGATCTAGTATAAATAAAAAATTTCAATACGAACAATTATCTACAGCCCTCCATCCCCCTCCAGAGCAAACATAGCCTGATTTGCCACCAGATAACCGTTGACATGACCTGCTGCAAGCCTCTCGTGCTTAGGTATGTTGTTGTTCCTTCTAATCATATGCCTGTCCTGCTGATAGGTGTAAAGTTATCTGCCTGCACCATGACACTACAAAATCATAATAGTTTGGAATGTGTTATTGTATGACAGGCAAGAAGCAAAATGAGTGAATTTGCATTTTTTCGATTCATGAGTCTTAATCTCCTTACTCAAGACGAAAAAGAGAACAAAAATGAAATTATTTCTATAACTGAAGAAGTACTAGACGCAGAGGGCATCGAGTGTGATTCTAAGATAGCAAAGGTCCCAGAAGAGAAGATACTTGAGATTCTTAATGAGGTGAGGAAACTAAAACGTAGACGCGCACAAAAGAAGGATGAAGAGGAAAAGGAAGAAGAAGGCCCTATTTCTGCGATAGAGTAATTGATAATCACAGATATATTAAATAATATGAGGGTGAGTCTAGATAAGATTGAGTAACAGCAATAATACCGATTCTAACGGTAAAAATAATCCCATGGAATCTGGTGGTGGTAGCAAGGAAAATGGCAATGATAGTAATAGACATGCAAATGACAATGTATCGACCCCAGACCGCTGGATTCTTGTTCTTGGAATTGCCATACTCATCTTTGGTGTGATCTTACTGACATTACGTTCGGTATTATTTAGCTCGATACTCATAACAATTGGCATATCGTTGTTCACATATTGGCTGTATGTAAGCACAAGATCAAGAGAGCAAAGTCGTAATCATCTAACATACATTAGCTCCTCTGCAAATGATGATGATAATACCGCTATCACTAAAGGAAAGCGAGAAGGAATCTGTACCTGTTCAATTTGTGAACACAAAGAATCTGGAATATGTTTGCAGTACAAATGTGCTTGCTGTATTTTAATGAGAAATAACAAAGTTATTGGTCATTCTAATAATCCTCTTCAATAGAAAACATATCGTGTCGTACACTTGAAATTTTTTTGAGACCTTGCCTAAAATTCACCTGGAGTTAATGTACTACAGAGATCATAAACTCCTGGTGCGGAGAGAAAAAATGATGACAGTGCTGGTCAACTTGGCTAATAGTTCTTGGATATCGTCACGATATTCAAAATTAATCCATTTCTCATATATGGAATCAATCTATAGCCAATCGGATATGATTGTTTAGTGTTATGTTATTTGACTCTTCTAAGGATACGTGTTGAAGTAAGCGATTTCGATCCTCCAGATAATCTAGAATTTGATATTCCTTCGTCAATTTCTTTACACTACCGATTTTGTTTGTTGCGATATTCGTTCGACATAAAATATAATCTATCGAGTTCAAAACCAATGGCCATATAAGATTGTTCCATACGACACGACGATCGCATGTTTTATGTGCATACGTACCTGTTTTTATCATCCCTTTAAAAGATGTAAACTGACCAATGGTAGAGTACATAACTCTAATAGGCAGCAACATACACTTCACGGCATTCATCGCCCTATCAAGAAGTGGTGGCAGCTAGAAGAAGTGATATCGTGTCCAAAGTATTTGCTTCGTATCTGCCATTAGAATAGCTTTGCTCATACCATTCAAACTAACTGCGTCAGGAAAATGGTAAACTGTCGTAATATTGCAACAATAATAGACCGGTATTGGTAATATGTACGATAACCATACAAAGGGAATAGGCTAGTTAGTACTTCACACACAAGCAATACTTCTTAAGCAATGAAAGATAAATACTAGCATGATAAATTTTCAGTCAGGGTCAAAAGATGGCTCATACAATCCAAAGAACGGATATCAGAGGATTACATTGGATTATGATGGGTTCAATCACCTTCAGATCTTTATGAACGGGAGCTGGAAACATGATTATAGGTGCAGAGAGAATACGAATTTGGATTGTAGAAAGAAATAATATTTATTCGTAGATATGACCTATTTTTAGTCCAAAAGTTCTTCCATAATTCATTGACCAAATCATTTGATACGATGGAAGCTCCTTCTTTCAAACTAGCTTGTATTTTTCTAGTCCAAATAATATACATACTTACACTTTTACAGCTTGTAGGGGATACATATGGCAGTAGCGACATTACAGATACAACCGAGAGCTCACCTTCTAATGATCTCAGAACTAATAGTAATACAAAAACAGACACCGATCTTATAAGAACTTGTAGTACTTTCCGTGATATAATATCAGAAGATGCAGCGTACTCATGTGATTATTCAATGCTGTATTACAAGGGACAGTGTGAATTTTATTTGGACATGAGGATGAATAACAAAAGTGACTCAATTAATCAAAATGAAAGTGATTTTTCATTTTGTTCTGATCCGAGAATCAATGAGTATATTAAAGAACATGGCTTAACCGATGCTTCCAGGTCGACAACGTTAGTCCCATGAAATTATTATGGAGTCCAACAATTATATACGTAATATGATATGACAATAATATATGTATTCACTATTATCTCTAAATTCTTCTATTGATATATATATTCAGGTTTTTGCTCAGGAATAATTAATACCGTGAAAAGAAATCCTTTTAGAAAAAATTCAGGAAAAACAAAAAGGGTCACTCCAGAAGGGGAGCCCCTTGAAGAGACTGGTACAGGAGGAGGATTTCCAGGTGGGGGAAGAGGGGGTTTCTTTGATCGGGGCTCAGGGAGGGGAAGAATATCGAATCCTTTTATTAAAATCGTCATTCCAGCAGTAATCGGAATCATAATTGCGGCTATTGCTGTAACTGGTAGCGTAAAAATCGTAGATGCAGGATATAGAGGTGTACTTTTGACATTCGGTGCTGTAGATACAACCAGGTCCCTTAATGAAGGAATTCACTTTGTCATTCCATTTCGCGATAACGTGGTACAAATGGAGGTAAGGACGAATAAGATAACAGAAGATGCTGCTTCTGCCTCCAAAGACCTTCAAGACGTAAGAACACAGGTAGCATTGAACTATCATATAAATCCTGATAATGCACAGTTTGTTTACAAACAAATAGGCTTAGATTATGCCAACAGAATAATTATACCAGCTATTCAGGAGTCAGTCAAGCAGGTAACTGCTAGATTCAATGCAGAAGAGCTAATTACGAAAAGAGAAACGGTAAAGAATCAGATCGATGAACAGATTAAAGCCAGACTTGCCGCCTATAATATCATCGTAGATGGATTATCGATTACTGAATTTCAATTTTCACCAGAGTTCGTAAGAGCAGTAGAAGCAAAGGTAGCAGCTCAGCAGAGAGCATTACAAGCCCAGAATGAATTACGAAGAATAGAGATAGAAGCACAGCAGGCAGAGGCCAGGGCAGTTGGAGAGCAGCAAGCAAACATAGCTAGAGCTGAAGGAGTCAGACAGTCAAATGTACTCCAGGCACAAGGAGAAGCACAGGCCATAACCACGATAGACAAGCAGTTAAGACAGAGTCCTAGCTATCTAGAGTGGCTCAAATCCCAGAAATGGAATGGTGAGCTGCCATTAGTGGTTGGCGGAGGAGGAACTGGACCTGGAGGTCAATCAGTAACTCCATTCATAGAGATTCCGACTAGTAGAAATGAATTCAACGCTACGCAAGGAGGGACTAGTAGTGACGAAACTACTGGAAATGCAACCTCAGCTAGCATCGGCGGAGGAGGTGGTTCTTTACAGAACGTGTTAAACAACACAGTACTAACCAATGCGACAAGATCAGGCATGCAGTAACGCCAGTTGATTATATAATTCTTTATGCATTGAAGAATGACTACAGCTCTACGAGATTCATTAGTATTTAGATTCGAGCGGCTATTCAAACAAATTACTAGGGGTCTCTACTTCTTGTTCAGATTCGTTCATATACCCAATCACCGTATCTACCACATCCCCGGTATCCTTTGTACAAGCCGCTATCACAACTATCATCTTGTGGTCCAAATTACCACCTGGGTATAACTTTATGAATTTGAATTTATCATACTCCAGAACATCCCATTTATGTCTACCAATCAAGCTATCTACATCCTCCTTCTCAGCAATCGTAGAAGGCTTGATGTCAAGAACAGATCTAATCTTCTCGATCTTAGATCTATCTAGCTCTGAGTCTGGTGCGATAAATAGTTCAGAAATGTTCCCATTCGGATCTATCACAAAAGCAGCGAAGATATTTTCATCAATATCTACCAGATGCTGAACTCTCTCGAATGACATTCAGCTATACTTGTCTTACATACAATGGGGCATAGCCACATTTATGTATTTATTCGTTATCAGTTCGTTCTCTGAAAAACCATTATACGGTACATTCAGTAATTTATCTCAAATTTTGGTTCCTGATCAACAAGATCGTAGGGTACTAATCCTTTCTTTTGATTTCGCTATTGCAACGTGCCTACCCCCAAAATTGTTGAATGAGACTGCAAATTCTAAATTCCAATCTATTAACAGACGAAGTACTTAGTTAAGCGGAAATGTGCTATCCTCACCACCCAGAAGTGATAAACCACTTTACCTTGAATAAATAATAGTTCTTATTCTTGGACAAATTGAAAGTTGTACAATGTCACCCATGCCCTTTAACTGACCTACCTATGTTGGTACGAACCTATTGGCCAAAATAAGCTCTTCTTTAATAGCAAATGAACTAATTAATACTCAAAATTGAGTGTTGAAAAAGAAATTCTCAGCCTTCTACAATCTATGTCCTTAGATAAATACACCATCCATAAGCTAATAGGGAATAAATCTATGTTTATAATTGGGAGGGCAATCTCTAGTCTTCAAGCGGAAGGACGTATACACATTGTAAAATATAGAAAAAATATTCGTACGGGAAATTCTATTCCCGTGTACTCCATTATCCCGTCTCCTCGAACAGAACCTCGATTTAGTACTTTTGATATGCCAACTGGAATCACATCGGAAAGATCTGTAGAATATGAATTTGTATTGAGTAATTTAGTATCTCATAATTCAGAAGCAAACCTTTTAGATGTAGGTTGTTCAACTTTTACATCATCTAATGAGATCAGAAAGTTAGGTCTAGACAATTGGCGAATTATCGGAATAGATATTGTTAACGAAAATAGTAGTCGTGGTTTTCCACTAATGCTGATGGATGCAAGGAAAATGGGGTTTAAGGATGAAATATTTGATCAGGTTTTGTGTCTTTTTACCTTAGAGCATATTGGACTTGGTGATTTGGGATATGGCGATTCAGATTATGATGTAAGGGGGGATATACTTGCAATGACGGAAATTCACCGGATACTAAAACCCGAAGGTACCGGAATCATAACGGTTCCCTATGGTAATTTGATAATCAAGAAACAAGAATATAGAGTCTATAATGATGAATTACTTTCGATTTTAATTAGTAAATTTCTCATCCTCAAGAAGAGATTTTTTGTTCTTAACAAAGGTCTATGGAAAGAGTGTGATGAGATAGAAGCCAATAATTTTATTCAGTTAGAATGTTCGAATCAGAAGTTTCATAGTGACATATTTGCATGTTTATTATTAGGAAAAAAATGACTGTTAAATTGAACAAACTTTGTAAGCGGGATGATCCTACGAATATTTTACATGCGATTGGGTCGATTTTTACCAGGTACTTTTCTCCGTGTTATATAACATTAAAAATATGACTTGGCAATCATAAAGATGAATATGTCAAACCTAATAATACACAAATATTCACAAATTAATTCGCTATGTTCGACAATAAGGAAACTAACCGCTTGTCAATTCATGAACGAAGCTCAACGGTATTATTGGTCGCAGTATCAGTGATGCTTTCACAGTTAGCTCTATTTAGTACATATGAATATCTATATGCAACGAGTAATGAGGATGATAATAGGGAACTAGGTATTCAGTGTGAGACAGGCAGCGAAGATGTTTGTTTAATAAATGCCTGTATGGGACATCCATGTGTGGGGTACTATAATTACAGTGATGGACTTGAAAGGGATTTTGATGTGGCTGTTACAAGGCACACAACACCTGATCTGAATAATTTAGATCAGGATTCTGCTTTCAGTACTTTACAGAGTGTCTCTGATGATTGTTTGGAATCATCATCTAATATTCAATACGTCAGTACTAACGGACTAAGTGATAATAATGATGATGATGATGACGATGATGACCAACCCTTATTTGCAAAGCTTCTAGACCATGACTATGATACAAAATGGCAGGAGGAAGGCTTTGGGTCGTTCATACAGGTGGATTTAGGTTCGGTAAAACCAGTATGTAGTCTCGGAATTGCATGGGACAAAGGTGATGAAAGATCGTATAATTTCATAATATCCACTTCAGTTGATGGAACTACTTTCACTGATGTTTTAAAAGGGACTAGTAGTGGATCAACCGAAGCTTTAGAGAAGTATGATTTAGCAGATGATGAGAGCAAATTCGTTAGAGTTACAGTTTTTGGTAATAACGACGAAAACGATGACGATCACGATACCGCTGCCATAAATGAGATTAGGGTTGGGACATCCACTGCCAGCCCTATATCACACAACAGTCCGTTGAATGAACAACCGGTATTAACTCAGCCGGCATCTGAAGCTAATTCTTCAGCTGCACCGACCACCAACTCTACTGAAATTACACCTGACAGCTATCTATCAAAACTAACCGACATAATGATGACTGATCGTCTACAAGAAAGAACACAGAATCAATTCATTGACACAAATCTCCCACCGTCTGTTGAAGACTTGAACATCAGAGCAGCCTCTGTCTCTTCTGTAGAGATTAAGTTGAAAGGTACAGACCCTAACAATGCTACTGAGGCACTCGAGTTCTCAGTCAATGACCTTCCAGTTCATGGTGTTCTGAAACCTGGCCCAAATCAGGATAGTATTCTCTATTATCCAAATCCTGGATTTGTAGGTCCAGATAGTTTCACTTATAGAGCAATTGATGATCAAGGTCTTGAAAGTGCTCTAGGGACTGTCGACTTAGCCATAGAAAATTAATGAACTAACATAGCGATATTTTATCGCTAATCGCCCCTATTTCTTTTGGTGAGAATCACGTATTTATGAGCTGGAATCAGACACGTAGTCGTATAGATAATCCATTATCCTATTAGTCCATGAATCATATCTGACACATCAGACTACATAGGTTACTACTGATATGCAGAGAGAGCTGAAGACCCTTTCAAATTTAGAGTTTATTAGATGGCTCAAGTTAAATCTTCTCTCGTTGTATCGTAGTTATCTGATTTGATAGGGATTAGTATTATATCAGGTAACATGATAGGCCTTCCTATTTTTTTCTCGTTCCAAATGAGAAAGGTGAAAGAAGCCTATCATTTTTTAACTAACAAATGTTAGGATTACCTATAATTAGTTTATTACCGCTTAATGTGATAACCAGTACATTATTCTCGATCAATTTGTTTCTTAATTCTCTATCTATAGTTGCTACCGCACAGTCATGGGTGCTCGAATATCTTATAATGGGTTCATCGGCATGCTCTGACGCGGGAAGACTGATCAAATTAAATCTTGACCCTATTAAAGAGAGGGCAGATTTTGCCATTTTAGAACGCTTCGGACCAGAGTGTTGTTCGATGCGCTTTAATTCATTCACTACTAAATTAGGAACTACAAACTGTAGCCTACCCAAAGTCGATTCAATGCTATCGAGGTTACGTAAAGGCATAGAAGCGAGTATCATCATAAAGCTAGTATCACATACCACATCCATCGTCAGTATGATATCGGCTTGTAAGTATTAAACCATCTGTCAGTCTTTCCATTCATTAATTTCAAATGGCGATGAATTTGCTTTTATCTAATAACTAATTCTGGTAAAGAAAGAATCAAAATCGATATCAAGCTCGATACAGAAGCTATACACGCGGTAGCCTCGACTGAATGAAAAAATTGCATCACATTTCAATCAAATATCGGGTTGTCTGAAGTAGCTCCGATTTCACGTTTTTCGAGAATAGAACTAAAAATCTGATCCCTTTGTAATACTGCTATGCCAGTTACATTCCCCAACACTTCAATTAGGATGATCCATTTTGGGTCCACTAGATAAACTGGATTGTTTATTTCTTTTGCAATCGTACGTATAAGATCTAAGGACTTTAGAGAAGAATTATGCCTTTTTTCCACAGTCAACCTGAATGAATCGGAAGAGATCATTTTCTTTTTGGACAAATCGACTACTCCAAGTGCTATTTCGGCCGGATTTGAGTCTGCAACAAGTTCAATTGGAATAACTCTCAACACATACCGAAATCGCCATTCTTCGGCACGTACAAGTTCCTTCAACTTTTCAATTGCTTGGAAGGGATCTATGTGAGTAATACCCGTTACGAGTCCAGAAACATTGGTAACATCAAATATAGGATCATCATCTCCAAAATCATCAAGTAGATCTAATATCTCGTCTATGGCGTCAAATTCTCTATATCTAAAAGTAGTTACTAGTAGGTTGAATTTATCCAACATAGTATTCTATCCAAATTAGGTACACAGCTAGTATCTATATGAATACTATGCGAACTATCCGTCTCTGCTATAATTCTCGTTAATTATTGTAGATTGAGTATTTCTAATCCAGGCATGGAGTCTCCAGCAAGAAATCTCAAGGTTGCACCGCCACCTGTCGATACATGACTTACTTCTCCTTCTGAAACACCTGACGTCTTCATTGCCTGAAGAGTATCACCGCCACCCACAAGAGTCTTTGAACCTCGCCAGAACGCAAGAGCCATGCTCTTTGCAATATTAATTGTCCCATTAGCGAACATTGGGATTTCAAACGTGCCCATCGGACCATTCCAAAATATAGTACCAGATCTACTCCCACCTATTTCTGATGAATATCTTTGTGCGGTTTCGATTCCGATATCGAAGCCTAATAAACCATCTGGAATATCTCCCTTTACCACTACTGCAGAAGAAGTATCTTGTGCTGAGGGAGAGACGATATGATCTATTGGTAACATTATTTTTTCACTATATGAAGCTAGAGCTCCAGTCGCCCATTTCAGGTGCTCACTATCTATCAGCGAGTCTCCAGTTTTTGATCCGCTGGCTAGGAGAAATGTGTAAGCAGTCGCTCCCCCTAAAAGAAGTTTCTCTGCTTTGGGTAACAAATTCTCTAGTGCGCCTATTTTATCCTTAATCTTTACCCCCCCTACGACGAGAATCAGCGGTTTAATTGGATTATCTCTTATCATGGATAGATATTCTACTTCTCTTTTTAGGTTCAAACCAGCTGCTCTTTTATCAAAAAGTGAGGCAGCGCCATAGGTCGAAGCATGCTTTCTATGAGATGTACTAAATGCATCATTAACATATATATCTCCTAAAGACGCAAGTTGATTAGAGAATTCTGAATCATTTAGTTCCTCATCTTTATGAAAGCGCAAATTTTCTAGTAAAAGAACATTACCTTTATTCATACGCTCGATTTCCTTTTGTACTTCATCTCCAACACAATCATTGGCAAAATTTACATTACTGACTGGAAGTATTTCCGAAAGCCATCGTGCAACAGGTTGTAAAGAATATTTTTTGTCAACTCCAGCAGGTCGGCCTAGATGAGACATTAGGATTAGTTTCGCTCCGCGTTTAGTGAGATATTCAATAGTAGGAATCGCCATTCTAATGCGATAGTCCTCACCAACGACGCCGTTGTCTACACTCACATTGAAATCGACTCTCATCAAGACCTTTTTTCCATAGTAATCGAAGTCATCGAAATCTAATATGCTTCTCATCATAAGATTTCTATAAATGATAAACTTGTGTATAAAGGTGTAACCTCACAGTCTGTAAAATAGGATATTCGTTGCTGTCTGATTGGCTAACCTTAACGATGGGATGTTAGGCATCTAATACTGGTATGGTATGGGCTATAACCAGCATATGATCTAGTGTGTATTATGGTTTAGAAACGCATCAGAACCAGTAACCGCCGCGCCTGGTTAAGTCTAATTTATCAAGGAGTTGCTAGTCTCCTTGTAGGTTTGGGACAAGTCATCATGACTAGCTTTACAGATTTTCTAGGATCCATAAGAATGTTAACAGTTGGACAAGTGGATTCTTCTAGTTGAATATTACGTACTCTTCTATAATGCAAGACTAGGCAAGAATGAATCCCTCCCTCCCTGAGAGAAATACGCGACTACGAATTCCTTATTAGTTATTTTGTGCAACACCTATCAAATATGCCATACTCATTTACATTTAGGTGTAAGAAATGTGGTATGAGGTTCCAATTGATTATAATATCTCAAATGCAAAACATCGCAAGATATTGTCCCTATTGCGGGGGTGCAAGTATTGAGCCTCATGAAATTATCCTTTGTTAGCCTTCAAATCAAAGATCGTACCTATTCAAGACATGGCACAAAATGAAACTTCCAATCAAAGACAGGTTATTGTAAAAGTCCTGACGGTCACAAAAAATCCAGACGAAGTCTTCCGTTTTTTCTCTAATGTTAAGAACATGGAAATTGGTAATGCAATCAAATCTGTTACCAAGAGGAAGGTCGGAAAGGATGATTACGTGGTTTTCCTTTATCCATTATTTGAGATTAGCCAAGAAGATAACTCTTAAGCCATATTTAAGCAGGCACAAGATCGTGAAGCTCTTTTAAGTGACCAGTATTCTAGTTGAATTTCGTATACTTGAGATGCCGGCAAATCTAACTCTCGCTACTTCAAGCGGCGTTTTACCAATTAAGAGTAGATATAGCGCTTTTGTATCTTTGGATTTATTATTACATTCAGAATTAGTATCGTCGTCGTTACTACCATCTATTTGTCTTATGAAACTTGCAATGTCTTTGAGGCTCATATGTATTTGCTGAGCGATTTCGCACATAGTCTTACCTTGTTGACGTAGCTCAACTACGAGCTGTCGCTTCTGATTTTTGTTTAAAATTACTTGCATCTTTATAGTGTACCTTGGCAGACCGTTGCTCATAGCTTTTTCTCTGTTATAGTCCGTTATCATAGCAATAGCCGCTGCTACGGACTGTTCTCAATTGCTTTTTTGAACGCATTATACGAAACAAACAAACTGGTACAGTCAAGATTTGATGGTTGACATATGTCGAGTTTTTTTGCTCTGCTTCAGCTTGTACCCAATAGCCTGTGGCAGCTATGACTATAAGGGCAATTACTAGACCAGCTACAAGACTGATTTTCAAAACTAAACATGCTCAGCCTCAGTTCGTCAGATGTATCACTAAACCATAAATATCCAAAAAGAACCGCTATTGTGACTGAGAAAGCTACAAGAAAAGCTTTCTGAAGCTTATTCATTATCTTCTACTTGGTATAGCCTGAAGTTCTCTATATTGCTGCAGATAGCACACGAATGATAGACTATATCTAAAAGAACGTGCTGATGGCCGAACCACTGATAGGTTAATCAATGACATACAAGGAAAATTAGTTTTAAGGACTTAAGATGTGGTTAACAGTTTCAGACGAACTTGTCGGTGTAAAGTATTATTTATCCACCTTATTACCCATCTTTTGATGCCCTCTTCATTTGTCCAAACGAAAGCGGTGATTGCATTGATGATCGCAAGAATATTTTATACTGTAAATTGGTTTAACATACCTTCTATCTTTTACTTCATAGCTATTGATTTTAATGAAGATGTATCTGCATTAGGTCTTACTACTGCAACTTTTTTCATAGGTGTAGGTCTATTTCAAATTCTGGCAGGAATTTTTGCCGCTAAGTATTCCCCAAGAAGAATAGCTATACTAGGAATCGTAATAGCTTCCACGGCAGCTCTGCTCTCTGCATTCTCGACAGATCTGATCTATATTGCAGTGCTAAGATTCGTTGTAGGATTAGGGATGGCTTTTTTCTTTGGTCCGAGTGTAATCTTGATTTCAAAATATCTGGGAAAGAAATCCGAGGGATTGGGGATGGGTCTACTTAATTCCGCGCATGCATTAGGGGGAATCCTTGGCCTTTTTGTCTGGGTGTTATTAGCTGAGGTTGTTGGATGGAGGTCAAGTATTGTTTTAAGTGCGGTAGCTGGTCTCATCACAGCGTTGGTTCTACGAGTCTGGTTACCCAGACAACAACCAAGCCCTAGTGTAGACCAGGAACTAAACGAACAGTTCAAAGGAAGCAGAATAGATGCTGATTTTGTACAAGAGGGACCTAGTTTCGAGATCAAATATGAACACATAAAAAAGACGGTCTTCAATAAGTCTCTTGTAATCCTTGGGTTAACATTACTCGGATTTCAGATCGGTTCGGGCCTGATCTGGTCATTTATAGTATTCTATCTTGCTGATTACATTAAAATAAACCCAACAGTTGCTGGCTTTATCGGAAGTCTTAATCTGATGATTGCTCTTATTGCTTCTCCTATAATTGGAAGGATTTACGACAGAATAGGAAGTGCAAGAAAACTCCTTGCAATATCAGGAATGTTATCAGCAATAAGCATAATGATGATTGGTATACTTCAGACGTATATCTATCTAATTGCTATACCAGTAGTTATAGCGGGTTTTTTCCAATCTTGGGGGTTTGTAATAGTCTATGTAAAGGCGAAACAAGTAAATACCCATTCACCAGAGTCTTACCAAACGCTTTCTGTTAGCTATGTCAATGGCATATCGTTATTTGGTACCTTCTGGGTTCCCATTCTTTTTGCTTATGTCATAACTCAGTTTGGATATCTTGTTGCTTGGATCGCAGGAGGAATCATATTCCTTGCTTTCATAATTCCAATCCTTAAATTAGAAGATAACTCTTAAGATATGTTTAACCAGTCGCAGGGGTCATCGAATACGATTTTTCGTGACAATTCATAAACTGTCTACTCGCTAGAGGTTATCTCACGCATTCTCTGAAACATAAATTATTTTCTATTCTCTATATGCCATGAACACTGTGACGTTCGGGTAATTAGGCGAAATGAGAACATCACGATTTGACCCTGTAAATGCAATATTTTTCAGATTAATTTCGGCCGTTGCTGAATCGAACATCATTCAGGATAGTTCACCTCCAATATCCTTATAGTAAGACAGAAAAAGGTAGGTCTCGGTATTCTTCCTACTTTAATACATGTATAGCCTTCTTCACTGTACCAAATATTGGGGTATCCCCGAAGTGGGCATTTATCATATCCGGATCGACAGATAAGCTTATCACATTACCTTCCATTACGGTAACATTAATCGGCACATTAGGAATTGGACCGTCTTTCATAGTTATTGTTGCCGTCCCATTGAAGACCATCGTGGTATTATTGGGTGTTGACATATTTGTTAAAATAAAATTGTAGATTTTGTGCTCATGCGGTGCAGAGCCATTCGTCATCACCATTGCAAAAGCTGCATCGAAACTTTGAGATTCGGTGGCATTAGCTCCAGCTGTAGCACCATTCTCAGTCATACTTGCCTTCCAATGACCTGAAACTATCCAGGTTGGATTGCCATTCTGATCATTTTGCAGACTAGCTATAGTGCCAGCTGCGTACTTCCCAGGTTTTAACATTTCTGTCATCATGCCATAATCATGAGGATATACATTGTCTTCTTTGGGATAAGCAACAGCAGGCCCATTTCTACCTGGGGCGGATAAAACGACTGTCGCTGCCAACAGTAATCCTGTCACTATACCCAATCCTCTATAAATATTGAGATTTGCCATTGCAACTTATAACAGGCGAGATTATTTAGACTTTGTTTGTATTATCCAATGAAGTAAAAGTATTCTGTAATGAATTTATATCCGAATATAAGCAGCAAGACCTGATCAACCGTTTGAAATCAAATGTAACATTATCAAAAGAATTTTGTCTAACTAACTTTCCAAATATCAAACTCATCCTTATGTCAAGCTTAGCAACATGGATGCCACCAATCTTAATATCCGATCTTGTATCTCTCAAATTAGATTGTTCTCTTGCACATTTCGATTCTGCCTAGTTCAATTGTGCACCCCTCCTCGAGTCGCAGAGTCGCACCATTCAATCGAGATATTGGATACCCTGCATGGACGGAATTTCACAGATGAGGTGTCTGCATCTAAATTAACATTATGATTTGTTGATCAAGCATCCATCTTGTGTGGAGGTGTTGATCAAGCATCATCTATAGGCGTACCTATTCATCAGTTCCAATATCTGGCTGCCCAGGTATCATATGGTATGTCGAAAGGTGTCTCGTCCTTGTGGTCCCGCTGGACCTTGCGCTCCATCGGAATCTATCTATTTATGGTTAATTGTATTGTTATGGGGGCGGGGAGGGTTAGACTAGCCTATTCTAGTACTTATACTGAACGCTCGTACAACCGTACAATATGAGTCTGCTACGGGGCAATAAGGTGAGCCCGTTCAGAACGGGGCAGTACAATACGATCGTATTGTACGGTTATAATGGCTTGAGGGCGAAATGATTCTGGACGATGCTGAACACTTGTTAACAATTAACGGCGCTGTTTACAACCGGAGTAAAAAGTTAACGAAACCGTAACGGCTGTTTACTTGCTGTTACAGCCAAAAGAAGACAGAATCTAGCTTACTGCAGATATAGCCACTAAGATTATGAAAGCTGCTACTGCTGTGTTGACGAGGCTGGGATTCAAAGCTACTGTTGGTTCTAGCGGTATAGTGTTATCAGCATCCACAGCAGCTATAGAGGCCTTGGGTTGTAGTGTAGATCCATGAGCCGTTATACTGATGTTAAAGACCTTGATTGCGTCACGATGTGACAACAAGTTTAGAGTAGTGTTTCCAATTGCTAGTTGAGTCTGAAATGGTGGTTGACTCTCAAGCTGCATTGTGACATGCACAAATGGCACTGACTGGTTAGACCCACCTAGACCCGACAAGTTAATCGTCCCACCGCCCGCAGTATTCAAACCTAGACTACGAGCTAAACCATTTGAGATTACACTAACATCAGCTCCCGAATCCACCATCCATTTCCCAGCTATTTTATTATTAATTTTGACATTCGTGTATATACGTTGACTGGCTTATACTTACAAAAGTTCATTCACGTATAGTCAGTTGCTTTACCTCCGTCAGTAAATCTAATAATTTAGTCTAATGTATCCTGACTAACCTAATAGTATAGAGTTAGAACTGACTTTAGGAACTAACACTAACTTATCAGCACTCCATTCGTTTATTTGTTTTCAAAAGAAAAAATTTCCCTCGTCTATGCTCAATCACAAGAATTTAACTTCTCTTTATGGTCCGAGCGGATTAAGGATGGCTTTTCAAGTTCATTGCGTTTTAGATCAGCTATTCTCAGAATACCTTTATGCTCGCTACATAAAATTGTTTATACCATAGCCTTTTAGAGATTATATGTCATCATTAACTCTCATTACGCTCTTGTTATTGGTACTAGTAGGAATAAATCCTACGGCAATCGTAGCTCAGAACCTCACGAATAATGCTACTGGCGATGGCACAGACTTAGGGGGATTATCTGCCGAATCTGTAAATATGACAAAATGAACCTTTCGTAACAGCAACTTAATCTATTTCCAGACAAGGACATCCTTTACTATAACCGGTAAATCAAATTACAAATTTCGATTAAAAAAGTATTCAGCTTAACCTCTTAAAAATTCGTATACTCGATACGCACGATCAGTATTGGTACGAGAGGGGTATTTCCATTCGGTTAGATCCAGGCCTACCTCGACAAATTTGTTATTATCCAAGAAAGCTTTAGAATCCTTTGATGACAGGAGAATATTGTAGATATTTTCACCCACTAAGACCTGATTCGGTTTTGCAACGGAGGTAATCTTTGAAGCGATACTTATACTAGAACCAACTACATCTACATGAGATTTAATCAAACTCTTTCCATAAAGGACTATCAAGCTCTTTCCACAGGCTAGCCCGATCTTTACTGTAATCTCTGGTATATCATTTGCCTTAAAAGCCGGATTAATTACTTCTTGTATAATTTCTAATATCGCTCGTGAACAATTCAATGCATTTTTACATGCTAACGCCTCGTTATATGAAGCAGGGAATAACATGATAACAGCGTCACCTTCATACTTGAATACATAACCATCATAGTCAAATGCAATATTACTAATCTCTTGAGCAAGAAAGAAATGATTTCCTAAAATTTCTAGACGACAATAATGTCAAAAATCTAGTCTTTGTGACAACAGATGTACATTTTCCATCTAACATAATTGTAGATGAAGATCCGAACCATGATGGAGACCGAGTGATTGTCCATGAGATTGTAAGCGGGCCTCTTGCAGCAATTACCTTTCCTAAACCAAATCCTTTAGATCCAACTATCAATGCAACGTACCTTTACCATGAGAACAAAATCTTTAACTTTGGTTATTTTAAAACTCAAAAACAAGAAAATGACAACAGAGTACATCTCATCTCAGAGATACGAGATGGAGATGGTCTTCTGCGTCCAGGTTCATTTTTGGATCTGACACCGCAATAATAAAGGGTACTGAGAGATAGGGGCGTGTATGTGTTTGTCAGCTAGATAGTAAAACCTGAAGGTTATGATCGGAAAGATAGAATAAACTGGAATTAAACAACCTTCCTAAATTATCCAATTAGGATAAACAATATTTGTTTTACGCGTTGTACGAGTATCTAAATGTAAAGCAGATTAAAGTGATATATTCCTTTGATAACCACTGATATCTATGGCTAAGAGGAAGGGAAGACTCGAAGAAATTTTTAGTAGAGCATTATATGCAGACGATCCTAAGCTCTACATTGTTAGTTACCGAGATTTCGAATCAAGCAGAGAGGTGTCTCTTCTCGAATTTGTCAGGATATCAGAAAATTTTGAGGTGATCCCTCCAAGTAGGATTACTAGTATAAAAAGAGAAAATAAGATATTATACAGGAAGAGTAATGCACAGGGTACTGCAAAAATGTATTCTGATGGATAGCAACTAATCAAACAAGCTGTTGTTTGACAGCAGCAGCTTAGCTACAGGTGGGAATCCATTTTTAGCTGTGTATCTGATTGTCTGGTTATCGATTCTACTACTAGTGTCACCTATTGTCAGAGCCTTACTTGCGATAGGTAGTTTTAGTGCTTCTCCTTGTTTGCCAGCTACTCTATCTCTAGGTTAATCCTTTACCATTTTGTTCCTCTATTATTGAACACTATCTTGTATGATCTGTGACTGTTCCTCTCGCCCTTCGTCTGCCTCGTTCTAGAAGCGCAAAATCTTACTCGTGTTGTCGCGATAGTGGATACTATTTCTGCTCTGAAAACAAAAGAGAGATTAGTGGATATTTCTCTATTCATGTGACTTAAAGGGCCTTCGAACAGCTAACTTATGTTTGATATTTTTTTAAATTGTTTCTATTCTGTTCTTTTTCTAAAAACTTTGGGCGGAACTAATTGACAATGAAACCTTTTATAAGGTTTAGTTCTCTCGTACTATAATACTTCCTCTCATCGTTGCAGGATGTAGAGAACAATAATATTCAAATCGTCCCGCTTTTTCTGATGCAATTGCAGTAACGAAATCTTGTTCAGGACTTAGATAGGCCGTATTAATATTTAAATCATCGATTATTAAATCATGTCTCACTATATCTTCATTCAGTACGGTCAACTTGATCGGCTTATTTACGGTTGCGTAAATAGTAGGATTGGTTTCATTAAATACATTATCCTTAGCAATGAGTAAAATTCCTTCTCTTCGATCTAATGAAGAAGATTGTTGTGGGGAATTTATTAAGTTTCCAATACCCCATAACCCCCCAACAGTGATGAAAGAAATGGCAACTATAGCAATAATGTTATTCCGAATCATTTTCTATATGTAGCGCCACCATATCCTGAATATTGCTATGAAACCAAGTCCGCCGCAGAACGATATCATAAACAGAATTCGAATTCCAATGGTTTAGGTTGGGGTGGCACCTGTTCATAATTATGCATCTTCAACAACAATTCATTTTATGGATTTTTAACAATTTTCTGTTTCATCTCCGGCCCATGTGATTTTAGTACGCTGGAAGATAACGATTGGTCTTTCACGATATCCACCTTTATGAAACATCAACATCGAACTGATATTCTAGAGGCTTTATTAGATCAGTCTTGTCATTATCTATTGTAGTCAGCTCTAAACCAATGTTATAGGTACCACTTTGATTGAATACAGGTCCACCGATCGTTATAGGTGAACCTGGGTCTGCAATCCAAGCGTTTGTAAGCACATCTTGGGTTCCTCCAATAGTGTGTATTGAAGAATCTCCGCTACCCTTGCCTTTAAACATTAATCGGACTTCGCCATTATGATCGTGGAAGAAATCAGACAGAATGTGTTTTCTATCTTTAGAGATATCCATTCTATATGTCACGTGTTGAATATTCGTGTCTTTCCCTTCGTCAAGGAATCCAATCTTCATAAGTACGTCATTGCGCTGAGTTATATTTGCCGGATCTGTCTGCATATCTAAAACCACTTTTCTATCTCCAATAGCTGCAGCGGGGGGTGGTGCACCATGATGTTGCGCTTTGACATCCAGAGATCCATGGTCAAATCCAAGAATGCAGTTTCCGACAAGAGCGAAAGAGGCAGAGATAACAGCTAATTTTCTGGATTTCATTATGATAGCTTTCGTAAGCGTCTGCCAGAATATGAATCTAATAGTTAATTGAAATTGGAGCTTCGATATCCAACGATGAACATGTGGTTCAATCCGTTAAATGATGCGGGAGGTGGGATTTGAACCCACGAACCCCTAAGGGATGAGGTGTCTCCGCCACGACATGGATCTGAGCGTCGTGCACATGGTCTCACGCCTTTGGCCATGCTTGGCAACTCCCGCCTTACTTTGTTCAATGAAACAAACTGAGATTTATATCCTGTCAATTCAATTCGTAATTCGATTAGACACTCGCAAACAGAACATTGTAGGATACTGTATTAAAATGCGAGAAGTAAAAAGCGTCCGTCAGTCCATCAGTAAACTTTCTGTCATTTTTAAACACTGGCTCTTAATGAACTCGTCCACACCACTACTCCGGGTCTCCCTCATTAATTATTGATCACAATTTGTACGTACATAGAGGAAGAAGAATATGTGGGTTATTTGAAAAACTAGTGATGGAAGTCTCTTTTATCATATCAAGTATTGCAGATTACTCCCAGGACCAAGCATTAACTTACATTTGTATCTGTTTATACTATCTGTTTCAACCAATATTAGATCTTAAATATACCAGAAAAAACCGGTGCTATCACAGTTGGGTTTTTCTACGTCGGTACTGAAGATTGAGGTGAGCAATCTTTTAGTATTACCTAATAATAAAAGAAGCTTTTTCCCGCGGCTAGTATTTACATCTTTATTAGTTGACATAGTAGGTTCGATTCTCCCGTATGGCGAGAATTCCTTACATTTACACGAAATCCCTAGATCTGACACGTTCATGACATTGAAGCCGGAAAAGCGAATGCCTCCTCTACCGACATGATAGCGCCTTGGATGTCCACATGTACAAATCTTGCCAGACTTGTTATTAACAAACACAGAAAGTTTATGCTTTGGGTAAAGTATAAATTCTGTTAAAAAAGTCTTATGAAACTTACAAAAGGAGCGTTAGAAATAAACATACAAGCTAAGCACTAAATTGTTATCTCCGTCGCATTCTTTTTTGATCTTTGGTCTAGGATTTCGTGGGAATGCGTTTTTGGGCTAATGCAATACCGTAGGCAAACCCACACACAATTTTGGAAATGTATCCCCGACAGCTTACGTTGTTCTATCTATAAATTCAATACGGAATAGATCACACATTATTAACAATTAAAACTTTAAAGCCTGTCTATTTAACTAAACGTGAGAAATTTGTACTCAATAAATGCGGTCCAGAGAATAGGACAGCGTCACTTTCTCATAACAAGTCTCCTAGGATGGTTAGCTTTTTTTGCATTGTTCGAAAGTTCTGCCGAATTTAGTTTCGGACAAGAGAATACGACCATGTCTCAAGTAAATGATACTGCTTCTACTACACCAAATCTTACAAATACCACAGAACTAACGATCGGAAATACGTCTTATCCAATCAGGTACGGAATCACAGGTGATAACCAACTTGAGGGAATTAAGGTACAGAGAGATAACATAACGCTGCTCGCTGAAATCTCTTCGGTCTCTAATGGAGTATTGACTATGGAACTTCCAAGAAATATGATAGACTCTAAAAAGCAGGGGAATATGGATGATACCTATGCAGTATTTGTTGATGGACAGTTTGTTCCATACGACGAAATCGTGAATGATACTCAGGCAAGGACACTTCGTATAGATTTTGGTAACGGATCTGAGCAAATAGAGATATCTGGGACTCACGTAGTTCCAGAATTTGGTCCTTTGGCGGCTCTAGTTCTTGCAATCTCGATAGGTAGCGTAGTGGTAGTAACAAGATTCAAGAATATCAACGGATTGAAAGACTTCTTCAGACAAGGTAAGATCTAGTCTAGTCTCGAGTTCAAATTTGCATGATGCAATCAGTATCAATCTAAGCTCATATTGAATTGGATATAAGAACTAGGTTGCTCAAGCAATAAGCAGGATCGTATTCTAACGTACTCTGTTACACATACCTGTCCAATAGATTTAAGAGCGCTTGGCTCGTGGTGGGTGGCCGGCTGCTCTGGTTTGAGAAGACTTTTTGTAGATCTGTATTGGTCACAATTACTTTGAGAAGAGAATCTTAATCTTATTCATGTTTGCATAATGTTTTATCTTTTTAATTGCTTCAGTTAAAGGTAGTGGAGTCATGGGCTCATGGGGGCATCCAATGATGGGCTGGAGAACCTAACTTAGATTGCTTATCTTAGATCTGGGATCTTGCCATATCTGGAAAACCATCCTCTCACTGACGTACTGGGTTGGGATTAGACCTGTCTGTCTTTCTGTCTGTGTTCACATTTCGTATTTTGTTATGATATTCTGGGATCCTTTTTTCCGTTAGATCTGGATTAGTCAATATTTCTAGTTACAATATCCTATTATCATATTTCCATTTGATTTACGAGACTCAGTTTTCTCTTGTATCTTCTTGCTCTCTTTGTCTTCTACGTCCTCATATGTAAGCCATCTTCATAGAGTAGATTTTAATATTCTGTGAGTATTGACTTTCGTGATTCCTAATAGCAGGGCAACGAGCTTGCAAATAAAAGGTGTATATATGCAAAAACTAGACTAATATTGCATACTTGCAAGAAATACTTAGAGCTGAGAACCTAAAAAAATACTTTAACATATCGAAGGGTATACTGAGTTCTTTAAGGCCCAGCTCTAATTCTGTAGTGAAAGCGGTAGACGACATCTCACTTAGATTAGATGAGGGCAAAGTGTACGTTATCGCTGGTGAATCAGGCTCAGGAAAAACAACACTCGCCAGGTTGCTGTTGCGAGCGATAGAACCAGACGAAGGACAAATAATTTTTAGAGGAAATGACATCACGAAAAAGAATGAACAACAACTCAAGGAATTTAGGAGAAGTGCCCAGATGGTACACCAAGATGCTTACTCTTCACTTGATCCTCGAATGAAAATCCTAGACATCATAATGGAGCCTTTAGCTATTCACGATAAGAGCAGCTCAAGGAGGGAGCGTCAAGAGAAAGTATACAAAGCCCTAGAGGCCGTCAAGCTTGAACCTGCCTCAGAGATATCTGATAATTATCCACACTCACTTTCTGGTGGACAGCGACAAAGAGTCGCTCTGGCTAGAGCTTTGGTTTTAAAACCGGCGATGATAGTCGCCGATGAACCTGTATCGATGTTAGACGTATCAGTTAGAGCAGGGATATTACAGTTGATGAAGGATCTTAAGGATAGATTTCGTATATCATATATTTATATCACTCACGATCTGAGTACTTCTAGGTATATTGGAGATAATATTGCTATAATGTATGCAGGTAAAATAGTGGAGATGGGTACGGTCGATACGGTCTTACTCAATCCTCTTCACCCCTATACTCAGGCTCTAATCGATGCAATAATTGAACCAAACTCAGAGAACTTGCGAAAAACGAGATCTATACGTATTCGCCAGGGAGAGAAAATATTTAATGGCGGATGTAATTTTTATTTTAGATGTATCCACTCTACGGATAAATGTAAAAAAGAACCATGCCTTAAAAATCAAAATAATAATGATGAACGCGATGGTGAGCGTGATGATCACTATGTCTCATGTTTCTTGTACAGTTGATTTGCGTAAAAATAACAAATAATTGAGACCCATCTCGTTTTTCAGGGTGACGTATCTGACTGTATGCTTGGGCTTATTTTTTTATTGTTATTATATTTTACTACGTTGGAAATACCGTCTTTTGGATAAACTCCATACACAAGACCTGCCTTTGATACGGTAGAGTCTTTCAATGTGACCATTATGATCTGATTATCCATAGATCTTCTTAATAGAACACTTAGCAATCTTTCCGTATTCTCTGCATCCAGATGGGCATCAACCTCATCCATTAGATAAAATGGTGATGGCTTTAGAGATTGCAACGCTAACAGAAATATTGTTGCAGCCATAGTTTTTTCTCCGCCAGAAAGTGCCGTGGATTCACGTCTAGGTTTTTCAGGAAATTGTACAACTAGCATTATGCCACTGGTTTCTTGCGCAGGGTTCTCAATTTCAAGCCAAGCTGATCCGCCTCCGGACACGTCAGCAAACGTCTCTCTGATGTTCTGATCGACCTTGGAAAAAGCGTCATCAAATACCTGGCTTTTTTCCTTGGCAATCTCTTCAATGAATTCAACTATTGAGTTACGTTCGACCTCAAGTTCGTTTCGCCTTTCTGACATACTTCGATATCCATCAATTATTTCAGAGTATGTATCCATTGCACGTAAGTTAACTCTGCTCCTTAGAGAATTGTACTCAGCGACCAAATTTTCCAATATCGTGTCTACGTTGAAATCTTGTGGAATTTCTTCATAATCCAAAGATCCAAGCTCGCTAGATAGCTCTTCGCGTCTAACTTGCAGCTGTTCGAGATCTCTTCTAAAGATGGCAATGTCGCGGTCTAGAGTAGAGTATTCCTTAGATAGTTTGCGTTCCCTTTCCATTAGTATCCTTATTTTCTGTTCGTAATCAGCTATTACTCCATAAGCCTTACCGGTTGAATCAATTATCTGCTGTTCGTTCTGCCTAAGAGACCCGATTTCAGATTCAACGATATCTAGGTTTTTTTGCATTTCACCTACCTGGTTACGTTTCTGTTGTATTTCGTTTAGAAGCTGTTTTTCCTCTTCAAATATTTCTTTTATTTGTTGCTGAACGGATTGTGCCATCGATCGTAGAGGAGCAGATGCGGTGATCTGTTCTCTGAGGTCCAAATCAGCCTTCTCTATAGCTTTCAAAATATTGTTCTTTTCACTTTTTAGGTTTACAAATTCTCGACTTCCCTCCAATTTCTCGATTCTTTCAGAAAGCATCATTAGCTTACCAGTAAGTAACTTGGACTGAATGATACGCCTTTCGAACATTATTTGTATTTCGTCAGTATATGCATACTCTTTCTGAAGATTAAGAGCCTCTTGGATTTTTTCTCCTAACAAATTCCTTATGCTACTTATTGATGAATCGCAGATGGAGATTCTTTCGTCTAAGCTTGTAATGGTAGTTTCAGCTCTAAATTCCATCTGTTGAGATTTGGAAAGATCACCCATTAATTCTTCAAGATCGGACTTTTTCGTTTCCATAATGGATTTGAGCTCACTTGTGGAAGCCTCTAATCTCTCTACAATATCCGTCGTTAGAATGGTTTTGTTCACATCAAAGAGTTTTGATCCGAAATCAGTAGATACTTGCACCCCTTTTGGTTCAAATGATAAACCAGACAAGGATACAGATTTGAAGCCTCTCCTTGCCACCTTGTACCCAGCCGAGGATGTACGAACGAGAATTATATCTCGAAATAGGAACGTTACCAACTGTTGATGGTTAGATCTTACAAAACGGTCCAAACTTCCTAATATGCCAATAGCATCATTTTCAGGAAGTTTGTTTGACTCAGATTTTCTGCTATAATGCGCCAATAAGATATCAAGCGGAATTATTCTAAACCGGGGTAAGTTGTTATGTTTAGCATACTTGAGAAGTGAAATCATAGATTTTACATTTGATACTACAATCGCTCTTATCCAATCTGATGCAGCAGTAAGAATAGCCCTCTCATAGACATCTTCAAACTTTATAATGTCTTGTACCAATCCTACTATTCCATAGCACCCTGGGGCTCTTAATAGATTCGAAAGAGCAAAGTAATCAGTATTAGGATTTCTCATGACATGAGTGATATCATTATATCTAAGTGACACAACCCGTTCTGCGGAAGCAACAAGCTGCGATGAAGTAGAGAGGTCTTGCTCAACGTGCTTCTTTGTATCTATAAGCTGTTCTACAGATCTGTTGCATGATTGCAGATATTGCAGATATAATTGCAGATCTTTTCGTTGTAGATCACTCAAGATCTTGTATTTGGCAATTTGATTTCTCAATGACAAGGCTTCCGCTTTATTGTTGCCAATAATTCTCTGCATTTGTACACGCCTCTCCTGTAGTTTTGCAAAGGCTGCCTGGAAATGACTTTGTAATTGAAGTAGATTCTTCAACCTACCCTCAATCCTCGACCTCTTGGTATGATAAACGCCTTCCGTTGAGGTGATGTTGTCTAGCTTGTTATTTGTCGTGTTCAAGTTTACTGTGAGATCAGTAATTTCAGATCTCTTCAAGTTAATGATATGCTCGGCATCCTCAAGCTCTTTCTGTGAATTAGATAATTTATCATTGAGATCCTGCTTTTCCTGATCGATAGACTTGAACCTAATTTCAATGTTTGATATTCGCTGAACTCCCTCTTTCAAAATTGCTCTGTTTCTTTCTGACTCATACACTATATTTGATAGTCTGCTCTCGATGAAAGCCTTGTTCTTATTTGTTGAGTCGAATTCTTTCATGTATTTGGACTTTTTGTCCTCAATTTCTCCGAGATCGGACCCTACTTTGCTAATTTCGTTATCCAGAGATGACGCACGGGCTTTAGAAGTGTCTAACTGGCTTTCTAGTGATAGGATCTCTGATCTAATTGATGCGATAGTGTTTGAAATCTTGATGGCTTTATATCTCTTGATTTCATTTTCAAGTCTAAGATATTTCATTTGTTCATTTCTCTCCATTTCTAGTTCATCAATTCTCTTCCTTACTTCGTCTATACGTGCAAAGGCAACTTCTAAACGCCTATCAGACTCGTCCAACTGCTTTAGAGCTTCGGTTCTCTTCTCATCAAAATATGACAGCCCTACTATGTCTTCAATGATCCTTCTCCGCTCATCAGAGTTCAATTCAGAAATTCTGGTTATCATTCCCTGTTGTACAATATTCAACTTGTTTGAAGTGGCTATCACAATCTCAAGTAACTCGACTATTGTTCCTTTCGTAACTTTCTTGCCGTTTAGATAGTACTCACTATCTCCTGTCTCTCCTTCCATATCTCTTGTCAACGTAACGTTGTCAGAGTCTACAGGGATCCCTCGATCGTGGTTATCGAAGGTGAGACTTACGTGGATCATTTTGTGTCGGCTGTTTTGGCTGTCGTGAAACAATGACTGAAATCTATCTACCCTAAGTACCTTTGGACTATTTTCTCCAAGAGCAAACATTATAGCATCAAGAATGTTACTTTTTCCCGAACCGTTTGGACCAGTAACCGCAATAAGACCTTTATCAAAGGTAAGGATAGAATTTTTGAAACCAAACGACTTGAAACCATACACTTCTAATTTTTTTATATGAACCAAAGACAGACGACCAGTGTTCCGGTTGATATTAATATGTTTTATTTTATAAATATTAACCTAAGATCAAGATGACAATTTGTCTTATGATTCTCCTACATTTACCGAAGATTTGAATCTGAATCTGAATTACTTGATCTTCTCGATTATGTTTCACTTACAACTACTTGGAAATCTACCCTGTCTCATTCATTCATAGTTTTATACGGAGCCTATGGCTCCATGGCCTCGGATAGGGATCACAACAATGGATCTGGAATACGAACATATCATTGGCTCTTCCTAAATCGCAAGGCCATTTCAATCCTGCTATTGTTTGGACATATAAAAATTATATATTTCACAGAAAGCGATAAACATTTTAACTAACTTATGTGAGAAGTGTCATAAAATTCCTAATAAGACTCTGCTGATCCTCGTTTGAATTGACAAATGCATCAAGCAATTCTCTTTCGACACCTATCTGGTCAGAAATTACCGATCTAAAGTTTTCTACGTTCATAGGTGTAATGCTATTTACCAGTCCAATACTATACGAATGAATGTATTGATTGATTATTTTTGATACAAAAGAAGGAGCAATGCACATAAGAAGAAGTATACCGTCACAAAGTATCTTTTCTTCCTTGCCTACAGGTTTCAGTGAACCAATAAAAGCTTCCAAGGATTTCGTTCTATGTTCTTTCGCTAACTCCTGGATAGATGATGCCACTAGTAATCCAGCATCAGTTAATTCATAGAAAGGCACTCCCTCCAATTGCAGGGCTCTGGGTCCACGCCTTAAAGGGAGCCTTCCTCCCTCCTTCACTACCCCAGACGGGATGAGGACCTCATCAAGGTCTCGAAAAATTCCTGAATAGATGTTTTGCCATAGTATTCCATGTTTTTTGGCTATTACGTGAGCAATGGATGTTCTTGTTCGTAATTCTGGGCTCTGTTCGGTAGCTAGATGAGCTATAATTCCTCTCTGTCTTTTGGCTTCTCCAGTGAACTTGTTCTTTCGAGTCTTAAATGTATCGAATATTGCAATATTATATTTTGCGCCTTTCAAAGATTATAATCATACCTCTGCAGCATAAAATTTTTGACGGAATATTATTTTAATCTGTTGGTATTTTTCTATGCTTAATCCTTCTACTATTAATGGGAAATTATCTAAATATACATGCAATACAAAACAGCCGAGTTTTTCTCCTCGATCCATACAAGTATCCTAGAAAATGCCTTATCTGGGTCACACCTCATTAAAAATATTGAGGCAAAACTTATAATCTCTATATTGGACACGTTAATAAGGTATTATTTGGAGATTCCAGAGGGACTAACTTTTGATGACGTACTTATTATTCCCACTAGATCACACATAATTTCCCGAAGCCAAACCGATTTAAGGACAAGATTATCTCGCAATATTTTTCTTAATATCCCGCTAATCAGCGCAAATATGGATACAATAACCGAGTCAGGAATGGCGATCGCTCTGGCTAGAGAGGGTGGAATAGGGATTATACATAGATTCATGACTATAGCAGATCAAGTTGATGAAGTCTTGAGAGTTAAAAGATCTGAATCAGTCATGATTGAACAGCCATACACGATTAGCAGGAAGATGAATGTTGCAGCTGCTGTACAAATGATGACCGATCGTGAAGTATCTGGTTTACTAGTGGAAGATGAGGACAACAAGCTAGTGGGCATTATTACCAGACGAGATATAACGTTTGAAAGTAACTCGGAGAAGAAGGTATCTGAATCAATGAGCAAAGACGTAATCACTGCTCGACAGGGTATAACTATAGAAGAAGCTAAGGAAATACTACACAAGCATAGGATAGAAAAACTACCTGTAGTCGATACCAAATATCATATAGTGGGTTTAATTACAAGTAAAGACATTATCAAGATGGAGCAGTACCCATATGCTTCAAAAGATAAGAAAGGACGATTACTTGTAGGAGCAGCCGTAGGTGTCAAAGGTGACTTTCTAGAGAGGACTGAGACATTGCTAGATGCAGGAGCTGATGTAATAGTAGTTGATATAGCGCACGGTCATAGTGATAATGCTATAAATGCGGTAAAAATGATAAAGAAGGCATTCCCGAGTTGCGAGCTTATAGCAGGGAATGTAGCAACAGGAGATGGCTCAAAGGATCTTATACAGGCTGGGGTAGACGCCGTGAAGGTAGGGGTTGGTTCTGGGTCCATCTGCATTACCCGAGTTATCACAGGATCTGGAGTACCCCAAATAACGGCAGTAATAGACAGCGCGAAAGTAACCAGGGATTATAACATTCCCATGATCTCTGATGGTGGAATAAGAACATCAGGTGATGCCACTAAAGCCCTTGCTGCAGGGGCCTCTTCGGTTATGGTTGGAAGCCTATTTGGCGGCACAGATGAAAGCCCTGGTAAGACAATAGTGAAGAACGGTAAGAAGTTTAAAATGTACCGAGGGATGGCTTCCTTTTATGCTTCTTTAGGTAGAAAGTATAGGGAAGAGGGCTCACAGTTAATCGAATCCGATGATTTGAACGATTATGTGCCTGAAGGGGTAGAAGCGATGGTAAATTACAAAGGAAGCGTAGTAGATATCATCAGACAGGTGGTCGGAGGTATACGTTCTGGACTTAGCTACTGTGGTGCAAAAACAGTTATAGAAATGCAAAAGAATGCAAAGTTTATAAAAATCACTTCTGCCGGATATACAGAAAGCCTTCCTCATGATGTAGACGTAGTATGAATCCTCAACTATGACAAATTCATCAAAAATTATTGAATATAAAATATATATTTGATTAACATCAGAATGAGTTTATGTCATTAAATTTGACAAGAGTGTTGGCAGTTACAGTTCCCTTGATTGCAATGCTGTTTGCTTCTTCTCCCGTTGTTGCCCAGGTAACTATTCTTCCTGGCACAGATCTCCCCGAAATTCAAATTCAGCAAGGAAACCAATCTAGTGCTGGCGGCCCTTCTCAGCAACAAACCACCACGGAGCTGACATCTAATCTAACAACTGAAGGTCCTAAAAGCATCTCAGAAAAGCTTGCGTCCGCACATTACATACCATTAACAGTAGATGAAGGGAATCAAATAAAGCTGTTGGTAGACTATAATGCATCAAACCCTGACGTCGTCAACAAGCCTATAAACGCTATTATGGAGATATACGCTGCAAATAAAACTTTGATTAAAACATCCTCTTTTCCTTCACCAATAACCGCAAATGAGACAGGTACTATTCAACTTGCCACTACTTTCACAGATAAGTCTCTAACAAATGTTACAGCTGTAGTCACATTTACCGATCCATCAAAACAGACCCGCATATCTGAGCCCTTAAGTGTTCCGCTCAAACTAGGCCAAGTGATTGAATGACTTTTTAGTGTTTAAAAACACGTTCAATTTTTTCGCACTTGGCTGGTAATTCATAATCAATGACGACGAACACGGCTAAGTGTATTCATTGTTTTAGGGAAACCGCTTCAGAAAAATATTGTGAATATCACAGCATGTCACATCAGAAATTAATATCAGGATATGACCTTTGGAAGAAAGCCTATGGAGAGATATCTTGGAGAGATTATTTAGTCAAATTACACAGTTTGGAGCAGACTGGTTCCTTCATAAAAGATATAATTGATGCAGAACTGAAATTTAGTGAGTAGCATCTGAGCGGATTACTTATCTCGAAAAATAAAATGAGGTAATCAGAGTAAACGAAACCAAAAAAAGAATCTTGACGCCTCCTGATGGTTGTAATGGTGATTGTGGTGATCGGTTGATCACATATCGCCCATACCGCCCATACCACCTGGAGGCATACCGCCACCTGGGGGACCTCCAGCCGATTTGCTTGCAGCTATAACATCATCGATACGCAGGAGCATGGATGCAGCCTCTGTAGCTGATTTGATTATTTGTTCCTTGACCACAAGGGGTTCGAGTATCTCTATCCTGGATATGTCTGCAATTTTTGCATTTCTTGCATCTATACCAGTCCATCTGGAGCCCTTTGATTGTCTAGCCCTCAAGTCAGTCATTGCATCAATTGGGTCCATGCCTGCATTCTGAGCTAATGTAAGTGGGATCACTTCTAACGATTCAGCAAACTTCTCAGCAGCAAGCTGCTCTCTACCAGAAAGAGTGCTCACCCAGTCGCGCAATTTTCCCGCTACATATGCTTCAGGTGATCCTCCGCCTGCAACTATGGCAGGCTTTTCTAAGACATCCTTAGTTACACTCAAAGCATCGTGGAATGACCTCTCTGCTTCGTCTACAACCCTTTGTGAACCCCCACGTATCAGTATTGTGACTGCCTTAGGATTCTTACTTCCTTCGATAAAGACCCATTTGTCGTTCTCAACCTTTCGTTCCTCAACTAATTCGGCATAACCAAGGTCTTTGCTTGAGAGATCTTCAAGATTGCTCACGATTCTTGCGCCTGACGCTTTAGAGAGTTTTGTCATATCACTTTCTTTCACTCTACGTACGGCCATAACGTTAGCCCTTGCTAGATAGTGTTGTGCTACGTCATCAATACCTTTCTGACACACGACAACGTTGGCACCTGCGGCAATGATTTTGTCCACCATATTTTTCAACATCCTATTTTCTTCCTCAAGAAACATCTTCATCTGATCAGGGGAGCTGATGTTGATCTTTGCATCAAATTCGGTCTTTTCTATTTCAAGAGCTGAATTAATCAGAGCAAGTTTTGCTTTATCCAGCCGCTTGGGCATTCCACCATGCACGACTTCTTTATCAAGCACTATTCCCTTGATCAATTGAGTATCTCGCAGAGATCCACCAGCCTTCTTCTCGACCTTGATATTATCGAGGTCTACATGATATCCATCAGCCGATTTCTCCGCTACTTGAAGGGATGCAATGACTACTAGCTCCGCCAATTGATCAGATTCCTTCGAAACTAATTTTGTCTGCATTGATGTCTTGGCGATCTTTGTGAGTTGATCTTTCTCATTACCATGTACTTTGATCGCGAGACTATTGAGTATCTCGATCGCTTTGATTGCACTTCTTCTGTACCCATCAACAATAATCGTTGGATGGACATCCTTTCCGATTAACTCTTCTGCTTTCTCTATTAGCGCTCCAGCTAGTACGACCGCAGAGGTTGTGCCATCTCCAACTTCATTATCGACTGATTTAGCGACTTCTACCATCATCTTTGCAGCTGGATGTTGGACGTCAATCTCTTTGAGAATTATGGCCCCATCATTAGTGATGGTCACATCTCCAAGAGAATCCACGAGCATTTTGTCCATACCTCTTGGACCTAAACTCGATCGTACGACCTCTGCGATTAGCTTTGCTGCAGTTATGTTATTTTTCTGAGCATCACGACCCTTAGTCTGGGTCGCGCCCTCCTTCAATATCAAGACTGGCATTCCGCCAGCTGTACCCTGTTGAATTGACATATCTTCTATTCTCCTAAAATATACTCAATAAAGGCATAGGTTGGGATATATTAAATTTACTACATGTTCTTGTAACTGTAATCTGACACATGGACCTGAAGTTATGAGAATCTATTATAAAAACGATGTTCAATACCACCCGGATGACGTGTTATTGCAACAATCCATCGAAATCTGATGCAACAGCGAAAAGCCATCCTTCATCCATCAATTACGGACAGCGTACAACAGGTGAAATGGGTTGTGGTGTTGTGGTGTTGTGGTGTTGTGGTGTTAAAGTATCTTGTGGCAAACAATGCCTAGAATTTCGCCGATGATCGTAATAATTACAAAACGTGGCTAAGCCGTTTGAAATTGAGTCCTATGTAATGCTCTCTGCTCAGAACAACTGAATAGAATGATCCGATCATATATCAGCAGAATTCAAGGTCTCCAATATAGATCTAGCTTGCTTATAGTGAACGGCATCAATCATTCTTCCATCGACAGTTACAGCCCCCTTACCTCTTCCCTTCTCCATCGTGTCTCCCAAGGCTGCCACAACCTTTTTTGCCCAATCAATTTCATTATTACTTGGAACAAATACCCTGGTTACGGGTTCTAACTGTTTAGGATGAATGATACATTTTCCCCAATACCCTAATCTTTTTGCCGTCGCAGCATCTTTGATTAGACCTTCAATATCATCAACCTTCTGCCAGATTGCGTCAATTGCGCCAATCCCAGCAGCCCTTGCATCTATGGGAATCTTTGCACGTGCGAAAGAATATTCAATTCCATCTTGAACATAATCTAACCGCATATCGTAGAGAAAGTCAAAAACCCCAAATACCAACATGTTGACCCTTGAATTGGCTCGTGCTATTGAATACGAGTTGACTACTCCTTGTGCAGATTCTATTGACGCCATTATTCGAATCTTCTTGTCTATGGCCTTCTGACCTTCTAATTCAATCAATTCTTGAGAGAGGTGGTTCACTTCAATCTCATCATTTACTTTGGGAACCACGATTCCGTCTATCTCATTACTTACAATGGAAGCAAGATCTTGGATCGCCAGATCTGATTCGTGTGAATTTATGCGAACGTACACGTTTCTGTTGCCATGGTCGTCTTTCTTATCCAATGCTTCAGATACTAGTTTTCTAGCTAACTGCTTTTCATTTAAGGGAACCGAATCCTCCAGATCAAAGCAGATAATATCTGCATTCAGGAATTTAGCTTTCTCAATGAACTTTCTGTTGTTCCCAGGAATGAATAATAGCGTCCTGAACATTCACATTGGATAGACCTAGAGGCTGTGAGGAGTTGTCATTATCTTTCCTATTTGTTCGGCGTTTGCCATCATGACATGACCTCGTGCCATGTCACTGAATGGTAGGACAGTGCTGATTAGTGGTTTAATCTTGCCTCTACTCGTCCAGTGGATTACTTCTTCTAATTCTTCTTTCGTTCCTTGAGTTGAACCAAGTAGATTAGTACCTTTGAAGAAGAGATACCTCAGATCTATTGAAGAATCATATCCGGTTGTTGCTCCAGTGGCGACCAATGTTCCACCCATCTTGAGAAGAGATACTTCTTGGGCAAAAGTAGCTTTGCCGATATGTTCAAACACTACATCAACACCCTGCTTGTTTGTAATTTCCCTCACCTTTTTGGACCAATCTGGCTCTCTGTGATTGACTACATTATCTGCCCCCAATTCTAAACATTTGTCCATCTTTTCTTTGTTTCCTGCTGTAGCAATGACGTCACAATTATACAACTTTGATATCTGAATTCCAGCCATCCCTACTCCGCTGGTACCGCCCATAATTAACACCGTTTGGCCCGGTATAATCTTTGCCCTTCCAACTAACATGTGCCATGCAGTCATTCCTACCATAGACATTGCCGCTGCGTCAATGAATGACACGTTGTCGGGCAACTTTGCCACGTTAACTTCAGGCAGATGAGCATATTGTGCAAAGCCTCCCCATAAAGGCCCTGTTTGAAATCCCCAAATTGTTCTTTCAGCACAGTCATATTCACGACCAGAAGTACACAAGTCACATACCCTGCAACTCATATTGGAGTGAGATACCACACGATCTCCAACCTTTATCCTCGCAACGTCTTCACCGACTTCGACTACAGAGCCTGCGACATCACTACCAGAAATATGTGGCAGAGGCACCTTAATAGGGTCTCCCCAAATTGCCCAAAGATCATTATAGTTATATGCTGCGGCTTCCACTTTTATCATAACCTCATTGTGCCTCAGTTTGGGCATATCAACATCTTCGATCTTGATATTCTTGGTGGGATCCTTGTTATACTCCCTAAATACGGCTGCTTTCATGAAATTGACAACGCTCACTAGACTTAATATAGTTAACTCAAGAAAACCATCTGAAAGTGGGTGAAATAATAGAGTAGCCTACAGACAGGGTTTAGATTTGACAAACGTCTAGCCAGGGTTTTTATTTTAGATCCTATTTATCTTGAATTCTTTTCTCGGCTGTCGAATATTCAACAGGATTTGCTTAAGTTCATCGTCGGTTAAGGCTCTATTCAACCTTCCAGAAGAAGCTGCGTTTATTAGATAATTCTCTACAGAGGTAGCTAGTTCTGGTTTGACCATTCTAATGTTGTTCAGCCTTTGCCTCGCAGTCTGATCTAAAAGAACCGTTAGAGCACGCTGTCGCATTGCAGATTCAGCCTCACGTCTTTTTATCTCTTCTTCATTTGGCTCAGAGGGTGGTGGTTGGTTTACAGACATTCTTGTTTGCCTTTCTCTTTAAGCATATCAAGCATATCTTTGGAGATTCGGAATTCTATGGATCTCTTTAAAAATCTCTGTCGCAAGTCTATCGACCTTCTTCATTCCCTCATCACTCATAAGTCTCCCTTGTTTTTTCTTTGCCAAATATCCAGCCGATTCCAGCTGTTGCAACGCCTTTCTGATAATAGAACCACCGGCATCTCGATGGTGATCCAGGTTATAACCAACTCTCTTCCTTCCTCCGTACATACTTCGTAGCTCAGATGTGCCTAATGGACCATGCAGATAAACCTTTCTTATAAGCGAGGCGCATCTGATATACCACCAGTCCTTATTTTGAGGAATCTTTTCCACATGCGAACCTGTCTTCACATATGCTGACCAAACTGGAGGCTCAATCTTTTTATCCTTTCTTAATTGCTCAGCGAGCTTAGTAATTAGATCAGTAGCTGGGATATCATACACCTTTGCCATGATACACTATATTAGCCTCTTCTGAGCCCTTATAAATTATTATCAATACCCTTTCAAATCTACAATTAAGGTCTATCATCTGTGAGCGCTTAAGATCATAAATCTGATTTGGATCTTTCCTAATCGTGCTAAAACATGTTGTCTCTCATATGATTGTCTTCTGGTTCAGTTCAATATTATCAATAATATCACCTGCAAATATCTTGGTTGGAGATGCTAGGACGATAATACTTTGCGATATATGTGACCACATCGATGGCAGCTAATTCTGATACATTTTATATTGGAACGTCCTAATCTAATTCTCGAACTCTTCCCTGGAATTATGAATTCTTTGCATTTCTTGCAAAAGAGCTGTCTGAATTGATAAGGAAGTCTTGTACGAACCCTCATTGCAATCTTTCTTGCCTGCTGAGCTTGAGTGCTTGCCAGGTTGTCGTCTATCTTTGAATATTCCAATGCGATGTCAATTAGAATATCTATCCGTTCATTTGCTGTCACTAAGTTACGTCTTTTAGAGGATATGGCAATACATTTCCTAACGGGCTAGATAAATCATTCCTTATTTACTTTTACTGCCGACAAGGATCGCGCGGCAATCATCATGATTTCCAAAATTTGACTTGACTATTGTAAACCGTAAATGATCTTTACCAAGAACAAAGATTGAGAAAAAACCGAATTGGGATAATTTACATAGATTTATTATATGTGTATCTTGAATCTTGTCTTTATCTTACTGTATGAAGCATGAAAATAGATATTCTCTAATCGTTGCAGAGGCTTCATTGGAACTGGTGCCTGCACACTTGCGAAATCACCCAGCAGTGAAGGCTCATGCAGCTAGACTTGGAAGGGATCCTGGCGAAACACTTTTGGATAGAAGCTATCATCATGCCGCAATGAAGGATGAAGAGTCCTTTTCGAAACGCGGCAGGCCTGACATAGTACATTTCTCATTGGAAACTGTATTGGCTTCTCCACTGTATATCAATAATCAGATTAGAGTATACATATCAACTGTTGATAACAATAGCATTCTGATAGGGGAACGAGTGCGATTTCCCAAATCATACTCTAGATTCGATGGTCTAATGATAGATCTCTTTAACAAGAAGACGGTAATGAGTAGAAATGAGAACTATCCTTTATTGGAATTGAATGAAGGAGTATCCTTTAAGCAATTGATAGATGACATAATTAGGCCTAGACAAGTGATAGGCTTTTCTACCATTGGAGCAACTTCAACCATAGAAAAAGTTGTATCCGATGCTCTTTCCTTAAACTCTTCATCCTGTGCATTTGTAATAGGCGGCTTTCCCAAAGGGCATTTTTCAGAAACAACAACAGGCAAATTCACTGGTTTATTTAGTATATCAAAAATGAGACTCGAAGCACATGTAGTAGTAGCTCGACTAGTTTATGAATGTGAAAAGATTTTGCATAATAGGTAACCAACCATCCAATGGCGATCTCTAGTGCAAAAAGGCATCAATCACAAAAGCTATAAAGATCGCTGTCAGGTAAGGACTGGAAAATTTGAAGACTGTCCATGCAGTCTTCTCACTCGGTCTTATTAATAACCACAGTGACAAAGCAAACATAGCGGCACCGAATACGACAGCAGTTGAAACATAGACTATCCCAAATTTGTTGAGAAAAAATGGAAAGATACTAAAAAGGACCATTAATATCGTAGTTGCTGCAATGATCCTAACCGATCTCTTCTCGCCCTGAACAACAGGCAGCATTGGTATTCCTGCCTTGGCATAATCTTTCTTTGAATGCAACGCAAGGCTCCAAATATGGGTTGGAATCCATAAGAATACCAATCCTGCCATAATGATCCCAATCTCTAAGCTTTGAGTCGTGACTGAGACATACCCGATCATCGCTGGGGCTCCTCCGGAAAACCCCCCGAGAATAATGTTAGCTTGACTAGTTCGTTTTAGCCATTTGCTATAGACAATGATGTTATCAAACAAACCAAATGCCATCAGCGCGAATGCATAGATATTCAAAAACCATGAGCAAGCAAGGGATATTGCAGCGAGGATGATGCCAAAAATAAAAGCATTTCTTGGGGATATCCTTCCTGAAGGAATAGGACGGGCCTTAGTCCGGTCCATAATTGCATCAATGTCGCGATCGTTATACCCTGTCAATGTATCCGCAGCTGCAGATCCTGCTGCTACTCCAACAATCAATAGAGTCCACATCAATGGGTTCGTCGGGATGTTAAACAGAAAAGAGGCAGTAAGCGCGGAAGCGAAAGCAGTAAAGACTAGTAGATACCATATTTTGGGCTTTGTAAGCTCGTAATAATCTCTAAAAACTCTACCTATAGATGCGGAAGTGGTCAAGGTATCCATTTATTATTATCCTTCGTATGTTGACTGTAATCAACTAAATATAATAATATCGTATACTGCTATTCATTAGAGATTGCGATCAAGAATTGATTACTTAGACATTGAATGTGAATAGAGCAATTCTCTTAGAGTCTTGCGCATTTCTATAAATGTCTCCGTCCTCTGAACACCTTCTATTCTTCCCACCTTCTCTGATATCAAATGATGCATCTCGTCTAGTGATCGGGAGCTCATAGTTACGAGTATATCAAATCTCCCTGTCACCTCTGCTACTTCTCTTACTTCTGGAATCTTGAACAATTCGTTAAGAACATTATCCCTCATCTTAGAATCCATATTTATTCCAGTAAGGGCCCTAACATTGAAACCCAGTGCTTCATCATTAATCACAATGGTAAATTTTTTTATAAGACCCATTTTTAGGAGCCTTTTTATTCTGCTATATACGACTGAGGAATTAACATTTATTGATTTTGAAAGCTTTGGAACAGAGATACTGGCATCTCTTGAGAGCTCGCTGAGTATCTTTAAGTCAAGGTCGTCTATTCTACCCATATCCCTCTCAGTTTTCTTTACATCCAAAGGGGGTTAATAAATGTATTATTTTCAAAATAAGGCGGTGTTTTTTAGAAGAATAAAAAAAGATTAAAGAATCCTTTTATCTTTTAGCAACTCCGCCAATAAAACTGCTCCTTTTGCAGATCCCATCTTTTCGTTATGCGAAAGTAATACATATTTTATACCCTTGTCAAAAACAGAGTCTTTTCTTAATCTCCCAACGACGGTTGTCATGCCGTCATTGATCTCTCGATCAACTCGAGGCTGTGGCCTAGTAGGATCGTCGTGGACAATAATGTAGTCTCTTGGAGCGGAAGGCAATCCTTTTATTGTTACCGATTCTGAGAAGTTTAACATTAGTTGCTTGACCGCATTGGGTTCCAAAGAGTTCTGAGTCTCGATAAATACTGCTTCCGTGTGACCATCCAGTACAGGGACTCGAGTACAAGTGCAGCTGACCTTGAAAGCAGCCGGGTCAATTGACTTTGACTCATTATTGAGGTTACCGAGAATCTTCTTAGTCTCTACTTGGACTTTCTCTTCTTCTTTAGGAATATATGGTATCACATTGTCCAGAATATCTAGAGCGACAACTCCAGGTGACCTACCTGCGCCTGAAAGAGCTTGCATTGAAGTCATGATGACACTTTGTAGGCCCGCATTTTCCATAATAGGTTTGAGCGTGATTGCGAGTCCGGTAGTAGTGCAGTTCGGTAATGGGCATATGAATCCTTCCCACTTCCTGTGCTTTTTCTGTGCATTCAGTAGCTCGATATGATTGTCATTTATTCCGGGTATAATTATGGGTACATCGCTTTCGTATCTAAATGCAGCAGCAGTACTTATAACAGGTACAGATTTAGCAAAATTAGGTTCAATCTTGAGCGCATCATCAGATTCCAATGCGGTAAAAACCAGGTCAAACGTTTCTGGTTTAATATGATCGACAGTGGTAATTACCATATCACGAGCATATTCCGGAATTTCGTTCCTGTTATGCCATTTCAGGACTCCAGAGGCTGGATCTCGTAAAGAATCTACATACTTTTTCCCGGCTGATCTCGGAGACGAGACCATCGCAGATAATTCAAACCATGGATGCTCATTTAGCGCCATTACAAACTCTTGACCTACCGCTCCTGTGGCGCCGATTAGTGCTACCTTTAACATCAGTGTGACTTAATCAGCTACAATTAATAATCTTTTCATGTCTTAGATGTTGACAAGGATAGAAATTAATGACCAATATTTCATGATATCTGATATCTGCATTTACAATGCTAGAAAAAAATAGTTATGACGTGAAGACAATGACGGATCATAAGAGTCGCCAAGACTGTGCTCATGGAGGAGTATATTCTGTTGACCCCAAGATGGTGCAGCTAGATTTCAGCTCAAGTATCAATCCTTTAGGAATTTCTAAAAGTGTACTGCATGAAATAAGTAAGGAATTACGAAATCTATGTACCATTTATCCCGATCCTTTCTGTGGGGAACTAAAGAATAGTATTTTAGATTACCTGAAAATAGGTCTCGACCCATCATGGCTCTTGATTGGTAACGGTGCTACAGAACTGATTCATATTTTCGCTCGTACCTTCCTCCGCAAGAAAGTAGTTATTCCTTCACCCACTTTTTGTGAATATGAATTGTCAGCAAGAAGGGTAGGAGCAAAAGTCAAGTTTGTTCCGTTAAAGAATTGGAAACTCGATACGGAACGCATGTTAGATGAATTAGCGACAAGTTGTGATGCGATCTTCCTTTGTAATCCGAACAATCCTACCGGGCTACTATCTTCTACATCTATTCGAAAGATAATTGATGATGCTGATTCAGATACTTATATCTTCATCGATGAATGTTTTATTGAATTAGTTGACGATGGAGATAAAAAAAATAGCATGATCGAAATGGTTACTGATCATAATAATGTTATCATTCTGAGATCGTTGACAAAATCATTCAGTCTAGCCGGCATTAGACTGGGTTATTGTATATGTAGTCCAAATATAATTGCTCGTATGTTGGAGAATAAGATCTCTTGGAATGTAAACGGTCTTGCTCAAAGACTAGGAATGATGGTCTTAAAAGACAGATCATACTTAGAGAAATCCAAACGATTGATTAGACGTGAAAGATCTTTTATGATGAACGAACTACATAAGATGAATAGATTCTCTCCGCTGCAATCTGATGTCAACTTCTTTTTAATTCGTGTATCAAACGTGAGCTCAGTCGAGGTGCGCGATTATCTCCTCAATAATAGAGGAATATTGGTTAGGGATTGCAGTACATTCACTGGGATGGATGGTAGATACATCCGAGTTGCTGTAAAAAAACGTAACGAAAATGTCATTCTTCTGGACTCTCTGAAAATGATGGATTCATGACTGCAAAAATTATAATGATTCAAGGGACAGGTTCAGGGTCAGGGAAAACTACGATCGTTACTGTATTATGTAGGATCTTCGCAGATATAGGATACAGAGTAGCACCATTTAAGTCTCAGAATATGTCTTCGAGAATTTACAAGATTGAAGACTCTTCAGAGAAAATCTCTGTGGCTCAAGCAGTTCAAGCAGCCGCGTCTAGAAAAAATCCTGATGTAAGAATGAACCCGATATTGCTCGAACCGCGAGGGAACTATGTAAGTGACGTAATAGTAGAGGGATATTCTCGCGGCCTGATGCATGCCAAGGATTATTACGAAAAATTTGTGTTACAAAATGCCTTGCCAATAATCCTAAATTCATTGAGTAGCCTTAGAAAGGAGAATGATATTGTAATTATAGAGGGAGCTGGATCGCCAGCCGAAATCAACATACGAGAATACGATGTGGCAAATATGATTCTCGCAGAGAAAGTAAAAGCTCCGGTTATCATTGTAGCCGATATCGAGAGAGGAGGATGTTTTGCAAATATCGTAGGGACAATGCTGCTTCTAAGGCCCTCTGACCGGCGACTCGTTAAAGGATTCATCATAAACAAGTTTCTGGGGGATGAATCACTCCTAGAAACGGCCATCTCAACCGTTGAGATGATGACAAACAAGAAATTCTTTGGCATTATCTCTAAGGTAAAAGTAGAGCTGCCTCAAGAGGATTCGTTAGATGCTCTAGAATCAGATTACACTAATACTACCTTGAACAACCTTTTAGAGGATCGAATCCAGAATCTTGTAAGAGCTATAAGACCAATGATTGACATCGAGAAAATATCAAAGGATATACTTGAATTAGAACATGTTTGATGGTCAGTTTCTTCTTTTGGCAGGAGGTTTGGCAGCAGGGATTCTCCTAGATATAGTATTAGGAGACCCAAGAAATAGGTACCATCCTGTCTCATGGTTCGGAATAGCGGTGCAATATGCGATTCCACAATTGAAGTACAAGGGAAACGCAGTTAGCCCCAATTTCCATACAAGAAATGAAAAGATTAACGGAATTGTGTTTTCCTGCAGTGTAATTATTGTCATTGCGTTGTTGATAGAAGTATTAGCCTACTTGACAGTCCTTTTTTTGAGTATATTTGCTGCATTGATTGTCTTTGCAATTTTGTTAAAAATATCGATAGCGTTGAATGGGATGGAAAGATGTGTTACTGAAATAATTCGGTCAGTACAGGTTGGTGACTTGGGGGAGGCTAGATACAGCCTATCAATGATAGTAAGGAGGGATACAAAGAACCTGAATGAAAATTATATCCTGTCCGCAACTATTGAATGCATTAGTGAAAGTACTGTCGATGGAATAATATCACCATTGTTTTTCTATTCCATACTAGGGCCTATGGGTTGTATCGCCTTTAGAGTAGTAAATACATTAGACTCTCTGATAGGATATAAGGATCCCTACTTCAAAGATATAGGATGGATGTCTGCCAAGTTAGATACTATTTTCAATTTCTTACCAGCGCGCATAACCGGGTACTTGATGGTAGTATCAGCTGTAATAGTACAAGCAGATTGGAAGAATTCACTTTTAGTCCTCTTGCGGGATCATCACATAACATCTAGCGTCAATGCTGGATACCCTATGAGTTCTATGGCTGGCGCTTTGAGGGTCAAGCTTGAGAAATTGGGAAGTTATTCTCTGGGTGATGAAATTGAACAGATAACAATCGAGAAATGCATGCTCGCCGTAAAAATAATGAAGATAACAACTGCTCTTTTTTGTTTGGCTTTCTCTCTTCCACTTCTTCTGATGTTATCCTATATGGGTTGGTGGGTTATATTATTTGGTATTTAAGCCGCTCATAGTAGTTATTTCTTTCTTGACCGTAATCCCCACTGCTCGAAACAAACTCCAAAGTCCAATTGATATCAAGTACACGGCAACGAATATGTACTTGTTTCCGCTTGTCGGTGCACTGATTGGAACATTGGCAGGCTCTCTCGGCTATGGTCTGTCGATTCTGTTCGAACCCCAATTGACAAGTCTCTTAATTATTTTATTCATCACTGTGATAACTGGCTTGCACCATACGGATGCATTAGCAGATTTTGGCGATGGTTTGATGGCTAAGGGCGGAAGGGAATCGAAAAGTAGAGCCATGCATGACCATTCAATTGGATCGGCTGGTGCAACAGCTTTGATCTTGTATTTTATCGGAATTTTCGTAGCACTATCAGGGATTCGTGATGGACTTATTCTCCTAGCATTTCTGGTGACTTCTGAAGTGATCGCAAAATACATGATGGTAATACAAGCATATTTCGGCAAATCGGCCTGGGACGGATTAAGTTCTTCGTTCGTGTCAGCTATGAAAAGCCGAAGCAAATTTATCGTTAGTACTATTGTAACGCTGCTGCTCGTATACATTGCAGGCGGGTATGATGGTTTCCTTACCTTGATAATAGCATTTGTTGTGACGACGGTAATCCTATATATCTCCCGAGTAAGCTTTGGGGGGATCTCTGGAGATGTTTTGGGAGCATCAAATGAGGTCGTTAGATTAACGTGTCTCTTTGCATTATCTTCAGTCTCTGGACTGATCTCCCTATGATAGCTTTGATAATGTGTGGAGGTACAGGCTCGAGATTCATTACCCAAAAAAAAATTGAAAAACCACTAGCTTGTATAAGAGGCAAAACCTTAATTGAGAGGGTCTTGCATGCAGTGATTTCATCTGGGCAATTTAACAAGATTGTGTGTGTCTCTAGTCATAACTCACCATACACTACAGAGCTTTTGAAAAAAAAATATAAAAATGTTAATAAAATTGAAGTTATTGTTAAGGAAGGTCTAGGTTATTCTAGAGATTTATCCTATACACTGAGTTCAATGGTGGAACAGAAGGTTTTTACATTTCCATCTGATTTAGCATTGCTTGATACAACTACGGTCAAGAAATTGGTTCGCCAATGTACGCCTGCTATTCGAAATACATGCATAGCAGCCATTACTGAAAGATCATTTCTCAGCTCTGTTGGCCTAACATGCAATTCCATGTTTGCTATTGGCAAGAAGGAATACTGTTACACAGGAGTATGTGGCTTCTATGTGGGCATGCACTTCAATGACAAATCATACACAGAACGCTTTTCAATCATGAACGAAATACAGGTTGCCGTCAATATTAATACTGCAAAAGATCTAAGATTTGCCGAACATCTACTTGACAGTGTTAATCAAGGTTGCTTATGACTTTGCCCAAGATCTTTGCCTTAGACGCGGCTCTTCTTGCTAACATTGCACCACATTTCTTGCAGTAAATGTCTACAGTAGCGTGGCTAAACACGATTCTCTTTTCGTCGCATTGGTGGCACTGGATTTGAATGAAGTTACTGTGAGGTTTGGGTATAAGGATCATATCTCTCTTCATAAGGCATTCTACCTCAACTAAGGTAGGATCTCCAATTTGCGGATCCTCATTCCTTCTTTCATCGTTTTTCTTTGGCAATTCTTACATGTGTATCTCAAAGTGATTTTCTTTGAAGTCTTGGCCGTTCTCTTGAGTTCAGGGAATTTCTGTCCTCCATAGCCTTTCTTGTCTTCAGCGTGCCTTCTAGCACCTAACGCCATCTTTCTGTCCTTTCCTTTCTTATAAATCGCGATAGATTGTGTAGTATGAGTTTTACATTTGGGGCAGAATTTCCGAAACTCCTTCTGCATTTTCATATTGTACACTGAAATCGAAGGGTAATTTAAGGACACCGTGTGAGTTATCTGAGTTACCTCGCCTAGAATCCTAAGAATCTTAAGAATTCAAGGAGTACGACTAGCAATGCTTTATCAGCATTACGACAGATCTACTACGAAATAAACGATATTCAGAGTAAATCTAATATACTAAGTCCTATATTTCAATAAGTAATGTTCGAAGCATTGCTAAAACAAGTAATTGTTTTCTCACCTGAAAGCTTTGGGGTATGGGTTCCGTTAGCATTTGGCCTTGCAGTAGGACTGGTGTTTGCAGTAATATCAGGTGCACGACGTCATTCATAAACGACCTCGGGCTCGTATCTTTATTTTTATTCTTGTTCTTGAGTCAGGCTTTTGTACTTTGATTGTTTAGATAGTTGTAATCTTTCAATTATTCGTAAGACAACATTCGCAGAGCGATCAATTTTATGCTTGTCCTTACCCGGTTCAGAGGTATGATTGTATTTCTTTGTAGGAAAGAGCGGACAGTAATTTCAGACAAACAATATAGCCCCATGTATAGTCATGATAGTTCCCTCGTTGAACACATTACAATATTGTGTTCAATCCTTTTTCGAGTAAAATGATGAGGATAGTAATGGTGACGATGACAATAATAATATGGATATCTTTTGTGATTAATAGCTGTGAGCTATTTGGCCAAAATCGGAGTTGAGAAACAGAGGCGCTTTAAAGTCGCTTCTAATCAGACAACGAGCTTCTTATGGGAAGGAGAGAATGTCCTGTCTACTCCTTCTATGATTTCTGAGATGGAAGAGACATGTAGGCTCCTTCTTAAAGAAAATTGTATAGTGGATAGTACGTGGGATTCGGTAGGGACTTTAGTGAATATAAAGCACCTAGCGGCTACCCCAGTAGGTGCAGAAATCATTGTGAGAGCTAAAATTCTTGCCTTTGAGGGAAGAAGGGTACTATTTGAAGTAGAGGTTTCGGATTTCCTAGAGAGAGTTGGCGAAGGTACCCATGAAAGGTCTTTAATTGAAATCCCGAGATTTAGAAGAAAATTTATGGAAAAGCAACGGAAATTAGGGATAAAGTAACGCAGATCCTTGATGTTCAAGGTCACTCAAGAAGAAAAACAAATAAGTGGCTTGATAAACCAGTATTATTCTACTAGGTGAATAGAAGATATGTCAATTCAAACTACAGCTGGTGGAATGCCAGTGATAATTTTAAAGGAAGGAACAAGAGAGAACAAGGGCAAGGAAGCTCAGAAGAATAATATTAGTGCAGCAAAGCTGGTGGCAGAAGTTGTCAAGACTAGCCTCGGGCCGAGAGGGATGGACAAGATGTTGGTGGATACTCTTGGAGATGTTACCATCACTAACGACGGAGCTACAATTCTCAAAGAGATTGACGTCCAACATCCTGCCGGGAAGATGATGGTAGAAGTTTCTAAATCGGTTGATAATGAAGTGGGAGACGGTACTACTTCCTCAGTGGTGCTCGCCGGATCACTAATCGAAAAGGCAGAAGACCTAATTAACAAAGATGTTCATCCATCAGTAATTGTGGATGGTTATAATGCGGCCTCAGAGCAGGCATTGAAGTTACTACAAAAGATTGCTGTAAAAGTCGACACTTCTGACAAGGAGCTGCTTATCAAGATCGCTAAAACCAGTATGGATTCAAAATTAGTCTCCGAAGATAGTCCAACCCTTAGCGAAGTAGTAGTAAATGCAGTAAGACAGGTGGCAGAGAAAGTTGAAGGAAAAGATGGTCTGAGAGTGGACCTTGACAACATAAAGGTTGAGAAGAAGGCAGGTGGGGCCATAAGAGATACTCAGCTCATTAAGGGGATTGTTCTTGATAAGGAAGTAGTTCATTCAGGCATGCCTAGGCGTATAGAAGGAGCACAGATCGCTTTGATCAACTCTGCTTTGGAGATCGAAAAAACTGAAATGAGTGCTGAAATCCGGATAAACGATCCGCAACAGATGCAGATGTTTCTTGAGGAGGAAAATAGGATGCTGATGGGTATGGTGGATAAGATAAAGGCTGCAGGAGCTAATGTGGTTCTGTGTCAAAAAGGTATAGACGATATAGCACAGCATTATCTCGCAAGATCAGGAATAGTTGCTGTAAGACGAATAAAAGAAAGTGATATGTATAAGTTAGCTAAAGCCACAGGTGCAAGGATTATCAGTAATCTTGAAGATCTCTCAAGCAAAGATCTTGGCGCTGCTGCTCTAGTCGAAGAAAGAAAGGTTGAGACTGACAAATGGGTCTTCATCGAAGGATGTAAGAATCCGAAGGCAGTCACAATACTGATACGTGGGGGTTCACAAAGGGTTGTAGACGAAGCAGATAGGTCAGTACACGATGCGATAATGGTTACGAAGGATGTCTTAGAAAAACCGGCTATAGTTGCAGGCGGAGGAGCTCCTGAATCATATATCGCAAATGAACTAAGGCAATGGTCTAGTAGCCTAGAAGGCAGAGCCCAACTTGCCGTTCAAAAGTTTGCTGACGCACTTGATACAATCCCCCTAACCTTAGCTGAGAATGCTGGTATGGATCCTATTGACACAATGACAGAATTACGTGCCAAACAAAGCAAGGGTTCCAAATGGACAGGGATCAATGTTAGGAATACTGTAGTGGCAGACATGTTTAAGCAAAATGTGTTGGAACCTATGGTTGTTAAGGAACAAATAATTAAATCAGCTACAGAGGCTGCAACCATGATCTTGCGAATCGATGACGTCATAGCATCAAGCAAATCCAAAGCGCCTCCTGGTCCTCCTGGTGGCGGCATGGGCGGCATGGGCGGCATGGGCGGCATGGGCGGCATGGGCGGCATGGGCGGCATGGACATGGAATAAAATATTAATTCACCTCTTTTTTCAAAATCTCTTTTTTTAAAATA